>DAIQAO010000005.1:0-63845 GCA_036781645.1 Dissulfurispiraceae bacterium
ACCCTGATCTCACCGCCGAGCCTAATCTGGACATCTTTTGCAGATGCAACTGCGGCTGTCTCAGCAGGAATTGAAGCGTGGAACGCAAATGCGCTCGCTGAAAAGCCCAAAACCAAAATGGCTGCCAAAATAAAAGCAAAATACTTTTTCACTTCCTAACCTCCTAAGGTTAGTTCAGCATTGACCCGCCAAAGGCGGGTTTGAGACCAAAACCCAAAACCTCTAAAACAACCCTCTTTTCTATCTTCTCCCTTCCATCACCTCCTTTTTGCAAGGGCATTAAACTGCCCCTGATTCTTTGCAAGTATATTTTTATAACATGCTAAAAATGTTTTGTCAAGATAAAAATTCATTCTGTAACTAAGCAATAAATATGCCAAAATTAAGTCGTTTAAAACGTTAGTTTAAAAGCAATAATTCTTTGCTTTTATGTGTATTTTTTTCTACATTGTGTGAAGTTTATAAACACTTTTACAGCAAGCAAGAAAATGAGAAAATTAAAATGACAAATCAAAAGCTTTTGCAAAAGCACCTAATTCCTTGATAAAATCTTAAAAATACCCTGACACTCGCGCTTTTTTAAAAGGTTTGACATGTTAAAAAGAGATAAAACCAACATCGCCCTGTCAAAATACAATATGGCTATATCAAAAAACCGAAGTGACTACAGGGCATACAATAACAGAGGCAATATTTATCTCCAGAAAGGGCTTTACATCCGGGCTATATCTGACTACAATAAAGCAATCGAGATCAAACCCAATTTTACCCTTGCTTATATCAACAGGGGTTGTGCTCATCAGGAGATGGGACTTTACGATTTCGCCATAGAAGATTACAGTAAGGCTATTGAACTTGACCCCTCAAACAGCATGGCATTTAATAACAGGGGATTTACCTTTCTTTTGATAGGCCGTTATGAAGATGCAGAGGCTGACCTTAAAAAGTCTCTCGAGATAAGCCCTGACAATATCTATGCGTTAAACAGCATGGCTGAATTAAAAGCCACCCTAAAGAATGAGGCTGAAGCCTGCAGGTGGCTGCAGAGGGCGATAGAAAAAGGATTTAATAACTGGCATTATATTAAAACATCAAAGACATATGATAATATCAGAAGCGCGCCATGTTTTAAGGAGATAATACAAAAAATTATTTCAAAGGGATATTAATTGCTTCCGCAAAAACCCGAAAAATCAATTCTTAGACAAGTTTTCGAAGCAAGCACTGTAGGAATATACCTTGTAGTAAGCATGTTCGTTGGACTTGCAATCGGGTATGGTCTCGATAAACTTCTTAATACCTTCCCATATCTTTCAATTATATTTTTTATTTTCGGGATAATAGCCGGCTTCAGAGAGGTTTTCAGGGTTGCAAAAAAAGCAGAGAGGTTGACAGATGGAGATAATGATAAAAAAGACGTTTAAACAGAGCTTGATACTTGTGTCTTTATTAGCGGCAGGTTCTGTTTTTTTTATGGAATGGAAATTTCCCCTAAATGTCATGATTGGAGGTATCTTATTTCTCGCAAGCCTATGGGTTTTATCAAAGGTGGTTAAGCAATTTCTTGGCAAGCCTATGGGGCAGATGATTATTGTAGGAGTTAGCGCACTGAAAATACTTGTTATTTTCATTATGCTTATTGCTTTGGCTATGCTTGGAATAATTAATGTGGTTGGTTTGATGACAGGTTTTGTCGCTTCTCTTATAGTTACTCTTAAGGAGGGATTCATAGCAGCAAGGCAGGAGGCTTGATTTAGTGGATAGTGGGGTTGGCTATCGCTAAGTGTCAAGTGAGGTTGTCTTTTAGTATAAGGAGTGGTTATTTAACGTTTTAGGATAACGATTTGCGGAGGTGTGGGGATGATGAAACTGATTTATTCAAATGTTATGCAGGATATAGTTGGGGAAAACGGTTTAACAGATAATGACTTCAAGGGCATTAATACTCAAAAAATACAAGACATGATTCTTAACAGAACGAGCCCTGAGCTTGCCTTTTTAGACCTGCCCGAGCAGGATATAACAGCCATTAAAGAAATCGGCAAATATGCAGGCGAATTTGAAAATTTCATACTTCTTGGAATAGGAGGTTCCGCTTTAGGTCCACGCTCAATACTCGAGGCTCTCAGCCCTTTCCATAATTACCACAAACAGCCGAAGGTGTTTATATACGACAATGTTGATCCGGCTACATTGAAAAACATCCTTGATACAGCAGACCTTAGCAAAAGCCTTATAAATGTTATCTCCAAATCAGGCAGCACGGCAGAGACAGCCGCCTCTTTCATGGTATTATGGCAGAGACTGAAGAATTTAAGTCTGCCACCTCAAAGGCATATGGTAATCACAACGGACCCCGAAAAAGGCAATCTCAGGAAGATTGTAAGGGAATATAACTTAAAATCCCTCCCAATTCATCCCGGAGTTGTTGGGAGATATTCTGTCTTGAGCCCGGTTGGGTTGCTCCTTGCGGAAACTGCCGGCATTGATTCAAATGAACTGCTCAGAGGCGCTATGTATATAGGCCAGAGATGCCTTTCCGCTGGGTTAAGAGAGAATCCCGCGCTTTTATTTTCTTGCAGCCTATATCTCCTCGAAAAACTGAAAAAAAGGAACATAACAGTAATGCTACCATATTCCGACCGCCTAAAATGTTTGTCTGAATGGTTCTGCCAGCTGTGGGCAGAGAGTCTCGGGAAGGAACAGAAGGGGCTGGTTCCCTATCCTTCAGTCGGCACTACAGATCAGCATTCACAGCTCCAGTCGTGGATGCAAGGGCCCGAAAACTATGTTGTCGTTTTTATATCTGTCGAAGATTACGGAACAGATATCGAGATTCCCCATGTGTTTGGAGATATTGAGGGATTGAGTTATCTCTCTGGCCATTCATTATCAGAATTGATCAGGATTGAACAAGAGGCAACTGAGATAGCCTTAGCTAAAAATGGCAAACCTAATTTGACAATCAGTCTCCCAAGAATTGACGAATATCATCTGGGGCAGTTATTTCATTTCTTCAGCATCGCCACCGCCATGACAGGTTTTCTATACGGCGTTAATCCGTTCAACCAGCCTGGCGTTGAAGAAGGAAAGGATTTAACATACGGAATGTTGGGCAAGGTAGGGTATGAGCCGAAAAAAGAGGAATTTTTAAATTACAGAAAGACTAAGGGAAAGTATGTAATAGAGGCTTAATAAATTTTGTGACCCCGTCTATGACGCTTGCATAAAAAGCCCTCAGTTTTTTACCATATTTAGATGCTCAATATTTTAAACAAAATCTTCGGAACAAAAAACGAAAGAGAACTAAAAAGACTCTTTGCCTATGTAGATAATATCAATAGCCTTGAGCCGTCTTATGTTTCGATGACTGATGAAGAGCTCAGGAATAAAACAGTCGAATTTAAGAACAGGCTGCTTTCAGGCGAAACCCTCGATGACATACTAAACGAAGCCTTTGCTACTGTGAGAGAAGTCGCTAAACGACTTCTAAATATGAGGCATTTTGATGTTCAGTTAATCGGTGGGATAGTACTTCACGAAGGCAAGATTGCCGAGATGCGAACAGGCGAAGGCAAAACACTTGTAGCCACTCTGCCTGTATATCTAAATGCCTTAGAAGGCAAGGGAGTCCATGTCGTTACTGTCAATGACTACCTTGCTAAAAGAGACGCCCGATGGATGGGTCCGATATACCATTTTCTTGGACTTTCAGTGGGCGTTATACAGCATGACAGTTCTTTCCTATACGATCCCCAATACATTTCAGACGATAGCCGTCTTAAACATTTGCGCCCATGCACTAGGCAGGAGGCATACAGAGCAGATATAACATACGGGACGAATAACGAGTTTGGATTTGACTACTTGCGGGATAACATGAAATACGATTTGATGGAATTCTCCCAGCGGGAGCTTAATTATGCGATAGTTGATGAGGTTGACAGTATTCTTATAGACGAGGCGCGAACCCCGCTTATTATATCAGGACCTTCAGAAGAATCCACTGAGAAATATTACACAATTAACAGGATAGTCCCTAATCTCAAGGCAGATGTTGACTTTAAGATTGACGAAAAACTGAAAAGCGTTACCCTTACAGACTCAGGAAACGAGAAGGTCGAGAGGCTCCTGAACCTTAAGAATCTCTATGACCCCACCAATATCGTATTGATTCACCATGTTAATCAGGCTCTGAGGGCTCACCATCTGTTTAAGAGGGATGTTGATTATGTCGTTAAAGACGGAGAGGTTATCATCGTAGATGAGTTTACGGGCCGTTTGATGCCTGGCAGGCGCTGGTCCGATGGTCTCCATCAGGCAATTGAAGCCAAAGAAGGAGTTAAGATAGCAAGCGAGAATCAGACTCTTGCAACAATTACTTTTCAGAATTATTTCCGGATGTATAATAAACTGGCTGGAATGACAGGGACGGCAGACACAGAGGCGGCTGAATTTGCGCAGATTTACAACCTCGAAGTCGTTGTTATACCGACAAATGCCCCGATGATAAGGGTCGACAACCCTGATTCAATTTATAAAACCGAAAAGGCAAAATTTAATGCTGTAATCTCGGAAATTAAGAACTGCCACCGAAAAGGTCAACCGGTGCTCGTCGGTACTACCTCTATTGAAAAATCAGAATACCTGAGCCAGCTTCTTGCAAAAGAGGGGCTGAAACATTCCGTGCTGAATGCCAAGTATCACGAAAAGGAAGCCGAGATAATCGCACAGGCAGGAAGATTCGGCGCCATTACAATAGCTACAAATATGGCAGGCAGAGGAACCGATATCGTCCTTGGCGGAAACTACGAAGGTCTCGCAAAAGATTTCCTTAAGAACAATGATAATTATACTCAGGATGAATACAAAGCCGCCCTTGAAAAAGCCAAAAAGATATGCTCAGATGAAAGGCTCCAGGTTTTGAACGCTGGAGGGCTCCATGTAATAGGCACTGAAAGGCATGAAGCAAGAAGGATTGACAATCAGCTCAGGGGAAGGGCAGGCAGACAGGGAGACCCTGGCTCATCGAGATTTTACCTTTCTTTAGAAGACGACCTTTTAAGGGTATTCGGCTCGGACAAGATAAACGGGATTATGAACTTTCTGAACATGCAGGAAGACATGCCCATTGAAAACAAGATGGTCACAAAAGGCATAGAGAATGCCCAGAAAAGGGTTGAAGCCCACAACTTCGACATAAGGAAACATTTGCTTGAATATGACGATGTCATGAACAAGCAGCGCAGGGAGATTTATTCATTCCGCAGAGAGGCTTTCACAAGCGAATCACTGAAAAACAAGATATATGAGATAGCAGACACAGAGATTGACGAATTGCTCTCGCTTTATTGCCCTGATGATTCTGACTCCAGTGAATGGGATTTGGCAGGTCTCGAAAACGGGATATACGGTCTCTTTGGTATTAAAATAACCCTACAGGATGCAGGTAGTATTTCAGAGATAAAAGAAATTCTAAGTTCGGCAGTCAGGAATGAATACGAAAAGAAGGAACAGGAAATCGGTTCAGAGACAATGCGTTATCTCGAAAGAATTATGTACTTGCAAACTATTGATAATCAGTGGAAAGACCACCTTCTTTGTCTGGATAAACTGAAAGAGGGCATAGGGCTCAGAGGATATGCTCAGAAAGACCCCCTGGTTGAATACAAGAGAGACGCCTTTGAACTGTTTTGTGATATGTCTCAGAGAATTAGGGCTGAGCTTTTACAGAGGCTCTTTAAGATACAGATTAAAAAAGAAGAAAAAACAGAGCTAAACATCAAGGCAGAACACAAAGTTCAATACAACAGAAGTGATGCGCCAGAACCAAAACAACCTGTTAAAAAAGAACATAAAACAGGCAGAAACGACCCCTGCCCCTGCGGGAGCGGTAGAAAATATAAAAAGTGCTGCGGGGCTCGCTAAACCTTGTATTTTTTTCTTACCTCCTCTTTTTTGCCGCAACTATACTCCCCTTCGGGACAAGGAGCAAAAAGACAAGCAGGACCTGCTTTTAAAAAAATTGACGGAGCTGCTTTTTTAGCAAGTCCAAGCATTGTTTCCGCCATCTGCCTTATTTCCCATTGCGCCCTGTTGCAGCATCTCTGCCTGAAAAAATGCAGCAATTCCCTCGCATTCATTGTAACTATTATCTTTGTCTCAGCAGCGTTGGGTAGAACAAACCTGGCATCTTGATTCGCCAGTTCGCCTTTTATGCCTTTTTCATTAAGTTTTGAGGAGAGATAATTGTATGCCTTCTGTGCTTCAGACATGAAATTATCGAAGTATTTCTTTAACTCTGGGTCCTTTTTTATAATCGGCGGGACAATATAATCAAAACCTGATTCTTCGCTCACATATCTTTGAGACTGTTGGCTATAGGACGCTATTCGGTGCCTCACGAGCTGGTGAGAACAAGCCCTCGATATACCCTCTATGGCGAATGTAAATGTTGAGTGCTCTATAGGGCTCAGGTGCCCCATCTTCATTATTTTTTCTACGAAAGCCTTCTGGTCTTTTTTGCTTATTTTTTCCTTTAGTGAAGAGATATCTGACTTGCTGTAACAAAGCTTCGCAGCCATCGAAACCATCTCCTCAGGTTCAGGGGTAACCCTCAGAAGTATCACTTTCAATTTGGTTTCTGGCATTTTTAAATCACCTATAAAATTTTATCTGCCCATTATCTGGACATACTGGGCTATCCCGTTTCTCGTAATCAAACCCACGATCCTTTCTCCTTCTCTAACAATTAGCCGCCCAGCATCCTCATTAATCATCAACTCAAGGGCGTGCATTGCAGAATCCTTTTCAGAAACCTCGAGCTTTTTATCGAGAGGCTTGCAGACCTGAGAAACCTTGACATACTGCCATTTGTCTCTACTAATATCCCTGACTTCCTTCAATGTGACGAATCCGTATAGCTTATCACCCTCAATAACTGGAAAGCCGCCAAATCCGTATCTGAGAAAATAAAGATTGACAGCTATATCGAGAGATATGTCAGGCGGGAGGGAGACAATATCCCTGACCATTATATCCTTAACCGATATTCCACTAAGAGTCTCCTGAAGGGATGCCTGCTGGTAGCTCGACTGGGCAGCCGAATATAAAAACCAACCTATTACCATTAACCATAGCCCGCTTGGCACAGCGATAAACACCAAAAACAACCCGAGCACTATAAAAAAAAAGGCAATTTTCTGCCCGTAATTAGATGCCTTACGAGTAGCGTTAAAGAAATCGCCCTTTTTCTTCCATATATAAGCCCTTACAACCCTACCGCCGTCCATGGGAAATCCAGGTATAAGATTAAAAACCCCGAGAATGAAATTCAACTGCGCAAGGTATTGAAAAAGAGCCTTAATAATAATATTATGGCTAAATAAAAAGCTGAGAAGAAAGATAAAGGCAAGCATGAAACTTATCACCGGTCCTGCCAGGGCTATCTTGAATTCAGATTCAGGATTGGGCGGTTCGCCCTTCATCTGTGCCACACCGCCGAATATGAAAAGGGTGATGCTTATAATCGATAATCTGTATCTTAGGGCAACAAAAGAGTGAGCAAGTTCATGAAAAATGACCGATACAAACAGCAGAAGGGATGCTACTACGCCAGTTATCCAGTAGGAAGAGGCTGGAAGCTCGGGTGCGGCTTCGGGAAAATAAAATGTCGAAAGGGACCATGATATCACCCCAAAAACCATCAGCCATGAAAAATGAACCCTTATAGGGATTCCCCACACTTTTGCTATCTTTAATGAACCTGACCTTAAAAAACTTTCCATACTAAATCCATTTATATAGCTAAGGGGCTCAAAGCCTTCCTTTGGTAGAAGGAATGCCTTTTTTCTTGCTGTCAATAGAAACGGCAATCTGTAAAGCCCTTCCGAACGCCTTGAAAATAGATTCAAAAATATGATGGGCATCCCTGCCATATCTTAAATTAATATGCAGATTCATCAAAGAATGATTGCTGAATGCCCTGAAGAAATCCTCAAAGAGTGAAGCCTCAAGCCCTTTTAAGTATTTGCCGCGGTGAGTGACCTTATAAACGAGATAGGGTCTCCCGCTAATGTCTATAACAACCTGAGAAAGGCTCTCGTCCATAGGGATTGTGGCTTCTCCGTACCTTCTTATCCCTTTTTTATCCCCAAGGGCTTTTTTAACAGCCTCTCCAAGTGATATGCCTAGGTCTTCCATCAGGTGATGATAATCAACCTCGATATCGCCGGTTGCTTTTATCGTTAGATCGATACTACCGTGAAATGAAAAGAGATTAAGCATATGATCAAGAAAGGGTATCGAAGTGTCTATTTCAGATTTCCCTTCACCATCAAGATTAATCTCAATAAATATATCGGTCTCCTTTGTTTTTCTCTCAAATTGCCCATTCCTCATTTTTGCATCTCTCCGTCCTTGATATAGGGTTGGTAATTTTAAATAATTTCTAAAAAGAATTTATCTTTTAATGAGAACCTTTTTAATTGAGTCAAGGAAGATATTATTTTCCTCAGGCGTGCCTACTGTCACCCTCAGTGCGTTTTTTACAACACCGCTCATATTTCTGATAAGAACCCCAGATTTAATGAGCTTGTGATAGACCATTTCTGCATCAGGCACCCTGAACAAAATAAAATTAGCCTCCGAAGGGAAGGGTTTGACACCATCCATTTTGCCCAGTTCCTTGAATAACCTGTTTCTCTCTTTGACAATAGTCTTTATCTGGAGATCTATAATTTTTTTGTTATTAAGCCCCATAATAGCTAACGTCTGTGAGAGTGAATTGAGATTGTATGGGAGCCGCGTCCTGTCAACGATCTCTATGAGTTCTTTATGTGCTATCAGATACCCCGTTCTAATTCCTGCGAAACCTATCTTACTCAAGGTTCTCAAAATTGCAAGATTGCGATAATCATATAGCAAAGGCAAAAAGCCTTTCTTGCTTGAAAAAGGCTGATATGCCTCATCAACTACCACTATGGTGTTAGAAGTCTCGATAATCTTAAGTATTCTATCAGTAGAGTAGCAGTTTCCAGTCGGATTATTGGGAGAACTAAGAAATATTAATTTGGGGTTTTCCTTTCTAATTGCCTTGAGCATCCTGTCAAGGTCGAGGTCAAAATCTTTATCAAGGGGTATGGCAGTGTGCCTTTGTCCAAAAGTCTGGGAGGTTATCCCGTACATAACAAATGTTGGGGCTGGATAAAGGACCGGACCACCAAAAGCGGATATCAGATAAGTAATTATCTCGTCAGAGCCATTGCCGATAAGGATATTTTCTGGTTTTACTTTCAGATTGCCCGCAATAGCCTTTTTAAGTTCTTTTGATTCGGGGTCGGGATAGCGGTTCAGAGATAAAAATATATCTTTTTTTGATAATATATCATCTAATGCCAATGGGCAGTAAGGGCTTTCATTGGCGTCAAGTTTTACCCTGCATGGGGTTTCTTTGGCAACATAAGCCATAAGAGACTGGATATTCTTTCTTGCAAGTCTTGCAAAATCAATGTCTTTCATAATTGTCCTTTATTCTAAATTCATGGAGAATTATTGTCAATCCTTATTAAACCAAATAGCTGATAGAGCTAAAAGGCGCTTTAAAATCGACAGAATAGATTGGTGAGGATTTTTTATACGCCACCTTATAACCAAGGTTTTAAACTTAATTCACCGAATCTTGTTATATTAAATCTATGGATTTAAATCTTAAAAAAGTCCCGACCCGTTCAGGAGTATATCTCTTTAAAGGGGCAAAGGAACGGGTTTTGTATGTCGGCAAAGCCAAAAATCTCAGAAACAGGCTCAGGTCATACTTTCAGAATTCAGCTAATCTCGATGCCCGTAAAAAGCGGATGGTGAATATAATAAGGGATTTTTCATATATTGTTACGGACAACGAACTAGAAGCCCTGATACTGGAGGCTACCCTTATAAAGCAATATAAGCCGAAATATAACATTATACTCAGGGATGATAAAAACTATCCCTATATAAAACTCACAATTAAGGAAAAATGGCCCAGGGTCGAGGTCGTTAGAGGGGTCGCTAAAGACGGCAATCTATATTTTGGCCCCTTCATCCCTGCTCAGGGGATGTGGGAGGCTATCGATTTCATCAGACGAAACTTTTTGCTTAGGACATGCGGATACTCTTTCGAAAAACCTATCAGGCCATGCGTCCAGTACCAGATGAAGAAATGTCTTGCGCCCTGCGCAGGCAAGATTAACCGTGATGAATATTTAAAAGTGGTTGAGGATGTCAGATTGTTTCTTGCTGGAGAAAAAAAAGAGTTGTTGAAAACGCTCGAAGATAAGATGCTAAAGCTTTCAGAGGAACTCAGATTTGAAGAAGCTGCAAATGTCCGAGACAGAATAGCGAACATAAAAAGGGCTTTTGAATCACAAAAGGTAATCTCGGCAGAACTTGGAGACCTTGACGCCATAGGATATTACAAACAAGGCGGTGACATCGTGATTCAGATTCTGTTTGTAAGAAACGGAGTCTTGATTGGTGCAAAAGAGTTCTTTCTTAATAATCTCATAACGGAAGATGAGCGGGAGATAATGCACAGTTTTATAGAACTTTTCTACTCTAAGGAGATTATAATTCCGCCTGTTATCCTGATTAATTGTTTGCCCGATAATATTGATTCTCTTTTGGAGTGGCTAAAAAAGAAAAGAGGCGATAAACTATCAATAGAGGTTCCTGTCGAACCAAAAAAGCTTTCAATATTAACTATGGCTAATGAAAATGCCAATCTTTTGATGAATTCGAGAATAAAGGCAGGCTCTGAGGAGATTTTATCAAATCTAAAAAAGAAACTTGCCCTGAAAAGACTTCCCAAATCCATCGGGGCTTTTGATGTATCTACCATTCAAGGCAGTGAATCTGTAGGGGCATATATCTTCTGGGAAGCGGGCGAATTCAGGAAACAGGAATACAGGCATTTCAAAATTAAAGGTGTCAAAGGTGTTGATGATTATGCAATGATAAAAGAGATAATCGAAAGAACATTCAATAAACCTGAAAGCCGGATTCCCTCGCTTATAATTATTGACGGCGGCAAAGCCCAACTATCCGTGGGGAAAAGCGTCCTTCAAGAAATGAAAATCGATACTCAGATAATCTCGGTCGCTAAAAAGCCTGATAGGGCTTTTTTATTAAGCGGAGATGTCATCTCATTAGATGATAAAAGCATCGAGGCAGATTTCCTCAAAGGAATAAGGGATGAGGTTCACAGATTTGCCATTACATATCACAGAAAACTCAGAGCCAAGAAACTCCTGAAATCTCCCCTTGAAAACATACCCGGAATAGGGAAAAAAAGGAGGCTTGAACTACTGAAACAATTCAGCAGTTTAGAAAGTATAAGAAATGCCTCCATAGAAGATATTATGCGGATAAAGGGGTTCAACAGAAAAACCGCCGAAAAGATATTAGAAGGCATAAAAAAACCAAAAGATTGATACTGAAACCGCTGTTACTGACAAAAATCTGGGCTTTTATAGTCGCCAAATTTTATTGAAATTTTGCTTTATACTTTATAGGCAATGTCTTTTGCCGAAATTCCATAAAGCTTTCTTTTATAAGGGGTCGTATAAAAATCCTTCTCCAGCCCTTCGTATCTAACTATTTGATTTTATAAAGCTTTTTAGTTGTATCGCTAATTTAAGGACTGACCAGTAAGGATTGAGCAGATGTAGTTTTTTGGGCGCCTCTGATGTTAAAGTAAAAATTATGTATAAATACGATTTGCATGTTCATTCAAGATACAGTGGAGACAATGACTCCGACCCGGAAGATATTATTGAATTTGCTATTGAAGCTGATCTCGACGGCATCGCCTTTACGGAACATTATTCTTACGAAGCATCAGAATATGTTATCGCCCTGCAAGAAAAATATAAGAAGTGGATTTCTATCATTCGAGGAATTGAGTTTTCAGCCAGAGAAGGGCACTGCCTTGTCTTTGGAGTCAATACCGATAGAGTGCTTGAAAAGGGCTCGAGGATAGAAGAGGTTATTGAGCGAATTAATTCCTTAGGTGGTATAGCTGTGCCAGCCCATCCATATAGAGGCGCTGAGGGCATTGGTGACAGGGTTTTCAAGTTATCAGGGCTTACTGCGATAGAAGGATATAACGGCTGCAATATACACGCCTTCAATCAGCACTCGATAGAGGCTGCCACGAAGCTTGGCATTTGCTTTACAGGCGGTTCTGACGCCCATCTTCCCTCTGATGTGGGAAGCTGTTATACCATCTTTAAAGAGCAAGCAAGTCAGGATAATATTGTCGAGCTTCTTAAAAACGGAGGATTTACAGGCTTTGATAACCGCAGAATCTCGAGGTTAACGAATTTCTTCAACAGATAAGTTTGGGGGGGCGGGTCTTTGCGAAAATTATAAAGCCTCTATATAAACTGCAAAGACCCTGCCCTGCAAAACTTAAATTTTAATGCTTAGATTTAGATTGGGTTACTTCTTTTTTTCCTCAAGCTTCAATAAGTCTTCTATCTTAACTCCTATCTTCGCTTCACCCTCAAACACCGTACCCGTCTTGGCTTTAGCAAATCTTTCCTCAGCAAGCTTGTAAACCTTGTCAGGCAGTGGTATCAACTTAACTTGTTTTGCAATCTTTGGAACATTTTTCATGTAGTAATTCACAAATTCCTTGACTTCCGGCTTGTCGATTGATTTTTTGTTTACATATATGAACAGAGGTCTTGAAAGCGGATTGTATGTTCCATCCATGATAGTCTTATCTGATGGAAACACAGGCCCCTTGCCAGCATCAATGCCTACAAGTTTAAGCTTCCCTGGATTTTCTGCATAGTAGGAATACCCAAAATAGCCGATTGCGCCTTTATCGCCGGTTATGCCGTGAACAAGAACATTATCATCTTCACTCGTTGTCATATCGGTTCTTGATGCCCTCGACTTCCCAACTATTGCCTCAGTGAAGTAATCAAATGTCCCAGAATCTACACCAGGAGCAAAAAGCTTTATAGGCACATCAGGCCACTCTGCTCTTATTTGATTCCACTTGGTAATCTTGCCCGTTGCATCAGGTTCCCACATCTTTTTAAGATCTGCCACGGTCATGGAGGTTATCCATGTATTTTTAGGATTAACTACTACTGCGATACCGTCATAAGCTATCGGCAGTTCGATATACTCAACGCCGCCCTCTTTGCAGGCTTCTATCTCTTTTTTGGCTATAGGTCTTGAGGCATTTGATATGTCAGTTTCACCCCTGCAAAACTTCTTAAAGCCGCCGCCTGTTCCAGATATGCCGACAGTGACTTTAACAGCACCCTTTTTTGCTTTTTGAAAGTCCTCCGCTACTCCCTCTGTTATAGGATAGACAGTGCTTGAACCGTCAACCTTGATAATCTTATCTGCTGCTACTGCTTGGAAAGCCCCACCAAGTGTTAATACCAAAGTAATCACGCTTAACAGAATAATTTTAAACATACACTAACCTCCTCTTTTTTTCTTTACTTTTGTAAATTTGATGCTTTTTAGATGTAACCCTGTCGAAATACTTTTTTGCTCTCTCACCTCCTTTTGATTTCAAATGTTTTGATAAAAGAATTAATAATTTTCTCCCAAGGCAGACCATCAACGATTTTATATAAAAAAACCCACCTCAGACTGTCTGTAAATACACTTTGTTCCTTGGAAAATTTGGCAATTTTTAGGCATATTAAGTTTTTCTAAAACAAAAATTCTGTGCTTATACAAAAATTGCTATGGAAAACATCCCGAGATTTTTTAATTCCTACCAGCATCTTAAGCCTAAAAAGAACTTGCTCATTCAAACCCAACACAAACACTAGTAAAGGCGACCTTCTTCGGAATAGAAAGTGTGGAGGATTTCTCTAATAGTCATCACGGTATAAACAGAATATCTGCTATGGTGATGTTTGCGAACAATCATTACTTGAAGAATAACAAAGAATTGTTTCAAGAATATTAAGCAAATATTAATTTTTGATTACAATTACATATTCGTTTGAGGCGCCGCAACTTTGGCTCCAAAAATTGAATTAACCCCCTGTTTGGTGAGATTTCATGGGACTATTCTGGTTTGGTGTGCGATTATTATTAAAAATACCGAAAAATATCAAAAGTTTTATGAAAACCTCGCGAGACAAATAGTAATAAGGTCATTGATACGAAAATAAAGGCTGTCATTCTCTGGCGCCTGCCCCCGAAGATTGTAATAGGGGGTGACCAGAGAATCCAGTCATTTCTTAAAGACACTTGATCCCCCGATTAAGCTTATCCTCCAACTTGATTGGGGGATCTGGAAATGACTGAAAAAGGTCGGAGAAAGACAAAATGGGGAGGTAAGCTTTTTTAAAGCAACACATTACCGGACAAGGGTTTTAAGGCTTTTTGCTTTAAAACTTTTGACAATACGCTGTTACTGAGAGAGGAAAAATGAGACTATATCATGTGACAGTTTGTTTAAGCAATGACGGCAAGATTATCCCTGTGGATTATCTCATCAGAATACTTATAGCCTAAAATAGCTTCTATTTCTGAGGTTTTCCTGCCTTTTATCTTGTTTATCTCAAAGGATGAGTAGTTGACTATGCCCTTGGCTACTTTATTACCGTTCATATCCAAACAGTTGACACCATCGCCTATATCGAAATATCCTTCTACCTTGACTATGCCGGAAGGCAGCAGGCTTTTGCCGGACCTTAAGATGGCAGCAACAGCGCCTTCATCAATAATTATATTTCCTGTAGGATTTATCGCATAAGCTATCCAGCCTTTTTTAGACGATATCTTCTGATTCTGATAGGGCAAAAATTCTGTGCCGTGTCTTTCATTATTTAATACCGCTGATATGAGTCCTGATTTTCTTCCGCTGACGATATTGACCTTTATGCCGTACGACAAAGCCTTTTTAGCGGCAAGCAGTTTGGAATACATTCCGCCTGTTCCAACAATGCTGCCTGAACCCCCTGCCATTGCCTCAATCTCAGGGGTTATTTCTTCAATGACGGAGAATATTTTGGCGTCTGGGTTTTTCTTTGGGTCAGATGAATAGAGCCCGTCAACATCCGATAAAATAATGAGCCTTTCGGCATTTATTAATCCGGAAACGAGTGCAGCGAGCTGGTCATTATCCCCAAACTTTATCTCCTCTGTAGAGACAGTGTCATTCTCGTTGACAATGGGAATAATTTTAAAAGAAAGAAGGGTTAATATTGTATTTCTTGCATTCAGATACCTAATTCTCTCAGAAAAAGTGCTTCTTGTCAGTAGTATCTGGGCAACTTTCTTGGAAAGACGATTAAAAATCCTCTCGTAAGCCCTCATTAATGACGACTGTCCCACTGCTGCCGCAGCCTGTTTCAACTGTATCTCTTCAGGCTTGACCTTCAATCCGAGCTTTTGCATTCCCGCCGCAATGGCTCCGGATGATACAATAACCACATCATACCCAAGTTCCGTAGCCTTTAAGACATCCTTTGCAATGAGCGCCATTCTTCTGTAGTTAAGCTTGCCAGATTTGTCAGTAAGGATATTGCTGCCTATTTTAACTACTAATCTATATATCATTGAATTTTTACCTTCTTTAATTCAAAGACCCTTTGAGCAACATAATTGGTTAGCTCCCTTATCCCTTCGGAAGTAACAGAAGATATTGCAAAAAAAACCTGATTCTTCTTCATGCAGTAATCTTTTAGCCTGTTAAGTCTTATTTTATCCTTTGCCAGATCGAGTTTAGTTCCAACAACTATGAGAGGCTTATCAGAAAGAGCCTTATCATATAATACTAATTCTCCGTTTATTTTTTCAAAATCATCAATGGGGTCTGAAGAGGACATATCGGAAATGTCCACAAGATGAAGAATTATGGAAGTTCTCTCTATATGACGAAGGAACTGCAGCCCCAATCCAGCACCTGCATGGGCTCCTTCTATGATTCCGGGGATATCAGCCACAACATAGCTTTTTCCGTCGTCAACCTTAACAACGCCCAAATTCGGTATAAGGGTAGTAAATGGGTAATCTGCTATTTTGGGTTTGGTAGATGAAATCACAGAAATAAGGGTTGATTTTCCAGCGTTAGGCAATCCTACCAAACCAACATCTGCGAGCAGTTTCAGTTCGAGAATCAGCCATCTATTTTCGCCAGCTATACCAGGTTGGGCATAATCTGGAGCCTGATTGGTTGAACTTGCAAAGTGCCAGTTGCCAAGACCTCCTTTTCCGCCTCTTGCCGCTATAAAAATAGCTCCATCATAATCCAGATCAGCAAGCACTGTCCCATTTTCATCTTTTACTATTGTCCCCACAGGCACTGGGATAACCTTGTCAATGCCATCTTTGCCATGCATTTTTTTACCTTTGCCGTGGCTGCCCCTTTGCGCGCTGTAATGTTTTCTGTAGGCAATGTCAAGAAGGGTATTCAGGTCTCTCGTTGCCTTTAAGACTATATCTCCGCCCTTGCCTCCATCTCCGCCGTCAGGGCCACCTTTTGGGACATACTTCTCCCTTCGGAAGCTAACACAGCCTTTACCGCCGTCGCCTGCCTTTACAAAAATCTTGATATAATCTACAAACTTCATAATTATATTCCATAGACTTCGGCGTGAGTCTTCTACAGGTATGTCATGAGTATATCGAAGGACTCAGCCTGATACAGTCAATCGAGCATTTGTCATGGTGTGCCAGTCGAACCATGGATTCCTTGAATTGAGCATCCCTTTGAGGCAATGATAGTTTTTTAATTTGAATGCCTCTCAGGTTGCTTCAAGATAGGTTATCCATTTTTAAACAATAAGCTCTTCCAAAAATAAAAAAGGCAGCCCAAATATTTAAGAGCTGCCAACCATAAAAAATATGTTGTCAGTTAGATGCTACTGCCTGAGATTCAGCAGCGAGCGGATAAACGCTAACTTTCATGCGGGTTTTATCTTTTCTTTCGAACTTTACAACACCATCAAGAAGCGCAAAAAGTGTATCGTCTGAGCCCTTGCCTACATTGTTGCCTGGATGGAATTTTGTCCCGCGCTGACGCACTAAGATATTTCCCGCCCTAACGATTTGCCCGCCAAACCTCTTCACGCCGAGCCTTTGAGCTTTGCTATCCCTTCCATTTTTTGTGCTTCCAACGCCTTTTTTATGTGCCATGATTAACCCCCGATTATTTCCTTTATCTTTAAGGTCTTAAATGGTTGCCTGTGTCCTTTGAGCCTCCTGCAAGCCTTCTTTGGCGCAGGACCAAAGACAAGAACCTTGGGCATCTTACCCTGTCCTACTATCTCAGCTTTAACGCTGGCACCTTCAATATAAGGCTTTCCATAGATAGTTTTATCTTCACCAGCAATTATTAAAACCTTATCGAGTATTATCTCTGAATCCAAAGCGCCTTGAATATTATCAATCTTTATCTGATCGCCTGAAGAAACCTTTATCTGCTTGCCAGCAGCCTCTATAATAGCATACATATTGCGACACCTCCAAAATTGGTTGAATAAATATTATAAATAAAATAGGCTCTAAAAAGTCAATTGATCACAAAATCGGGGATAGAAAGTTGACATTGTGAGTGGAGTAAAGCAATCTCGCCCTTTCTGATGAGACTCGCAAAAACAAAGAGTTTCATCCCTTAAGAAGAATCTCGAGCAACCTGTCGAGTTCCTCAAGGGAATAATATTCTATCTCTATTTTACCCTTGCTACCTTTATGGTTGATTCTCACCTTTGTGCCAAGGGTTTTGATAAGCCTATCTTCAAGATCTATCATTTCCGGGAGTTTTTCTTTTTGCAAAACATTACGCAAGGTAGAAATTTTCTTACACAGAGCTTCCGCAGCCCTAACGCTCATAGCATTTTTGATTATTCTTTTTGTGGCTTCAATCTGTCTTTGCTTGCCTTCGAGAGATAAAATTGCCTTGGCATGTCCAATTGTAAGGTCATTATCATTGATGAGAGACTTAACCTCCTCGGGAAGCTTTAGTATTCTCAAGTAATTTGCAATCGTTGACCTGTCTTTGCCAACCTTTCGGGATATCTCATCCTGAGAGAGATTAAAGTCGGAGTAAAGCCTATTTAAAGCCTCTGCTGTTTCAACGGGTTTCAATTCCTCTCTCTGAATATTTTCTATAAGGGCGATCTCAAGGGCTGCTTGCGAAGTAACTTCTTTAATAAGGGCGGGTATTTTCGTCAATCCAGCAAGCTTTGCTGCTCTCCACCTGCGCTCTCCAGCAATTAATTTGAATTTCCCATCTCCAAGCCTCGAGACTATGATTGGCTGAAGAACACCTTTCTCTCTGATTGATAATGAGAGTTCGTTAAGAGTTTCGTCCTTGAAAATTTTACGAGGCTGACCCTCAAGAGGAAGAATATTATTGACATCAATCTGTATTACCTCATCTCCCCTTTCAGGGAGCAGAGACTCAAGCCCTCTGCCTAACGCAGTTTTCATGAAGCACCTCCATTGCCAGGGACAGATAGCTCTGAGCGCCCTTTGAGCGAATATCATAAATAATGGCTGGCTTCCCATGACTTGGCGCCTCGCCTAATGTGACGTTTCTGGGGATTAGCGTCTGATATACCTTATCCTTAAAAAATTTTTTAACCTCATTAGCGACCTGATGTGAGAGGCTGTTGCGGGAGTCAAACATTGTGAGAAGTATGCCCTCGATCTCGATGCTCGGATTGAAGGAGCTCTTCACGAGTTTGAGGGTTTTTGACAAAAGACCAAGTCCCTCAAGGGAATAATATTCGCATTGGACAGGAACAATCACTGATTCCGCCGCCACAAGACTATTAAGAGTAAGAAGTCCCAAGGAAGGTGGGCAGTCAATAATTATATATTCGTAATTATTTTTTATAGATGCAATAGCTTTGGATAGAATATATTCCCGTCCTTCCCTGTTAACAAGTTCAATCTCCACTCCGAGCAAATCTATCGTTGATGGAATAATCCGAAGATGGGGAATCGAACTATCAATAATCGCTTCTTCTATTTGACAATTTCTTGAATAGATGTCATACAAACTTTTACTTAAGTTATTCCTGTCTATACCGAATCCGCTCGTGAGATTTCCCTGCGGATCTGAATCAATAACCAAAACATCCCTTTTATCCATTGCTATTGACGCAGAAAGATTGACTGCGGTGGTTGTTTTACCTACACCGCCTTTCTGATTAGCTATAACGATAATTTTTCCCACTTTGTGTATTTTAACATACCTGCGTTCAGATAAAATTATCATTTGTGATAACTTTTTATCGTAAGGCGTGGAGGTAGTAAAGGCTGTCGATAATATTTCGACTGTTCAGGGTGAAGTGTTCGACAGATAGCTTAAGGGTTAGAAGCGCCTTCAATGGTTCATGCCAAAGTTCTTGATTTGTCTTCAACACGCTTTAATTGAAGTCTTAAACTTGCCTAAGTGCTAAAAGTAATATAATTAAGGTTGCACCAGAAAAAATATCTGTAAAAGCTTTATTTTTTGTATTACATAACAAGGTATAGTAAAAAATCTCTCACTGTCAAATGATCTTATTGATAGGAAAAGTTAATCTCATGTTGCCATTGGGGATCTAAGGATAAAAAAATCCGATTTATTGCTTTAGTGTCATGATATTTTAATTATTTCAGTCAGAAAACTATCTGATTTTATGGTATATTTTGGCTGATAACGATCTGGGGTTGAATTAAATTTTTTTTAATGATATAGTTTTATTATGTCTGTGGTGATAGAAAATTTTGATTATCTCTTAAACGAATCTGTCAAAACACACGGGCATCTCTGCCCTGGTCAGGTTCTTGGGGTGAGGATGTCCCTTTTGGGACTATCTCAAATAGGTATCTTAGAACCCAAAGGCAAAGATAGAAAGTCTTTAATCGTGTTTGTGGAGACAGACAGGTGCATGACTGATGCTATTCAATCGGTAACAGGTTGTAGTCTTGGGCACAGAACATTGAAGTTTTTAGATTACGGGAAGGTTGCAGCTACTTTTTTAAATATTTCTACTAACAAGGCTGTCAGGATAGCTGCGAGAGAGGATGCAAGGGTTAAGGCGAAAGAATACTTCCCTAAAATTGCTGATAAATATGAAGCCCAGATCGAAGCTTATAAAGTAATGTCGGATGATGAGCTTTTTGATGTTATGAATGTTAGGGTAAACATTAACCCTCAAGACCTGCCTGGCAAACCTTTAAACCGTGTAAAGTGCGACTCCTGCGGCGAGTATATTCAAGATTTGAGAGAAATAGTTACTGCTGATGCTATACTCTGCAAGCCTTGCGCAGAAGGGAAATATTACATTTTGTTATCTGATAAGGATTTTTTTTCGCCATTCATTATGCAAAATAGTCATAACGAACTTTCTGTGAGGTCAAAGCTATGGTTGGAGTCTGACGGCGAGCCTATCTTCGGCAGGGGTAGAAAACAACTTCTTAAAGCCATTGATAAATACGGCTCTATCAACCAAGCAGCCAAAGAGATTCAAATTTCATACAAAAAGGCTTGGAGCTACATTAATGCTATGGAGACAAGGCTTGGCATAAGACTTGTAAAAAGGCATACAGGCGGTAAGGACGGTGGGGGCGCTGTGCTGACAAAAGAAGCCAAAGAATTTTTGAGCAAGTATGAAAAGCTTGAACAAGGTATCAACGAATTAATAAATAAAAAGTTTAAGGGTATTTTTTATGTGTGAGTGCTCAGGCGAGGCTGCGCCTAATAATGGCAGGCATAAGATAATACCTGTTTCGCAGGCGGTAGGATGCGTCCTTGCTCATGATATAACAGAAATAAGAAAGGGGGAGTTTAAAGGTGCTGCCTTTAGAAGAGGTCATATAGTTACTGAAAATGATATACCCCATTTGGAAAAACTTGGCAAGGAACATCTTTATGTCTTAAATATTGCCGATGACGAGATGCACGAAGATGAGGCAGCATGGGAAATTGCCCGAATACTTAAAGGTGATGGCGTAGAAGTTCAGGGCGAACCTAAAGAGGGCAAGATTAATCTAATAGCAACAAGGGATGGATTATTAAAAATCAATACTCATGCCCTTTTTGAGTTTAATATGCATGGTGAACTCATGTGTTCAACCCTTCACAACAATACTATGGTTAATAATGGGCAAATTGTTGCTGGGGCAAGAGCTATCCCTCTTGTCATCAAAAAGGCATTGATAGAAAGAGCCTCGGCAGTTATCTATTCTTATTCTAATGGCAAAGGCATAATAGAGGTTAAAGAACTAAGAAAATTTCATGCTGGGATCGTTATCACAGGCAATGAGGTCTTCTATGGTAAAATTAAAGATACCTTCGCTTCGGTGATTAAAAATAAATTAAAAGCTTTTGGTGGAGAAATAATAAATCTATTTTACGCCCCCGACGATGCAGATTTTATTGAAAAGAGACTTTTAGAACTAATAGATGCAGGGGCTGAGTTGCTTATAGTCACAGGCGGCATGTCCGTTGACCCTGACGATGTGAGTAGATTTGCTATCGGCAAAATTGCTCAAGAGGTTACATATGGCTCTGCCGTCCTGCCAGGCGCCATGTTTTTGGTGGCGTATTATCAAAAGACAGGTTTTAGAAAGCAGACATCAGTTAACAGACTTTTTGATATAGCAAAAGGAAAACCTGATACAGAAAATCTGGACTCAAGCATACCGTCAGTTCATTTGTTGCCAAAGAGTGATAATACATCCAATATCCCCATTCTTGGCATACCTGCCTGCGGGATGTATCATAAAACGACCGTTTTCGACCTTGTCCTGCCTCGCATACTTGCTGGAGAGAGCATCGGCAGAAAGGAGCTTGCGGAATTGGGACATGGTGGTTTATGCCTGAACTGCCGCGAGTGCAGGTATCCCCTTTGCCCATTCGGTAAATAATGAAATATTTTGCCGTCTCTGCCTATTTTGATAAACCGTTTTATATCATATTTAGCTTGCTCTGTATTTTGATAGTTTTGCCGATTCTTATTTCCTGTTCAGGACATGATAAAACCACCCCACAAACAACTGATAATAAATCTCAACACCAGCCTCAGCATTTTAACTCTCCCCCTCTCATACTCTCTATTCTTCCAGTTGAAAGCCCGGGAGCAATGTATGAGAGATTTGTGCCCTTAAAGTATTACCTTGAAGGTGTCCTTAAAAGGCAGGTTATTATTAAAGTTGCCAAAGATTATGAGACCGCTATCAAAGAGATAGGAGAAGGGCATTCCCATCTCGCATTTCTTGACCCTGCTGCGTATTGCGAGGCACGGGCTAAGTATAAAAATAAGGTCATCCCTCTCGTAAGTCCTATCGGCAAGGATGGCGCAACATCCAGAAGCGTTATTGTTGTAAAGGCTAACAGCGGCATCGAGAGAATAATAGACCTTAAAGGTAAAAGGCTCGCCTTGGGCAACAAACAATCTTCATTCAGCTATCTCATACCACTTGCTATGCTCAATGAGGTGCGTCTCGGCACAGGGGATTTTGCAGGTATGGATTTTCTTCAGCAGGAAGACAGGGTCGCCCTTTCAGTGCTTATCGGCTATCATGACGTTGGGGCTATTAGCGAATCCGTTGCAAAAAAATACACCAATGATGGCTTGAAGATAATAAAAGCCTCAGAGGCTATACCGTCTTTCATTCTGTGCGGAACAGGCTCACTGCAAGACCAGGTTAAAAGTGAAATAGTCAAAGCCCTTGAATCACTGAAAGACAAAACAATCCTTTCACCTATTGAGAAGGACATCGCAGGTTTTACCTCCGCCCTTGACAGGGATTTTGATGTTATCAGGGTGATGATCAAAAACCTTACAGGAAAGGATTATGTGGAATATGCGCCTCAAACTGTAAAATTTGCCGTTCTGCCCCTTTATTCTCCAATTGCACTCTATAACAGATACGACCCTCTAATGAGATATCTCTCTCAAAAAACAGGATATGAATTCAAGCTGGTTATCCCAAGGGATTTTGAAGACTTCATGCAGATAGTCAAAGACGGAAGGGCTGATTTCTCATATCAAAATCCTTATATTTTTGCCCTGATCGACAAAGAAATAGATATAAAACCCCTCGTTACAACGATAGGAGAAGATAAGCTTTCAGATGAACATGCCGAACCGGGCGATAAATTCAGGGGTGTGATTATCACAAGGCATGACAGCGCAATAAAAGATATCAAGGACTTGAGAAATAAAAAAGTGCTTATAACATCCCCCAAATCCGCTGGAGGCTATCTATCGCAAAGGATAACTTTGATGGAAAATGGTATAGACACAGATAAAGATATGAAGATTATAGATGCAAAAAGACAGGAAAACGTCATTTTCGGGGTTTACAGGGGGGAGGCCGATGCAGGTTTTGTTAGAGAAGCGGCTCTTGTTGTCTGGAAAGACGCAGTGGATATGAAGCAGATAAGGATTTTGGCGAAGACGAAATACCTCCCCAATTGGCCTGTAGCACAGTGCAGCATAAGGAATCCATCTCTTGGCATTAAAGTAATGCGTCTATTGGTAGAACTCAAAGACAATGAAATATTAAAAGCTGCAAAAATAAAAGGCTTTAAACCTGCAAATGAGGCAGAACTCGAAGCCCTCAAAAGGTATTGATTATGCTAAGCCGCATGAAAGCTATTTTTAGAGGGCTAAGCCTTGCTCATAAAATCTCAGCAGCAGTCATCTTCCTTATTTTTATCATAATGCTGGTTGTGAATGTCCTTATTGTCAATCGCCAGAAAAGTCTATTAAAAGAAGAGTTGAGTAAAAATCACTTTGTTGTCGCAGGCACCCTTGCAAAAGATGCCCTTGAACCTCTGATAATCAAAGACCCGCTCAGGCTTGATGAGATTGTAAGATTGACCGCTCAAACGCCTGGTTGTGTATATGCAGGCATAATTGATATAAACAACAAGGTTGTCGCCCACACCGACAGAAAATGGCTTGGCATGGTTTTACATGGAGATATCGAAATTTATCCAAAGCCCGCAGCAACCGAAGGAGACTCAAAATTTGCTCATTCACCTAATCCTGATATAAAAGAGATACACGTTCCCATAAATGCAGGCTATGAGGTTATAGGTATTGCAGTAGCTGGATTTTCGAAAGAGAGCATCGATAGGGTTATCGAGAATAATTTAAGACAAATTAAAAATTATTTGCTTTTAATTTCCGGTATTGTAATGCTAATTGGCATCTGGGGTTCTTTTGGGCTCGCACGTCTTCTTACTACACCAATGAAAAAACTTAAAGAGAAAATGGAACTCGTCCAAACAGGAAATCTTGATGTAGAGGTTCAAAATGATTCTATTGTCAACTGTTGGGATGTCCTTGATTGCAGCGAAAAAGACTGTCCTGCATATGGTAAAAAAAGGTGCTGGACTATATCTTTTACAAGATGTAATGGCAAATTGCAGGGCGATGTATTTCAGAAGATTCAAGATTGCAAAAATTGCCCTGTTTACATAGAATCTTGCGGTGACGAGGTGGGAGAGCTTATAGAGGTCTTTAATCAGATGATTAGCAAACTCAGAGATAACTTAAAAGAGCTTGAAGAGATAAATAGAGAAAAAGCAAGGCTCGAAAGACTATCTGCCCTTGGTGAAATGTCTATGACAGTTGCTCACGAGATTAAGAATCCCCTTAACGCAATACAAGGGGCAGTTACTTATTTACAGAACAATTTCAAAGGGGAGGTTTTAAGGGAGTTTCTTTATATTATCGAACAGGAGGTGCAAAGGCTCAATGAGATTGTAACTACCTTTTTGAAATTTTCCAAGCCTTCACCTCTCCATCCGACTGTAGAGGATATAAACTTGGTAATAAGAGAGACAGTTGAACTGATAAGACAGGAGGCGACGGAGAAAAATATAGAAGTGGTAACATCTCTCGATGAAAGGTTGCCTCTATTTGAATTCGATAGAGGACAACTGAAGCAGGCGATTCTAAACATTATCGTTAATTCCCTGGACGCCACAAAGGCTGGCGATACCGTATGGATAACAACTGAAAAAAATGAAACAGAAGTTATAATTAAGATAAAGGATAACGGCATAGGGATGAGCAGCGAGTTAATCTCAGAGATATTCAAGCCTTTTTATACTACTAAGACGAGAGGCTTTGGACTTGGGCTTGCGTGTGTTGAGAGAATTATTAAGGACCACAAAGGCGATATTACTGTGAAAAGCGAACCCGGCAAGGGGGCTGAATTTGATATTATACTTCCCCTCTCGAGAAATTAGGTAAATAGGCATGATGAATGAAAACAAAGGCAAAATATTATTAATTGATGATGAGATAAATACCTTGAAGGTATTATCGGCTATTTTAAGGCAAAACGGCTATGAGATATGCACTGCCAGAACCGCTGAGGAAGGGTTGGATAAAGCGGTTAAGCAGGATTTTGATGTTATCATTACTGACTTTAAACTTCCGGGAATGAACGGGGCGGGATTGCTTGATGCCTTAAAGGAAAGAGAACTCAGAGTCCCCATAGTAATGCTCACCGCATATGGCACTATAGAAAAGGCTGTCGATGCAATGAAGCGAGGCGCCTTCAATTATCTCACCAAGCCGGTCAATCCAGATGAATTGCTTACCGTTACAAGAGAAGCAGTCGAAAAGCATCATCTAATTGTCGAAAACATCTCTCTCAAATCACAACTTAAGGAGCGCTATAGCTTTAAAAATATAATAGGCAAAAGCCATGTTATGCAGGATATTTTTAATCTGATAGAGACAGTCTCTAAAAGCAACGCCAATGTTTTGATAATAGGCGAGAGCGGAACAGGAAAAGAACTAATCGCACGCGCTATATATAATGAATCAACAAGGGCTAATAAACCTTTTATCCCGATAGATTGTGCTGCATTGCCGGAACAACTCCTTGAGAGCGAACTTTTTGGTCACGAAAAAGGCTCCTTTACCAGTGCATATGAGCGTAAGGTCGGGCAGATTGAGCTTGCCAATGGTGGAACTATCTTTCTCGATGAAATTGGAGAGCTTCCTTTGAATATTCAGAAAAAACTTTTGAGATTTCTTCAAGAAAGGGAAATTTTAAGAATCGGGGGCAAGGATAGAATCAAAGTTGATGTAAGGATAATCGCTGCAACTAACAAAGAGCTTGAAAAAGAAGTGGCTAAAGGCAATTTCAGGGAAGACCTTTTTTATAGGCTTAATGTCGTCACAATCAACGTTCCACCTTTAAGGGAGAGAAAGGAGGATATCCCCCTTTTAGCAAATTTTTTCCTGCGTAAATTTAATGAGTCAAATAAAAAGACCATTTCATCTTTTGACAGCGAGACTATGCGGGTATTTATGGAATATGATTGGCATGGCAATATAAGGGAGCTTGCAAACGTTGTCGAGAGGGCTGTTATTTTATGCCCCCTTGATTCTATTACAATTAAATATCTGCCTAATTCGATACGTCAGATATCTGCTCAAAAAAGCTCTACAGATATTGCATCCAACCTTGTTGAGACTGAAAAGAGACTGCTCTTAAACGCTCTAACAAAGACATCTTGGAATCAGACAAAGGCAGCGGAGATTCTTGGGATATCAAGAAAGCAGCTTAGAACAAAGATGAAGCACCACGGCTTGCTGCCTGAGTAAGCCCTTGCCTATCGTTGTTCATGCAATCTATGCAATGTGATGGGGTCGCATTACATAGTTCCATTTGGGACAATTAGCAAAATAAAATTGTCCATTTTGGCACAGATGCCCTCCTCGTCCCTTAGAGAAATTGAATAATTTCTTTAATAAACAACATCGGCATAATTATTGCGATCCTGCTGTAGTAACAATCATCACAACGAACCCTCAGGGCTAAAAAAACTAACGCTAAACATAAGAAGGAGGCCGTATGAAAATACTCATTTTTCTTGCCATAGCAATTTCCCTGCATACTGGAATTGCCATGGCTCAGACTGAACAGCAGGAGCTTGCCGCACAGGTTACCCTCACATTGGATAAGAAAGAATATGCCGGTGGGGAGGTTATCAAAATTAAAGGCACAGCACCCCCGGGACGCCCGGTTTATATCGAGATTGCTTCAGAAAAGAAAGTTCAGGTCAGCCGTCTGGACTCGAGGCGCGACCCTGATACAGGTAAGATTCCCTATATCTTTTATCTCTCAAAGGATATCCCTCCGCTTTATATGATACTTATGCCTAAGGAACTTGAAGAGGCATATAAGCTGGAAGTTGCCAAGGGCAAGGACTGGAGTGTAAGCAGGATGCTCACATCAACAGGGGCAGATGTGGCTTATATAACACCTGCCAAGGCAAAGGTTGACCGCTGGCAGGCATCTATCATGGCTACTATACTTGGTTCAAGAGGCGATCAATTGGAGCCTATGGATGAAAAAGGTAACAGAAGGCAATCAATGCCATTAATGAAGGCAAGATATAGGTGGCCTGAAAGAATGTTTGCCCCTACAATAGAAATCAAAGAAGATGGAACTTTCACAGCAGAATATAAACTCCCTGATAATGCCCCCAGCGGTTCTTATACAGTGATTGCAGTAGTTGACAGAGAGTTGAAAAGTGCCCCTGCTACATTCAAGCATGACCTTGGGTTTGCACAATTGTATTTCGATAGGGCAGGACAGAGCTTAAATATAATTGGGCCTTTTCTGTTAGCTGTTGTTGTATGCACTTTTGGTGTCGTAATGGGTGCAGGTGGAGGATTTATTCTCAATCCTCTTTTGATATTTATTTATGGGATACCCCATGCGATAGTAGCTGGCTCGGTGCTGCCTTCTGTTCTTTTTAGCCAGGGTACTGGCATATATAACTACTCAAAAATCAAATTCATTAACTGGAAACTAGGGGTATCCATTGGTATTGCAATGCTTGCAGGAGGCTTCATCGGACCTAAGCTGACAGAAATGATCACCCTTGAACAGTATAAGTTCCTCTTTGGGTGGGTCTTACTTATTCTTGCAGCTATAATGTTGTGGCAGACTACTCCCGGCTATATAGCCAAGAGCGCGAAGGACCAAGCAATACTTAAAGAATTTAAGAAGCGGGCTGAAGAAGCTGCGGCTAAGAAAGCTGCAAAATCAGAGGAAGGAGGCAAATTATGAAAATACAATTCTGGGGACAGGAATTTAAAGCCAATATGATAGTTGGCTGCACAGGCGGCTTTCTGATCGCCATTATGTCAAGTATGTTTGGTTTCGGTGGCGGTCCTTTCATGGTTCCACTTATGACCGTCCTAATGGGACTGCCAATGTATGTAGTTGTGGGCAGTTCGCTGCTTGCCATCTTTTTCAATACCCTTATGGCTTCTTCAAGGGTTGTGGGTTTTGGGAATGTCGATTTTCTTTTGTTTGGCTTTATGGCAGCAGGAGCAGTGCTTGGCGGCTTTTTAGGTCCACAGATTTCCAAGAGGCTGAATCCTCTCTGGGTTAAGAGGGTGGCAGTAGTTGGTTTAACAATATTAGGGCTTATGCTTTTGGGTGTAATTCCAACCCCCAAATAAATAAAAAAACATCAGGAGGTAGTTAATGAAAGGAAAGTTTTTGCTCGTTGTTTTGGCAGTGTTGCTTGTATTGCCTTATAGTGCATTTGCAGCAGAGTTGAAGTTCGGACTTTTGCCAAGGCTTACAGAAAAAGAAATGGTTGAGGGTTTTACGCCTCTTGCCAAGTATCTCGAGAAAGAATTGGGCGTGAAGGTCACCCTTATAATTCCAAAGGATTTTGACACCTGGAAGAAAGAGGCCAAGGAAGGGAAATACGATATAGCTTACACAAATCCATATCTCTATGTAGTAATCAAAAAGGATGTAAAGGATGCGATGCCTCTTGCAATTGCATCAGAACCAGAGTCAGGCAGGAAGTTTGAGGGAACTATCATTGTAAAGAAAGAAAGTCCTATCAAGACTATAGCAGAGCTTAAAGGTAAGACAATTGCTGCCACCGACCCGGGTTCTGCGGGTGCATACCTTGTGCAGATGTTAATGCTCCAGAAGGCTGGCATCAAGAAGGATGACGTAAAGATAATCTTTGAGAAAAAACGTGACCCTGTTGCAGATGCCGTTCTGGCTGGCAAGGCAGATGCAGGTTTTGTCCGCGACGACGATGTAGAAAAGTTGAAGGCTGGAGCAGGAAAATTCCGCAAGCTCGGAGTAAGCGATCCTATACCTAACTGGCCTGTGATGACAGCAAAAAAGATGGATCCTGCAATGGCCGGCAAAATTAAGGCTGCCCTTTTGAAATTGAAACCAGGCGATCTTAAGGCGATTTCAGTGCTTGGACCAGCGAGAATAGAGGGTTTCGTTGAGACCTCTGATAAAGAATTTGCTGGCATGATTGACGCTGCTAAAGCTGCCGGTGCATATTAAGATAATTTAAAATCTCAACAATAAGGCAATGCACAATATACCTTGCCTTATTATATTTCGTTTTATCTTTGCTTTCATATTCAATTGTTGGTAATGCCCAAAGTTTTATGAAAAACAAAATAAACGCCATGGAAAGACTGTTTTCAATCTTGTGGTAACATATGTCAAACTACAGCTTGATCAGACAATCCATTTGCTTCCTGCTGGATTCTCTATCAGTTTTGGGAATAGCAAAAAGGGGTAGTCAAGGATCTCTTGAATAGGCTATTGTAATATAATTGTTTAGTGTTTTGTGCTTTTAAAATTTTGACAATACAGGGTTACTGATGAGGAGGAAATTTTATGGAAAAGGCATCGTCTGTTTACAGCATTTGCGGGATGTGCGCCGTGCGATGTCCTATCAGGGTGGAGATTGAAGGGGGTAGGATTTCATGGATTGAGGGCAATCCCCATGCAGTCGGCATTGAAGGGGCTCTATGTGCAAAGGGTTCTGCAGGTCTTGCCTTTGAATATGATGATGAACGTCCTCAGTCTCCAATGATCAGGGAAGGCGCCAGAGGCGAGGGCAAATGGAAAAAAGCAAGCTGGGATGAGGCGCTTGATTATATTGCCAAAAAAATAGAGAACATCAGAACTGAGCATGGTTCAAAGGCGATCGCCATTACAGACAGGGGAGGCCCATTTACAGACCTTACAAAGTCATTTATAAAGGCGCTCGGCTCTCCTAATTACGCCGACCATGATGACACATGCGCAAAGAATGTGAATATGGCAGTTCAGAGCCTTTTAGGTTATGGCAGGGGAGATCTGGGCTATGATTTTGCCAATTCAAAATATATTGTCCTGTTTGGCAGAAATGTATTTGAGTCCCTTCAGGTAAAAGAGGTTAATGACATAATGGATGCTCTCCAGAAGGGCTGCAAACTCGTGTATATTGATATAAGGGCTACAGTCACAGCATCAAAGGCTCACAGGTTTATGATGATAAATCCCGGGACTGATTATGCGATGATTTTGGCATTGATGAATGTAATAATCAAAGAAAGTCTCTATGACAGGGATTTTGTTGGCAAATATTTTAAAGATTTTTCAGAACTCGAATCCTTCATAACTCCATATACCCCGTCATGGGCTGAAAAAGAAACTGGGATACCCTCATATGAGATTATCAATACCGCAAGAGAGGCAGCATCTGCCAAACCTTCCGTAATCTTTCACGGCGGCTGGATGCTTTCAAGATATATAGATTCTTTTTATGCCAGCAGGGGGCTTTACATGCTCAATGCCTTATTGGGCAGCATTGAAACTAAGGGCGGCTTGATTATTGCCAAAGGCGCAAAAGATGCCGGCAAAAAGGGTTTAAGGTCTTTAGGTGAAGGCATTCCTGAACCTCCTGACAAGATAGTTGATGCGGATATGCCTAACAAGTCTTTAGGGACAGGGCATATCGTAAATTTTTATAAAGCAATTAAGACTGGGAAACCTTATCCAATAAGGGCTTTATTTGCTTATAGATACGACCCTATAGCTTCTTTGCCTGATCCTGATGAACAGAAAATGGTTCTTAATAAACTCGACCTGCTTGTAAGCATTGATGTTAATTACAGCCAAACCGGGTGGTTTTCTGATGTGATACTCCCTGAAGCTACATATCTTGAAAGGTCTAATATAATCGGGATGAAGAAAGGGCAAAAACCGCAGTTTATCATGAGAAGACAATCAATACCACCAAGGTATGATAGCAAGCCTGCCTGGGAGATTTTTACACTCCTCGCAAATAAACTTGGTGCCGGACAATATTTCCCATGGAAAAACATCGAAGATATCTGGAACTATCAGCTAGAACATACAGGATATAAAATTGAGGACTTTTACTCCAAAGGCTTTGTAACTCTATCTAAAGACCCTATTTTGATGCCCCGAGACGATATAAAATTTACAACTCCTTCGGGTAAGATTGAAATCATCTCAGAGAAAATCACGAAAATCGGTGCAAAGTCCCTCGCTGAATACAAATCACCTAAAAGGCCAACAGGGGATATGTTTAGGCTGGTGTTTGGCAGAAGCGGAGTCCACACACATGCCCAAACCCAGAATAACTTATATCTTAATGAAATATTGCCTGAAAATCATTTGTGGATTAATGAAAAAAGGGCTCAGGAAATGGGTATAGCCAATGGCGATGTAGTTGAGGTTTCCACCGACGGTTACACTGGCAAGATCAAGGCATTTATAACTCCATACATACACCCCGAAGCGGTATTTATGTATCACGGTTTCGGTAATGATATTCCACTCAAAACGAGGTCATTCGGCAAGGGTTTGAGGGATACAAAGTTCCAGGTGGGACTTTTGGAAACGGTTGACCCTGTCGGCGGAGGGGTAGCATACCTTGAGGCAATGATTAGGGTAAAAAAGGCTTAAGGAGATAACATGAGCAAATATTACATACATCAGGATCAATTCAGATGCATCGGTTGTTATGCCTGCGAGGTTCACTGTAAAACTAAAAACAACCTTCCAGTGGGACCAAGACTGACAAGAATTATACCAGTGGGCCCAAAATTAGTCGGTAATATCCCGAGGATGCAGTTTATATTCATGCCTTGCTACCATTGCGAAAAGCCTTGGTGTGTTGCCGTCTGTCCTACAGGCGCTATGCAAAAAAGGCTAAAAGACGGCATAGTCTTTGTCGAGCCGAACCTCTGTATTGGTTGTAAATCCTGCATCACTGCCTGCCCCTGGGGTGCGCCCCAGTGGAATAGAGAAACGGGAAAAGTTGTAAAATGCGATTATTGTAAAGACAGAGTTGACAGAGGACTTATGCCTGCATGTGTAACAAAGTGCACAGCACACGCTTTAAAATGGTTGTCGCCAGCGGAGGCTTCTCAGCTAAAACGTGAAAGATTTGCAAAAGAGATTGCTGCGCATGGCGTACTATAATGTTCTTTAGCAGGAGGAATTTCTATGAGAGTTAAGGCGCTCCTTGAAGCCAAGGGCAAAGAGGTATATTCCATGGAGTCGGATAATACAGTTGAGCAAGCCATAGAAATGATGGCTAGCAAAAAGATAAGCGCTGTCCTTGTGACCGAAGATAAAAAGCCGGTGGGAATTTTTACAGAAAGGGATGTTTTAAGAAGCTATCTTGCAAAAAGAGGCGCTTCCTTTCATGATATTCCCCTCAAAGATGTAATGACAACAAACGTTATTATTGCTGAGCCAAATGAAGAACTCTGTAATGTAATGAGTGTTATGATCGAGAAGGGCATTCGTCACATGCCGGTATCAGAAAAAGGCGTTATTATAGGGATGCTTTCGATACGAGATGTTTTAAAAACACAGATTGGCAACCTCAAGGCTGAAATACATTATCTAAAAGATTATATCGCAGGTGCTTAGGAGAGTATAACATGATATTTGAAAAGATAAATGAAATACTTGCTCGTTACCCTGAGAAAAAAGGCAATTTAATCTCGATTCTCCACGAGGTCCAGTCTGAGTTTAATTATTTGCCTGAGGATGCCCTCAGATATATTTCAAGGCGTCTCGATATACCTATTACAAGGCTTTATGCAATTGCAACCTTTTACCACTTCTTCAGCCTTACACCTAAGGGCAGGCACACAGCCAATGTATGTCTTGGCACAGCCTGTCATGTTAAAGGTTCTGAGCGTGTCCTGAGAGCGGTCGAATTAGCGCTGGATGTGATGGAAGGCGGGACTACTACTGATATGCGGTTCACTGTCGGAGCAGTGAGATGCGTAGGCGCCTGCAGTTTAGCCCCAGTCATGGTAATTGATAAAGATACCTATGGCAAAGTTAACCCTAAACAAGTACCGAAAATTTTGAGTAAATATGACTGAGAAAAAAAAGACTATCAAAAAAATAGCACAGACAAAAAAGCCAAGCACAACCCGTAAGCCCCGTGCCAAAAAGCCGCTCCAGCGCGACCAGAGAATTTTTATCAGCGTTTGCGTGGGCACTGGTGGCCTTGCAAGCGGAGCTTCAGATATTATTGAGGCATTTCAGGAAAAGCTTTCTGAAAAAGAGATCGCAGAAAGAATACACACTGGCGAACTGATTATTTCGGCTTTTAAGGAAAAGCTGCATGAAGCAGGGCTGGAATGCGAAGTGCGGAAGCGCTGCGATGTGAGGCAGGTGGGCTGCCGAGGTTTTTGCGCCAAAGATGTTCTTGTTGATGTTACCGTTGACGGTGAAAATGTTACATATCAACATGTCAAGCCAGATATGGTGAGCCGTATTATGGAGCAGCATATATTAGGCGGTTTGCCCGTCGAAGAATGGATGGTGGGTGCAGAATATTTCACATTCAACAACCTGCAGCAGAAGCTTGTTCTAAGCGAATGCGGCATTGTTGACCCCGAAAGCATCGATTCATATATCGCACTGGGCGGGTATGAGGCAGCAAAGAAGGCTTTTATGCTCCATCCAGACGAGATAATTACTGAAATAAAGAAATCCGGGCTTCGTGGCAGGGGTGGTGCGGGCTTTCCCACCGGGCTCAAGTGGGAATTTTGCCGCAGGGCAGCAGGAACTGACAAGTGCGTAATCTGTAATGCCGACGAAGGCGACCCCGGCGCTTTCATGGATCGCTCAGTTATAGAGGGGAATCCTCACTCTGTGATTGAGGGGATGCTCATCGGTGGTTATGCTATCGGTGCACGCAATGGTTATGTTTATATAAGGGCTGAATACCCCCTTGCTGTTCAGAGATTGAAAAAGGCTATCGCCGATGCCCATAATCGCGGGTGGCTGGGGAAAGACATATGGGGTTCTGGTTTCGATTTCGAGATACATGTAGGGTTGGGAGCAGGCGCTTTCGTATGCGGGGAAGAAACTGCACTCATCGCTTCATTGGAAGGACATATAGGTGAGCCCCGTCCAAAACCGCCGTTTCCTGCCAACAAGGGATTATGGGGAATGCCTACAAATATCAATAATGTGGAGACCTGGGCAAATGTGCCCAAGATTTTAAGAAATGGCGCAGACTGGTTTGCTAGGATTGGAACTGAAAAATCGAAAGGAACAAAGATATTCTCGCTCGTTGGAAAGATTAACAACAGCGGGCTTGTGGAAGTGCCTATGGGCACCCCTCTTAGAAAGATAATCTACGACATTGGCGGCGGCGTCCCCGGCAATAAGAAATTAAAAGCCGTGCAGACTGGAGGGCCCTCTGGCGGGTGTATTCCTGCTTCCCTTATTGATACCCCTGTTGATTATGAAAGTTTGGGGGCGTTAGGCTCTATCATGGGTTCCGGCGGAATGGTCGTGATGGATGAAGATACATGCATGGTGGATGTATCAAAATTCTTTCTTTCCTTTTGCATGGACGAATCCTGCGGTCAGTGTACTCCTTGCCGAGAAGGGACAAAGGAGATGGTGCGTCTTCTTGATGAGATAACCAAAGGGCACGGCACTACTGAACATATAACACAGCTCGAAGAGCTTGCTGAGACAATGCAAGCCGTCTCCCTTTGCGGACTCGGTAAGACAGCGCCTAACCCGGTGCTTTCTACACTTAAATACTTCAGAGAAGAATACGATGCCCATATTCTGGACAAACGTTGTCCTGCTCACGTATGCCGTGCGCTTCTAACTTATAGCATAGACCCTTCAAAATGCATTGGATGCGGAGTGTGCGCCATGAACTGTCCGCAACAAGCTGTCTTTGGAGAAAAGAAGAAAACCCACCGAATCGAGCAATACAAATGCATTCGTTGCAATGCCTGCTACGAAGGGTGTAAATTTGGTGCGGTTATAAAGGAATAGCTATGCCAAAAATAATATTAAATGAAGTGGAAATACAGGCTCCAGACAATATGACCGTTCTTGATGTTGCAAGACAACAGGGTTTAGACATCCCCACTCTTTGCTGGCATGAGGCCCTGGGTCCCTATGGAGCGTGCAGGCTCTGCCTTGCAGAAGTTTCAAGCCCTATCATGAAGCCAACACTTATGACGACATGCAACTTAAAACCTTCTGACGGCATGAAAGTGCAAACTGATACCCTTGATGTCAAAAGAAAGCGCAAAGTCATATTTGAACTTTTACTGGCAAGAAGTCCTGAGGCTAAACCTCTTATCAAACTAGCTGAAAGGTATGGCGTTACAAAGACACGATTTAAAAGCGACACTATCGATGAATGTGTCCGCTGCGGTATATGCGTCAGGGCTTGTCGTGATAAGATTGGCCAATCAGCTATAGTATTCGCTTATAGGGGCAGAAACCGCCATGTAACTAGCGAGTTTGAAAAGCCTTCTGAACTTTGCATAGGTTGTGGCACATGTGCAGCCCTCTGCCCCACCGGAGCTATAAAGGTGGAGGACAAGGGAATATATCGGAAGGTATATCTATGGGACAACATTATAAGTAAGCTGGAGCGAGCTCAATGTCCTGCCTGCGGGAGGTTCTTTTCGACTAAGGCTTTCCTGGGTTATGTTCTCGGACGCCTCTCGGAAGAACAGGGTGCAAAATTGAAGGGCATTTGTTCAGAATGCGCCCGCTCTCACTATGCAAAGGCACTTACGGGGGAGTTCCCGCCATACTGAAAATCTGTCATAATACCATACCGAGCTTGTCGAAGGATAACATTATAGCTCCAAGTATGCCTGTTTAAAGAATGGCTCTCTATGCAAGCGTTCCGTTGATTTCACGCCCACGATCAGAGAATGACTCAATTGAGCCTTTAGGAAGCCTTTAAAAATAAAAGCTTCCTAAAAATTATTTAACCACTAAAACGGGACATCTTGAGTAGTCAATTACCTTTGAAGAGACACTACCTAAAAGAAATTTCTTTGCCCCATGTCTTCCGTGGGAACCAGTTACAATCAGATCCACCTTCATTTTTTGGGCTGTTTCGAGAATCTTCTCTGCAGGATCTCCCTGCCTGATGACGGTTTTTACTTCTATTGATTTGCCGGAGAGAGACTTTCTGATTTTTTCCATTGCCTGCCGGGTTTCTTCTTCAAGGGTCTTGGCAATTCTGTTTCTGTCTTCTTCAGGAAGTTCCGTTAAGTAAAGCTCTGGGACTACTGATAAAACGGTTAGAGAAGCATTGGAATTGATTGCCATATCAACTGCCTTTTTCAGAGCCTTATCTGATGATTTTGAGCCATCGTGTGCTACAAGTATTTTTTGCATAATACCTCCTGCTCTCATTTTTTTCAACAAAACAGACTTATTTGTAATAATTTTTAAACAGCATCGAGTGAATCCATGAAATCCCTATTTGCAAAATACCATTTGACGGTCTTTTCGATTCCCTGCTCAATAGGTGTTGCAGGCGACCAACCAAGCCTCTCTATTGTTGAACTTATATCTGCCCATGTATCCAGAACATCGGCTGGATGTCTGGGCTCAAAAATAATTTGAGCTTTTTTACCGATCACTTTTTCAATGATCTGAACTACCTGCATAAGTTCTACAGGATTGTCGTTTCCAAGATTATATATTTCGTAACCATCTTCTTTATTAAGGCACATTATGGTTCCTTCAGCGATATCGGTGATATATGTGAAATCCCTTTTTTGCCTTCCATCTCCATAAATTACTATGGATCTGCCTGAAGCAATATTCCTAATAAACCTGAAGATGCTCATATCAGGCCTGCCTGCAGGACCATAAACAGTGAAGTATCTCGGGATACTTATGTCTAAATTATAAAGATGATGATAACTGTAGCTTAAAACCTCTGCAGCCTTTTTAGTGGCGGCGTAAGGTGCAAGGCAGTTGTCCGTCTTATCAGTCACCTCAAAGGGAATTTTTTTATTGCCCCCATATAAACTTGACGTGGATGCAAGAACTAATTTCTTCACATTAAAATTCTTGCAGCACTCAAGGAGGTTCAATGTTCCTTTGACATTGGTATCGAGGTATATCCACGGGTTCTCAATGGAAGCCCTGACACCAGCCCTTGCTGCAAGGTTAATAACAGCGTCAAGATGATGGTTGGAAAATATCGTCTTGATGCCAAGAAAATCAGATATATCGAGTTTATAAAAAACAAAATCACTATTCGCCTGATTTCTGTATAAAAGAGAGAGGCGCCATTCCTTAAGCCTGGGGTCATAATAATCGTTCATGTCATCAACCCCGATAACTGAACCTCCCTGATTTAGGAGCATTTCAGATACTTTATAGCCTATAAAGCCGGCGCATCCTGTTACCAAAACGGTCTTCATCCACTCACTTTATTATGATATCAGAGAATCAGACCAGAATTTTAAAAATCTGTAATATAAACAGTAACTATTTTAACATATTTTTTTATTATCGGGACTTAAAAAAAATTTTAACAGGGTTTCCCTTAAATGGTAACTTACCCCTGATAACCTTTTCGGCAAAGACCATAATATTTTTTTTAGCAATGGAAGGATTGTTGGTGTATATGGAAAAAGTTGGGGGGGCACAACTGTCTTGATTGATTTTTATTAGCTTAAGTTTCTTTGCTCCTGGCATAATATTTTGCAGGTGGTGAGATAGTTCACCAACTATGCTGTTTAATTCATCAGCAGAAAGCATCCTTTTCCTCTCGTGATAGATTTCATCTATAAGCGGGAAAATTTTTGAGATTCTTGTTCTCTGAAGGCTCGAAATAGTAAGCGCTGGCGCATAACTAATAAACCACATTTTCTGGCGCAGGGTCTTTAAAATACTTTTGTAGGCAGCGTCGGGTTTTTCAATCAAATCCCACTTGTTTAAGAGAAAAACCGCTCCCTTGCCAGAGTCCATAACTATACCTGCAATTCTTTGATCCTGATCAAATATCCCTTCTGTGGCGTCAATTACTATTAAAACGATATCCGCCCTCTCTATACTTTTTATAGCCTTGATGACAGCCATTCTCTCCAACAGATTTTTTTGTGAGTATCGCCCCTGTTTGACATCCCCAAGATTGAAAAAACTCCGCCCTATACCTTTTCGTATCCCGGCTGTATCAATGAATAGATATTTTTTGCCGTAATATGTGCAAAGCGTATCTATCGGATCCCTCGTTGTCCCCGGAACTGGACTTACAATTAATCTTTTTTTGCTCAAGAGGGAATTGATAAGAGTGGATTTGCCGACATTTGGTCTGCCAATTACTGCAATCTTAGGAATATCAAAGGTCTCAAATACTGTGTTGTGCTCCTGTGTGGAGTCTGGAATGAAGGTAAGTATCCGTTCCATCAATTCATCAAAGCCGAGACCCGTGAGTGCTGATATAAAAACAACCTCACCGCCCAAACCATAAAACTCAATGCCCTGACTCTGTCTCTGGGGCGAATCTATTTTATTAACTACAAATAAAAACCTTTTTCCAGATCTCCTTATCAGTTGTGAAAGTTCTTTATCAAATGGGTTTATACCGAGTTTCCCGTCTAATATATGAAGAATTAGGTCAGCCTCCTGAATGGCTGTTATCGCCTGTTCCCTCACCTGTAACGTTATATCCTCTGACAGGATATCATCAAAATAAAAACCACCTGTATCTATAACCGTGAAGCGTTTCTCCCCCCATTCAGCTCTGCCATAATTTCTATCCCTCGTTACGCCGGGCGTTTTATCCGTTATGGCTGGTATCCCAGCTCTCCGTATCATTCGGTTGAACAAAGTTGACTTGCCGACATTAGGCATTCCTACAAGTGCTACTGTAAAATTCATATTTCTGCCCCGGTGTTCTCTATGAACGTCATAAATGGGTTAAAAAAATCCGTTGGCTCAATCAGAAACATTAATCTCAAGGATTCTGTCCAGATGGAATACCCTCTCGCTTCCCCTGAGTGTACAGTAAGCCTTAACTCCAGTGAATTTTTTGCCCTGATATTCCATATCGCCAATATATGTAGGCAATATAGAGCGTCTTGTCTTTTCATCCTTTGTCTTGAGATAAACAATCTCAAGTGATTTATTCTCTTTAATCGCCATCTCGATCATCCTGATTCTTTCATCTCTTGGGTTCTTTTTAGCTGACAGCATATACTGATACTTTGTGAGAAACTCAACAACCCTCCTGTCCATAAGGATATGTTTTTTCTGAAGGGGTTTTTTGAGGATAATTCCATTTAGAGACGTGCACCTGCTTAATGCCACATAAAGCTGTCCATGCGAAAATGTGCCCCTGCCAATATCTATTATCATGTTATCAAAGGTCATCCCCTGACTTTTGTGAATAGTGATTGCCCACGCAAGCTTTATTGGGTATTGAACAAATCTTCCCACAACATTGGACAGTATCCTTTTAGTGCTTTTATCAAAAGAAAATTCAAAGAGTTCCCACGTATATGGAACAACATCAAACATTCTGCCGTCAGGACACTCAACCCAGATTGCATCGTAGTCACTGTCGAGAGTCTCTATTGCAGAGACACGCCCGATAGTTCCATTTATCCACCTGCCTTCAGGGTCATTATTGAGCAGCATTACCTGCGCCCCAATCTTTAGTGCAATTTCTTTGGCAGTAGGCATATCTTTTAAGTTAAAATCTCCATCGCATTGCCCTTTAAATGTATAAGTTTTTCCCCTTAATTTTGTTAATCTCTCATTGTTTATTGCATCAACGAGTTGATTGGTGGTGGCAAGATATATGTAAAAGTCTTTACCATCAATGCAAAAATCGGGGTTATACCTGCTATTAAGCTTCTCGAGATGGCTCCAATCAGCAGTGTTATTTCTTATTGCATTAAGTACTTCCAGAAATAAGTCATCCTGTTGGCGATAGACTTTTTCAAGTTCTATAAATTCCATTTCAATACCAAAGCCTGTAGTTTCCAATAAAGGCGATGTGAATCCCTTGAATACCATTGAATCGAAAAAGTATGGACTGGCATAATAATCATTGAAAAATTCCCTTTCTTTAGCTGTTACTATAGGCGGAAGTTGATAGAGGTCCCCGATAAATATCATCTGGATGCCCCCAAATGGTCTATTCTTTCTCTTGCCATGCCGGCGCAAAAAGGTGTCCACGCAGTCCAGAAGGTCAGCCCTGACCATCGAAATCTCGTCAATTACGATTGCATCGAGTTTCTTGTAAATATCCTTGTTTCTCGGCACGATATCTTTAACTTTATCAAGCGTAATATCAGGCTTAAAGTTAAAGAAAGAATGTATTGTCTGCCCCTTTACATTTAAAGCTGCCACTCCAGTGGGTGCAAGAACCACGATGTTTTTTCTCGTTTTTTTTCTGAAATAATGCAAAAGGGTTGATTTGCCGGTTCCAGCTTTGCCTGTTATAAAAACAGATTTATCAGAGCCTTCCATAATAGAAATAGCTTTTTTAAACTGCTCGTTAATCTCTATGGAATTGCTCTGGTTAATCATAATATCGCAATTATATCATAATATTGCTTAATATTGAGGCTGTTACTTTAATGTTTCCCAAAAATAGAGATAGAAAGGTCTGTTTCAGAATTTTTATAATCGACAAATTTTATTTGAATTTTGCTTTATGCTTTTAATACAAGGGCTTTTGCCAAAATCTCATTAAGCCTTTCTTTACAAGGTGTTGTATAAAGATCCCTCACCAGCTCTTTTTATGTATCTTGTCGATTACAAAGCGATTTGAGTTCTATCGCCGAATTTGGGATGTTTAATTTTGATTCAACTAAATGCTAATATATTTTACATTTAAATCTATTAATGAAAGGAAAAAATGGCACAGATAATACCTTTTAGGGGAATACTTTATAATCCTTCAAGAGTTAGCGGGGAACTGGTTACCGCTCCCCCCTACGATATCATAACACCTTCATACAAGCAAGATTTATACAATAAAAGCGAATGCAACATTGTCCGCATAGATTTTGGGATGGAGCTGACCGGCGACAATACCACGAATAACAAATACACACGGGCAAAGGAAGATTTTGATAAATGGATGAGCAATGGGATTCTGATAAGAGATGAGGCGCCTTTCTTTTATTCTTATGAAATCGACTACTCAGTTTCCAATAGGAATTTCACCCTGAGAGGATTGATAGCTCTTGTAAAAATTGAGGAACTCGGCAGAGGGATTTACCCCCATGAGGCAACTCATTCTAAGCCCAAAGCCGACAGACTAAATCTTATGAGGGCATGTCATGCAAATATAAGCCCGATATATGCCCTTTATAACAGTTCACAAAGGATTACTTCGGGCATTCTTGAATCAACTTCATACGACCCTTGGATGATTTCTAAAGACGCCGATGGAGCTGTTCACAAGATTTTCAAAATTCAAGATACAAACCTTCATGAGCAAATAATAAAGGAGTTTAATGATAAGTCAATATACATTGCCGATGGTCATCACAGATATGAGGTTGCTCTTGAATTCAAAAAAGAGATGGAAGAAGTTGCACTGAATGATTTAAATACAAATTTTTCTTATGATTATGTAATGATGTTTTTAGCCAATATCCAGGATGAAGGGATAACCGTCCTGCCAACGCATAGATTGATTAAAGGTTTATCAGGCAGCAGGGATATCATAAAAAGGGTTGAAAATTATTTCGAAATAAATAAAGCCCCCCTTAACATTGACATAACAGATATTCTATCTTTAGAGCCTAAAAACGCCATTGGATTGTATATGAATAATGATAAGACATGGTATATACTAAAATATAAAGGCGGAAAGTTGGGCGATTTACACCCTGCACTTGGCAGCCTTGATGTCGTTGTCCTTCATGAACTTATCTTTAAGAGGATACTCGATATTAATGACTTTGCTTATGAAATGAATGCAAAAGAAGCGGAAAGGATGGTTCGAGCGGGAGAATTTGATGCAGCCTTTTTCCTGAAACCAACTAGATTGGAAGATGTTGAGCAAGTTGCCCTTGCCAATAAAAGGATGCCTCCCAAATCGACATATTTTTACCCAAAGCTTTTGACCGGCATGGTGATAAATAGTTTTAGGTAATAGCTTAGAAAATTTAGCAATATTTATAAGCAAAAGGAGTTATATATGCAAAAAAAGAATGATATTCTGAACAAATTTATTATTGATGAACTCCCTATTAAAGGCAAAAGGGTCTTTATAAGGGCTGATTTCAATGTTCCTATTGACAATAATATGGTCATCACTGACGACCGGAGGATACGTTCTACTATACCCACTATAAACTATGCAATTGATGCCGGCGCTAAGGTCATACTTGCCTCTCACCTTGGCAGGCCCAAGGGCAAGATTGACCCCCGCTTTAGTTTGATGCCTGTTGCAAAAAGGCTACAAAGATTATTGAACAAGGAAGTAATTTTCGCCCCAGATTGCATAGGCAGTCAGGTTGAAGGTTTAGTTGCAAAAATGAAGGATGGCGATGTGATGCTTTTGGAGAATCTTCGATTCCATATAGAAGAAGAAAAAAATGACCCCTCCTTTGCTAAATCTCTCTCGAAATTAGCTGATTATTTTGTCAATGACGCCTTTGGCGCCTCTCATAGGGCTCATGCATCTATTGTAGGGTTGCCGAAGTTTTTGCCTTCCGCTGCGGGCTTCCTTATGAAAAAAGAGATAGAATACCTCAAAGGTTCTGTTGAAGACCCGATAAGACCCTTTGTGGCTATCTTAGGAGGCTCCAAGGTTTCGGGTAAAATTGGTGTTCTGAGCAATCTTGTTGAAAAGGTTGACAAGGTTATTGTCGGCGGCGGCATGGCTTTCACATTTATAAAAGCCCTCGATTACGAAATTGGGGACTCGCTTCTTGAACCCGAAATGCTCGATCTGGCAAAGAGTATAATGGACAGCTTGAAAACAAAGGGCGTTAAATTTTATCTCCCCGTTGATTGTGTAATTGCACAGGAAGTAGCAGCCGGCGGCGAAACAAAGATTGTTACAACTCAGGAAATTCCGAAAGGCTGGAAAGCCCTCGATATAGGACCTGCATCAGTTAAACTTTTCTCTGAAGCTATTCAGAATGCCAAGACAATAATATGGAATGGACCTATGGGGGCTTTCGAGATAGATGCATTCTCAAGGGGGACTACAGCTATAGCCCATGCGGTTGCAGACGCTTATGCTATGACAATCGTGGGTGGTGGGGATACGGATTACGCTGTGCATAAAGCCGGTGTTAGTGATGCAATTACTTTTATATCTACAGGCGGAGGAGCATCCCTACAATTGCTTGAAGGCAAAGAACTGCCCGGGATTTCGGTATTAACCGAGAAGAAGTAAGATAAATGAAACACTAATTTCCTTCAACAGTAGTTCAAGGTGTTTTCTTGTAAGTTTGACTGAGTTAATAAAGAAGTCACGCAATATGAAGTCAAAACACTGATTTCACCCTGAATGTGTTGCCCTTCGGCATGCTCAGGGTGACACATTGTTATGGTTATGCGGGTTCAGGGTATTAATCGGAACCCGCTTTTTATGTTAATTATAGAGCAGCTTAATGCTTAAAATATACTAAACTTAAAATATTTTTTAGGATTTTCTTTCACATCCTTTGTCAGAAGTTTAAGTTCTTCAACAACATCTCTAAGATTCACCACTGTTTGTTTTAACTCGCCAGCCAGTTCCTTGTCTTTCAAAAGAGTCCCGGCAATTCCTTCCTTTTCATTGATACTCTGAACTATGGAGGCAAGCTGGGCAGATGTTTCAGTAAGACTATCATAAAGGGTGGTGTCCACAGCGAGCTTCCCTAGCGTTCCTTTACCCTCGCTAATGCCTGTTGTCAGGTTGTCAATCTTCTCAGTTGCGGCAGAGATCTTGTTATACAAAACCGGGTCTTTAAGCAGCAAGCCGAGGGTGCCTTTTGAAGTTTCTATTTCGCCCAATATTGATGAAAGCTTTTTAGTTGAATCGCTGAGGTTGCGATAAACTGATGGATCTGATATAAACTGTCCCAGAGTGCCTTCGCTTTTTTCTATTTTCAAAAGGAATTGGTCGAGCTTATCAACAAAATCTGTGATTTTGCCTATCAAGCCAGCGCTTGCATCAACAATGTCCTTAATCTCGAGCTGGGGTCTGCCTTCTATCATATCGCCCTTTTTTAAAGGTAAGGCGCTTGGAGAACCAGATGAGAGTTCGATATACTTATCTCCCAGAAGCCCCATCGTCTGAACAGTCGCCTTAGAATCTTTTTTAATGAAGCTCAACAGGTCCTCTCTAACGGATATGGTGACCAAAGTTCCATACTGTTCGTGGAGTTTCATATTCTTTACAGCACCTACTTCAATTCCGGCTATCCATACAGGCGAACCGTTCCGAAGCCCTTTTACATCGTTAATCTGGACTATGATATCGGCTTTAGGGATAAAAATATCCTCAATCCTACCTGCAAAAAATGCTGTAAAAAAGAGAATCAAAACGGCAATTGTCAGAACTATGCCGACCTTAAGTTTTGACCACAATAGTTGTTTTTTTGTCTCAAACATTTAAGCCCCCTGCTTATTGTGATATCTTGTAATTAAGCTCGCTTACAAATACCGCTATATCGGTAATGTCAGATTTTAAAAGTTGATACTTGTCACCGTCCAGAACTATTGAGCCGTTTTGGAGGAATATGAATCTATCGGCAACCCTCAGAGCATCAACTACCTTGTGAGTTACGATTATATGCCCTGTGCCATTTTTACTCAACTCGGTAATTAAATTACAAATATTTTCTGCATTCACAGGATCGAGACCTGTCGTAGCTTCGTCATATAAGAACATCTTGGGCTTAGAGACAGCAAGGGAACGGGCTATCGCAACCCTCCTGTGCATCCCGCCGCTGAGTTCATCAGGCATGTAATTGATTGCGTGTTCAACACCGACAATCCTGAGCAGTTCCCTTACTTTAAGGTCAATCTCTGCTTCTGACATTTTTGTATATTCTCTTAGACAAAAGGCAACATTTTCCTTTACATTCAAAGAGTCGAAAAGGGCGCCATCCTGAAAAACAATGCTGAACTTTTTTCTAACCTCCATAAGTTCGTCTTCACTCTTGTCTGTTATATCATCGCCGTCAATCAAAATCCTCCCAGAATCTGGCTTCAGAAGACCAACTATCAGCTTGAGTATAGTCGTCTTGCCTCCTCCGCTGCCGCCCAAGATAGCGACTTTCTCAGTCTCCAGGAGACTGAAGTTAACATCTCTCAATATCTGATTTTTACCATAAGAAAAAAAGACATGCTCAAAAACAATCATATCGTAAACCCAAGAACATAAAGCAAAATCCTTGTAAGCATAAAGTCAGAGATAATAATCATGATAATCGACACCACAACAGCATTGGTCGTTGACCTTCTTAATCCCTTCGCCCCACCTTTGGTGGTAAGACCCATATAACAACTTATAGATGCAATCAAAAACCCAAACATGAAGGGTTTCACTGCCCCGGAAAATACATTCTCAAAGTCCAAGACATCCTTTATAGAGGTCCAGTAAACATAGCCGCTTTGATAGCTTACAAAAACAGCTATGTAATATCCCCCCAGTATCGAGACGAGATCGCCAATGATTGTAAGGGCAGGAAGCATAAGAAGGGAACTGATTATCCTTGGCGTCACGAGTTTTTTAATTGGATCTACACCAAATACCCTTAATGAGTCAACCTGATGGCCAATGACCATTGAGCCAAGCTCAGACGCCATCCCGGCACCAACTCTACCGGTATATACAAGTGCAGCGGTAACTGGTCCGACTTCCCTGATAATCGAAATACCTACCACTTTTCCCGTGTACATTTTAAGTCCGAGAGCTGCAAGTTCGGCTGAAAGCTGAAGGGACAGTGCCATCCCTATGAAAAGGGAGACTATCATTATAATAATAAAGGAGCCTGCCCCTGCATAATCCATTTGTTCAATTGTGTCTTTAAGGTAGAAAGGTCTTCTGAAAATCCCGAGTAACCCTTTAATGGAGAGTATGTAATAATCCTGAAGTTCGCTTATGAGATTTTTGATTTTTTCATCCATCGGGGTAATCATTTAAAACCTTGCGTGATTTTAAAAGAGAGTATATAAATATAGCTCGAAATAATAATTGGAAGTTTAACACAATAATTAAAACCATTCAAAATTGCCTGCCGAAAATTAAAACACTAAAAGGAAAATTCCCAGAATAAGGGCAAAGTTATTACCATTGTCATAAAAATCCTATCGCTGATTTTCCTTCCTATCTAACTTCTTGACTTTAGAGCACTTTTTAGTTTTATCGCTGATTTTGGGTTTTTTTTAATTCTTGAATTATTTAGCTAAAATATTTTAAAATCTTTAGCACGGAAATACAAGGAGGTGAATTATTGGTTAAGATACGTTTAACGAGAATGGGGGCTCTCAAAACTCCTTTCTACAGAGTGATAGTCGCCGATTCGAAGGCAAGAAGAGACGGACCATTTATAGAGATAATAGGAACATACGACCCTAAAAAAGAACCAAGCGAGATTAAACTGAATTTAGAGCGAGCTCAATATTGGATTAGCCGGGGCGCTCAACCTACAGATAGAGTTAAAAGGCTAATAGAAAAAGCTAAAACTTAAAATGAATTCTTAATTAAGCGATCTGGGGCGCCTATCAAAATCCTGTGGAGGTGGAACAATGAAAACATTGATTGAGGTGATGGCAAAATCACTAGTTGACAAGCCTGATGAAGTTAGGGTGTCAGAGGTTGAGGGAGAAAAGACTACCGTTTATGAACTTCGAGTTGCCCAAGGCGACCTTGGCAAGGTTATTGGCAAACAAGGTAAAACCGCTCGTGCAATGAGAACTATTCTTGGGGCTGCAGGCACAAAACTTGGTAAGCGTTGTGTTCTTGAAATATTAGAATAGTTTCTTTTGGTTGATTCTGAATCTGGGCGTTCCTCTCTGAACGCCCTTTTTGTTTAATAAAATAACTATTGCTAAAAGAGAGTATTTTTTTGCATGGCTCTATTTGCAGATGAAAGCAGGTTTTGACATAATTACTATTTTCCCGGAAATATTTTCGTCTTATCTCGGTGAAAGTATTCTCCAAAGGGCATTGGAAAAGCATCTCATCGATATAAAAATATATAATCTAAGGGATTTCTCGGAAAATAAACACAAGACTGTTGATGATTACCCCTATGGCGGTGGTCCTGGCATGGTCATGAAAATTGAGCCAATCTTTAATGCTATCGGATCAATAAAATCAGACGGAATCGAACGGTTAACAGTTCTTTTAAGTCCGCAGGGGAGGGTCTTTAATCAGAAAATTGCAGAATCGCTTTTGGGGCTTAATAAACGAATTATTTTTTTATGCGGAAGATACGAAGGTATTGATGAAAGAGTTAGAGAATTATTTGCCGATGACGAGATATCTATCGGCGATTATATTATGACTGGCGGTGAACTTGCAGCTTTAGTTATAATAGACACTATTGCCCGCTTAATTCCGGGCGTTTTAGGCGATAACGAATCATTTAAAGAGGAATCCTTTACAAGCGGTATATTAGATTATCCGCATTACACAAGACCATCTGAGTTTAAGGGGATAAAGGTTCCCGAAATTCTGCTTTCAGGAAATCATCAGGAGATAAAAAGATGGCGTAGAGGGCAAGCATTAAGAAGGACGTTAATAAAAAGGCCTGATTTGATTGCGCCGGAAAAATTAAGTCAGGAGGATTATGAACTTTTAAGGTCTCTAAATAATAATTCGTGAATAAAAAATCATTGGAGGTATAGAGATGGATTTAATAAAGGTTGTAGAGGAAGGATACAGAAAGGAAATCCCTAAATTCAACCCTGGAGATACCGTCAGGGTATTTGTAAAGGTTGTAGAAGGGGACAAAGAGAGGCTTCAGCCTTATGAAGGAATAGTAGTAGCGAGGAGTGGCAGAGGCGTAAGAGAAACTTTTACGGTTAGGAAGATATCTTTTGGGGTGGGAGTTGAGAGGATATTTCCTGTCCATTCCCCATCTTTAGGGAAAATCGAGGTATTAAAAAGGGGCGATGTCAACAGGGCAAAGCTATACTATCTAAGAGGCAAAAAAGGCAAAGCCGCCAAGGTAAAAGAAAAGGGCAGAGACACACAGAAAACAGTTTAAGCCTTGTTATCCGGGATGCTTCTATACAAATTTGATGAATCCCTGTTTAACAGGGGTTACAGGACGTTTGCAGGATTGGATGAGGCAGGAAGAGGACCCCTTGCAGGCCCTGTAGTGGCTTCTGCGGTGATTCTCTGCCACGATAGAAAAATAGAAGGGATAAAGGACTCAAAAAAACTTTCCGAAAAACAGCGGGAAAGGCTTTTCTGTGCTGTCCTTGACAATGCGAAAGATATCGGCATAGGTATAGTAGATGCCGAGATAATTGACGAAATAAATATACTGAGGGCAACACGGCTTGCGATGTATCTTGCCCTGAAAGATCTAAAGACAGAGCCTGATTTGCTGCTTATAGATGCTATTGCATTACCGTCTGTAAAGATAAAACAGATGCCTATTATTAAAGGCGATGCAAAAAGCGCTTCAATTGCTGCAGCATCAATAATAGCCAAGGTTATACGAGATGCGATGATGGTTCTTTATCATGATAAATATCCGCACTACGGCTTTGCAAAGCATAAGGGATATCCCACAAAAGAGCATATAGCAAAACTGAGCTTACATGGAGCATGTACGATCCACAGAAAAAGCTTTCATGGTGTTAAATCTCTGCTTCTACCTTTTGCTTATTAATATTAACAATCTAATAAAAGGCTTCAATAAGAAGCACTCAGACGGAGGCAACATTGGAAAAAGAGAGAATAGATGAAGCGCTCGAACTCCTGTGGGTGCTTGATGAAGAGGGGTATAACGATTTAAAAAGGTTCAGACACAGCTCTGACGACCATGATATAGAGCTTCTGATTGAAACGCTCATTAAAAACAATCTTGTCAAAATTGAGAATGATAAAATTTTCCTCACTCCTCGTGGAGTTGAGCTCGCTCGGGGGTTGATCAGGAGGCATAGGCTCGCCAAAAGGCTTTTTACTGATGTATTTGATCTCTCAAAAGACATTATTCACGAAGACGCCTGCAAAATGGAGCATGTTCTAAGCGAGGAACTAACTGATAGCGTTTGCACCTTTCTTGGTCATCCACCCAAATGTCCCCACGGAAAACCCATACCCCCTGGGGATTGCTGTAAAAAATATACTGTTGATGTCCAGCCTGTCGTTGTAAGATTATCCGATTTTGAAATTGGCAAGCCATGTAAGATAGTTTTTATTAAACCATCTGAGGCATCGAGGATAAGCCGTTTAAGTTCTTTCGGGATAATTGCGGGTGCAATTATTAAATTAATTCAAAAAAGACCTTCAGTAGTGTTGCAGATAGATGAAACGACAATCACCCTTGATCCAGAATTATCCGACGAGATTTTTGTTAAGAGAGTTTTATCTAATGAATAGATAACCCGCAGAATCACAACTTGATGAATAATTATCTTATGGCTGATATAAGCGAAATAATAGAGAGATACCGCAATAAAAAGGGTATAGTTATTCCCCTTCTTCAGGATGTTCAAGAACTTTACGGATATGTGCCAAAAGAGGCTGTTTTTATTATTGCAAAAGAACTGTCTCTCCACCCCGTCGATATTTATGGTATTCTGACTTTTTATTCTCAGTTTTACACTGCGCCAAGAGGGAAAAATACGATCAAGGTTTGCCTCGGAACCGCATGCCACGTAATGGGCAGTAAGGAACTCCTTAATTTCTTTGAGCAGAAACTTAATGTAAAAGAGGGAGAAACCTCGAAAGACGGCATTTTTACGCTCGAGAGAGTGGTCTGTCTTGGATGCTGCGGCATGGCGCCTGTGGTCACAGTCAATGATAATTTTTTATGATAGATGCGACATTAAAAAGGCTGAAGAGATACTGCAAAATTACAGGGAAAGGGAAAAATGACTCAAAATGTATCCAGAATAATTATTTGCACAGGAACAAGCGGTATCTCCGCAGGAGCTGAGGAGGTCGCCAGAATCTTTGAGGATGAATTAAAAAAGAGAAATCTAACCAATAAATGGCATATTGTCAAAGCAGGCGACAGGGGATTGTTTAGGGATGTTTTGATTGATGTAATCGATTCTCAAGGCAGCAGATTTACATATGAATATATCAAGCCTTCTGATGCTATAAATATAGTTGAAGAACATATTATCAAGGGCAAACCACTGAAAAAACTCCTTGCAGGCAAGGATTACTCGCAATTTTTTAAAGGGCAAAAACGTATAGTCTTATCCAACTGCGGTGAGATTTCACCTGATAATATAGATGAATATATATGCACCGGCGGATATGCATCGCTTAAAAAAGCCTTGAACACCGAACCCTCAAAAGTAATAGAAGAGATTGAGAAATCAGGACTCAGAGGCAGAGGTGGCGCTGGCTTCCCCACTGGACTTAAATGGAGATTATGCCGAGAAGCTGAATCAGATATCAAATATATCATCTGCAATGCTGATGAAGGCGACCCCGGAGCTTTCATGGACAGAAGCATACTTGAAGGCGCCCCCCATTCGGTGCTTGAAGGAATGGCTATCGCTGGTCATGCAATTGGAGCCAATGAAGCATACATTTACTGCAGGGCGGAATACCCACAGGCAATTAAGAGGCTTACAGGGGCAATATATGCTGCAAGACAAAGGGGATTCATTGGCAAAAATATTCTGCAGACCGGTTGGTCTTTTGATGTCAACATAGTTAAGGGCGCAGGCGCCTTTGTCTGCGGCGAGGAGACAGCCCTTATCTCATCAATAGAGGGCAAAAGGGGCATGCCTAAAATCCGACCGCCTTATCCTGCGCAAAAAGGGTTATGGGATAAACCTACGCTCATTAATAATGTCGAAACATTCGCAAACATAAGGCACATCATTGAAAAAGGTTCTGAGTGGTTTTCCTCTATCGGCACTTTAAAAAGCAAGGGAACCAAGGTGTTTGCCCTTGCTGGCAAAGTCAAAAACACAGGACTTATCGAAGTACCTATGGGCACCACCATCCATGACATAATATATGGACTTGGCGGTGGGCAGATAAAAAGAAAGGTTCCTATAAAGGCAGTCCAGATGGGCGGGCCTTCCGGAGGCTGCCTGCCTGCATCGCTGTTTGACACCCCTGTTGACTATGAAGCTATAACTCAAAAAGGTGCTATAGTCGGGTCGGGCGGGATGATTGTAATGGACGCCAAGACATGCATGGTTGATATAGCAAAATTCTTTCTCGAATTTACTTCATCAGAGTCGTGCGGTAAATGCCTGCCTTGCAGGATAGGGTTAAAAAGAATGTCAGAAGTGCTTAATGAGATAACCGAGGGCAGAGGCAGGCTTGAGCACATTGATTTTCTAAAAGACATGGGCAACACTATCAAAAAAGCCTCATTGTGCGGTCTTGGCAATACCGCCCCTAATCCTGTGTTGTCAACCCTTGAATATTTCGCCGATGAATATTACTCTCATATCAAAGAAAAAAAATGCCCTGCGGGAGTCTGCACAAAGCTTTTGAAATTCAAGGTTATTCCCAACCAATGCGTAAAGTGCGGCAAGTGCTATAAGTCTTGTTTATACGGGGCGATTGAATGGAAAAAAGACAAACATGCCAGAATTAACAAAGATAAGTGCACCAAGTGCAAGGCTTGTTTTGAAGCGTGCGATTATATGGCTATAAGTTAGGTGAAAAATGGCAAGGATAGTGATTAACGGCAAAACACTTGAAGTGGAAGAAAATAAAACCATACTTTCTGCCGCTCTTCAATCCGACATTTATATCCCTCATCTTTGCTATCACCCTGACCTCAGGCATACAGGCGCATGCAGGCTCTGCATAGTCGAGATAGAAGGCGTGAGAGGGTTTCCTGTGTCATGTGCCACAGTAGTCAGGGACGGGATGTCTATAAAGACTGATACGGAGGAGATTAAAAAAATCAGGAAGAACCTCGTATGGCTTCTTATGAGTTCATATCCGGGTTATCCCCAAGATGGCACGTTGCTTAAAAAGGTGGTAGATTATATCGGGGTGCGAGATTTCCCGATTGGTTTAGAAAAAAAACCGAAAAATCTACCCATTAAGTCAGATAACCCGTTGTTTACAATGAATCAAAATCTATGCATCTTGTGCGAGCGTTGTGTCAGGATTTGCCATGATATAAGAGGAGCTGGCATTGTAGGCTATATAAACAGGGGTATTGATACCGTTGTCAGCACAGCCTATGATTCCTCCTTTAAGGATGTCGATTGCAGATTTTGCCGCGCCTGTGTTGAGGTTTGTCCATCAGGGGCTCTCTCGGATAAAGAGACTTTTTCGGAACAAGAAAGAAATTTGAAACTTCTCCCCTGCAAAAACACCTGTCCGGCAGGCATAGATATCCCTCGGTATCTCAGGCTTACTGCAGAGGGAAGATTTCAGGATGCTATTGAGGTTATAAGGGAAAGCGTTCCATTTCCGCATGTGCTCGGATTAGCGTGCACACATCCCTGCGAAAAAGTTTGCCTGAGGGCAGAAGTCAGCGAGCCTATTGCTATAAACGCAATCAAGAGGTTTCTTGCTGAAAGGGACAATAAAAGATGGCTCGATAAGCTCAAGATAGCCCGTTATACAGGCAAAAAGATAGCGATTATTGGTTCAGGACCTTCAGGACTGACAGCAGCCTGGTTCCTAAGGCTTTTGGGGCATTCAGTGACTGTTTATGAGAGACAGCATAAAGCCGGTGGAGCTATGAGACTGATACCAGATTATCGGCTTCCTAATGCCGTCCTTGATAAGGAGATAGATGAGATTATCAGGATTGGTGTAGATATCAAAACTGATACAAAAATCCTTGCCATAGAGGAGCTTTTTGAAAAAGGATTTCATGCCGTTTATATCGCCCTAGGAGTTGGCAAAGGTCTTAAAATCGGGATCCCCGGAGAAGATGATCCAAGAGTCCTTGATGGAGTCAGTGTTCTTAGTTCTATAAGTTATGGCAGGTCCCTCGATATTAAGGGGGATATCATTGTAGTTGGCGGAGGTAATGTTGCTGTTGATACAGCAAGGAGCCTGATTAGAAATGCAGATGGAAACGTAACCATACTTTACAGGCGGTCTCTCGATGAAATTACAGCTCATCCTGATGAGCTAATCGCAGCGCTTAAAGAGGGTGTAATGATTAGATTTCTTGTCACTCCTGTAAAAATAATTCCCGGGCAAAACAAACTGCATGTTGAATGTCTCAGGATGCAGCTTGCTGAAGCAAGCCCTGGAGGCAGGAGAAAGCCGGTTCCTGTTGATGGCAGCGAATTTATGCTTCAGGCAGATTATGTGATAATGGCTGTAGGGCAGGCTCCGGAAATATCCAAAGAAATGAATGTAGATACTAATCCAAAAGGGTTAATAATTGTCAATGAAGAAATGAAGACATCATACCCCGGTGTCTTTGCCGGAGGAGATGCTGTAAGAGGACCTTCAAATATCATCACGGCTATTAAGGAGGGAAGGAAGGCTGCTGAATCAATTGATAAATTCCTCGGCGGTGATGGGAAGATCGGACAAAGATTAATCCCCGACGAAATAGATGATCCATGGATGGGCAGAGAAGCAGGATTCTGTTATGCAAGCCGTGTAAAAATGCCTGAAAGGGATGTAACACAGGGCATCACTGATTTTGGTCTTATTGAATTGGGCTATGAGGAAAAACAGGCAAAGATAGAAGCTAAAAGATGCCTCAGATGCCAGTTGAGATTAAACATCACAAGGGATAAATCTTAATAGGAGATCAGTTATGTTGTCTGAAGCAGAATTGAAAAGATACGCCCGCCAAATGATGATGGAAGGCTGGGGTGAAGATATTCAGAAAAAACTGAAAGAGTCAACAGTTTTTATTGCAGGAGCAGGAGGGCTTGGCTCTCCTGTATCAATTTACCTTGCTGTTGCAGGCATTGGAAATTTAAGGATTTGCGATTTTGACTGCCCCGAACTCTCTAATCTCAACAGACAGATACTGCATAATCATCACAGGATAGGTATTAACAAAGCATTGTCCGCAAAGCAGACGCTTGAGGAGTTAAATCCTTATATAAACGTTACAGCATTGACAGATAAAATAGTGCAGCAAAATGTAGATGAGATAATTGGTGATGCACAGCTTATAATAGATTGTATGGACAACTTTCCGACCAGGTATATTCTAAATGAATACGCCCTTCGTAAAAACGTCCCGCTGGTGCACGGCAGTATTTGGGGTATGGAAGGAAGGCTTAGCTTCATTCAACCGGGAGAAACACCCTGCCTGAGGTGTATGTTTCCTGAGCCTCCTCCAGCAGGGGTATTTCCAGTTGTGGGGGCAACTCCTGGTGTGATTGGCACATTACAGGCGATGGAGGCAATAAAATTCCTAACTGGTATCGGGACTAATTTGAAGGGAAAACTACTTGTCTGGAATGGCAAGAGCGTTAATTTCAGGACATATAAGACATACAAAGATCCCGAATGTCTATCATGTGGGTAGTATCTCACTGGCGTCCAAAATAATATTCAAGCAATTTGAGGAAAATACGGCAATATAAACATTTTAGGGCAAATTATCAATACAGTAGCAAATCTCCTGCCTCTTAATATTCTTAATTTGCTGTTTCCTGCTGAATCGTTCAAAGTAGCAAAAAAAACAAACTCCGATAAAAGTAATGTATTATAATTAACGAAGTCTATAATTAAACCGACTTTGGAGCAGATTATGAATATCGAAGAGATTAAAAACCGTCTGGCGAGATTTGCGGAAGAACGGGATTGGGAACAGTTTCACTCACCCAAAAATCTCTCAATGGCTCTTGCTGCTGAGGTTGCTGAACTGCTCGAGATTTTTCAATGGCTTACAGAAGAGCAATCAAACCGCATTGTTGATGACAAAAAGGAAATGGGGTTAATCCGCCAGGAGATGGCAGATGTGCTCATTTATCTTATACGACTGGCAGATAAATTAGGGGTTGACTTGGAGCAGGCGGTAATGGAAAAAATAGAGTTGAATGAAGTTAAATATCCGAAAAATTCAGTTAAAGGTAGTGCCGTAAAATATAATAGATTGTAGCTTAGCATTTCCCAGATTCGGAGATAGAACTTAAATGCTCGATAAAATCAATAAGGTAGATAGGAAGGGCTGAAGGATTTTTATAAGGTACCTTATAAAGAAAGCTTAATGAAATCGCATTAAAAACCCTTGCAGCAATAAAGATAAAGCAAAATTCAAATTAAGATTTGTCGATTGTAAAAATCCTGAAATAGTTCTTCCTATCGCTATTTTTAGGAACTTATATAATATTTACATTTTTTCTCCTTTTTGGCATAATATTTCGCACTCACTTATCGTGATTATCCTTATTTCTCCACCTTTTAAAAAAATTCCGTAGCAGGAAGGGAAACGATGTTTAGAAAGGTCTTAATAGCTAACAGGGGCGAAATCGCCCTACGGATTATCAGGGCATGCAGAGAACTCAAGATCAGAACAGCTGCTATATACTCAGAGGCTGATGCAACCTCCAGATATGTTAAGCGAGCTGACGAAAGTTACCTTGTCAGACCGGGCCAGCTTCGTGCCTATCTTAACATTTACGGCATCATAGATCTAGCGAGACAGGTAGGGGCTGATGCAATACATCCAGGATACGGCTTTCTCGCTGAAAATGCCAATTTTGCAAGGGCTTGCAGAGAAGCTGGGATTACCTTCATAGGACCCCACCCTGAGGCAATTGCAGCTATGGGACTCAAGATTGAGGCTAGAAACAGGATGAAGACGAGCGGAGTTCCTGTTATTCCCGGTTCTGATGCAGTAACAGATATTGAGTCTGCAATCCACATTAGCAACGAAATAGGCTATCCTGTGATGCTCAAGGCATCTGCAGGAGGAGGCGGCAGGGGGTTGAGAATATGCCACAACGATAGTGATGTTTCAAGACAGATGCCTTTGTCTCAAGCTGAGGCAAAAAAAGCCTTCGGAAATGATAGCGTATTTATAGAAAAGTATATAGATGAACCACATCATATAGAATTTCAGGTAGTAGCTGACAAACACGGCAACGTAGTCCATCTCGGCGAGAGGGACTGCTCTATCCAGAGGCGCCACCAGAAACTCATAGAGATCGCTCCGTCTTTACTGTTGGATGACGAGTTAAGGCATAAAATGGGTCAGGCTGCAATTATGGCTGCGAGGTCAGTTGATTACGACAATGTCGGCACCGTGGAATTCATCGTTGATAAAAACAGAAACTTCTATTTCCTCGAGATGAATACAAGAATTCAGGTCGAGCATACCATAACTGAGGAAGTGACGGGAATTGACCTTGTCCAGACAATGATAAAGATTGCTGCCGGAGAACCCATACCATTCAAGCAAGAAGATATAAAATTAAATGGTTATGCAATTCAGTGCAGAATAACGGCGGAAGACCCTCTCAATAATTTTATGCCCGACCCGGGCAAGATAACATCTTACTATTCGCCGGGCGGATATGGCGTGAGAATTGATGGGCATGTTTACAAGGGATATACCATCCCACCATTTTATGATTCCCTTATGGCAAAATTAATCGTCAGGGGTCGGACATGGGATGAAGCCGTCAGGAGAATGCACCGATGTCTTAGTGAATATGTTATTCGAGGTGTCAAGACGACCATACCTTTTTATAAAAAAATCATGGAGGATGAGGTGTTTAAATCCGGACATTTCACCACTAAATATATAGAAGAGAGGCTTCCATATCTAACTTATAAAAGAGAAACTGACCCCTTGATATTCGCCTCTGCCCTTGCAGCAGCAATTATTGCTCATCACAAAATTTAATAATTAGGAGAAAATCATGAAACCTAAACAGATAAAAATAATGGATACAACTTTCGGAGAAGCCCATCAAAGCCTTCTTGCCGCGAGGATGAGGATCGATGATTTACTCCCAATAGCTGAAAAAATGGATTCAGTAGGTTTCTGGTCTTTAGAGGTATGGGGAGGAGCCACCTTTGATGCGTGCTTGAGATATCTTGGAGAAGACCCATGGGAAAGGCTTAGGGAAATTAAAAAAATCGTTAGAAAAACCCCTCTCCAAATGCTTCTGAGAGGTCAAAACTTAGTGGGCTATAGGCATTACCCTGATGATGTGGTGGAAGGATTTGTGGCGAAGGCTATCGAAAACGGGATTAATATAGCAAGAATCTTTGATCCCCTCAACGATTTACGCAATCTGAAAACAGCAGTAAAGGCAACACTCAAATATGGAGGTAAAGTTGAGATTGCCTTCTGCTATACGCGAGGTCCAATTTACTCCAACGACTTTTTTATAGACCTTGCAACCCGCATCGAAGATATGGGGGCTGACATAATCTGCGTCAAAGATATGGCTGGGATCCTCTCGCCGCTCGATGCATATGATTTAGTAACTAAGATAAAAGAAAAGGTCTCCGTTCCAATACATTTAAATACACACGATACCAGCGGCATGGGGGTTGCGACTTATTTAAAGGCAATAGAGGCAGGCGTGGATATCCTCGATGCCTCAATATCATCGATGGCTTCGGGCGCGAGTCAACCAGCCCTTGAGGTGTTGTGCAATATCCTGAGAGATACCGCTTATGATCCTCTTTTCGACTTTAAGCTTATGGCTGAAATAGCTAATTATTTTAAGGAAGTCAGAAAGAAATATAAAGCCTTCGAGAGTGAATACACTTCTATGGATCCCAATGCATTCATTTATCAATTTCCCGGCGGGATGCTCTCAAATCTTGCACATCAATTGAATGAACAGGACGCCCTTGATAAAATAGAAGATGTTTTAAATGAAGTGCCAAAGGTAAGGGAAGATTTTGGATACCCTCCCCTTATAACTCCTTTAAGCCAGATTATCTGCACCCAGTCGACTTTGAACATTATAACTGGTGAAAGATATAAAATTATTACAAGTGAGACAAAAAATTATATGAAGGGTCTTTATGGAAAACCCCCTGCTCCTGTAAATGAAGACATAAGAAAAAAGATTCTCAAGGACGAGCAGCCAATTACCGCAAGACCTGCTGATATTCTTTCCCCTGAAATGGAAATGGCAAAAAATGAAATCGGCGACAAGGCTGCATCAGAAGAAGATGTGCTTTCCTATGCCTTATTTCCTCAGCTTTTCCTTAATTATCTTGAACAAAAAGAAAAGGGCTTGCCCCCTGAGAGAATTGAAGTTTTAGAGAAAACACATAAGCCTATTGAAAGGCTTATCGAGCCTGTCCCTCATTTAGCCCCTTCGGAATTTATAATCAGCGTCCATGGTGAGTCTTATAATATCAAAGTTGCCGGAGCGGGACACAAAACGGAAGCAAAAAGGCCTTACTTCCTTTATGTCGATGATCATTTGGTAGAGGTTCTGGTTGAACCGCTTGCAGAGGTTCTGCCGAGCGAGTTCGGCAAGGTAGAAGCCAAGGCAACCAAACGCTCTATAAGACCTCAAGCCGTCGAAATTGGTGATATTACCACTGGTATGCCCGGCAGGATAGTCAAAATTCTCGTGAAAAAAGGCGACACCGTTAAGGCAGGCGATACTATTATGGTTATAGAAGCAATGAAAATGGAAAACGAGATACACTCAACCATTGACGGCAAAGTAACAGAGATATTTGTATCTATTGGAGATGCAGTAAATCCTGATGAAGTTCTTGCTCAGATAAGATAAAACAAATGGAATTTGAAAATATAATCAGGCAGGTGCTTATAGCCGCCCTGCCGATCATCTTTGCGGTTGTTCTGCACGAAGTTGCCCACGGTTATGTGGCATACAGGCTCGGCGACCCCACTGCTAAAATGTTGGGAAGGTTAACTCTTAACCCCATACCTCATGTTGATATCTTCGGCACAATATTAATGCCTTTACTCTTATACATATTCACGAACGGCCAGTTCGTCCTCGGTTATGCCAAACCCGTGCCGATCAATCCGGGCAACTTTAAAAATCCCAAAAAGGATATGGCTATTTGCGCTGCATCAGGACCGGTAACCAACCTTTTACTCGCAGTCTTCAGTTTCTTAATACTTAAATATGCCCTGTTCCCGTTATCAGGAACCGCTGACTCTGAGCTAATTGGCGGCATCTTCAAACCTCTCGCAATGATGTTCACTGCAAGCGTTACAATAAATGTCATACTCGCAACATTCAATATGCTACCTATTCCGCCTCTTGACGGCGGAAGGGTGCTGATGGGACTGCTGCCATATCGTCATGCTGTAACTCTTGGCAAAATAGAGCCGTATGGATTTATAATAGTCATTCTGCTGGTCGCAACAGGCATATCAAGCTATATAATATTGCCCATTGCTCGTTTTCTGCTAAGTATTATCAGACTGCTTTAGTGGAAGCAACACCGAAAATATCTATACGGGATGAACAACAATCAAAGTTACTGGAGAGAGAAACTATGCAAAATGTCGTATTAAGTGGTATGCAGCCAAGCGGGAAGGTGCATCTTGGCAATCTCGTTGGAGCCCTAAAAAACTGGGTCAGATTGCAGGATGAATACAATTGTTTTTACTTCCTTGCCGACTGGCATGCCCTCACGACTGGTTACACAACACCCGAATCTATTAAGGAAAGCTCAAACGACCTCCTTATAAATTTTATAGCTGCTGGGCTTGACCCAAATAAATCGACAATCTTTATCCAATCAATGGTGCCTCAACATGCAGAACTGCACCTGCTTTTATCCATGCTTACCCCATTGAGCTGGCTCGAGAGAGTGCCGACTTACAAGGAAAAACAGGAGGAATTGAGTGGCAGAGATATAGCCACTTACGGTTTTTTAGGCTATCCCCTCCTTCAGACTGCTGATATAATCATTTACAGGGCGAAATATGTCCCGGTGGGGATAGATCAGGTGCCCCACTTAGAAATATCAAGGGAGATTGCCCGCCGCTTTAACTATACTTATAACAGGGATTTCTTCCCTGAACCCGAAGCACTGCTGACTGAATTTCCAAAGGTTCCCGGTATAGATGGAAGAAAGATGTCTAAAAGCTATGATAACGCAATCTATTTAGCTGATGCCCCTGAGATTGTAGAACAAAAGATAAGGACCATGATGACCGACCCTGCAAGAAAGAGACGCACGGACAAGGGGGATCCTGAGTTATCTCCAGTTTATCAATTGCATAAGATATTCTCTTCACAACAGGAGCTCGAAGAAGTTGCAAAAGGCTGCCGGACTGCCGAGATAGGCTGTTTGGACTGTAAAAAAATCCTTATAAAAAATGTGTTTTCATATCTTGAACCGATATGGAAAAGGCGGGGAGAACTGATTAACAAACCGGATGAATTACATGAGATAGCTCGTATAGGTTCCCATAAGGCTATGAAAAGGGCTGAAGAAACCCTCGCAACTGTGAGGGAAATAATGGGATTAAGGTAACAAAATAGCCGTGGACTTAAGAACAATTAACTGCTTACTAGCTCGGTTTCTTTAGAAGGAGAAAAACAGATGCAAGTAAATTCTAAAAACATAGTTGATACGGTAATGAGTTTTAGATGGAATTCGACTATAGGAGTTCACGAGGAGAATCATTTTTGCAGGGTTAATGTCTGGAGAGATTGCGGGCTTTTACCAAGCAAGGTTAAAGATAAGTTTTTAAACAGTGCAGAAGGAGATGAATTCACCGTTAATTTAAAGGCAGGCGAAGTATTCCGCTACAACGATACAAATATCATCAAGGTGAGAAGATACCAATTTCGACCTCCTGTATCCATAGAAACAGATATCAAACCAAAAATCGGCAGGTTCTATCCTCTGGGATATTTTACAGACATAGCAGGAGTATATCCTCAAAACATCAAACCTGCAAGGATAATAGATATCGATGAAACGTATATTACGATAGATAGAAATGTCCCTATTGCAAGGTATGATTTGGATTTAACTATCAAGATAGAACGTATAGTTGGTAAAGCAGATAAGCTCCAAGGGGAGTGCAGGTGTTGGTGCGAGATAGCTTTAGACGATGGACCTGGTATGCAAATACCTTACAATAATATTAGAACTGACTTTCAACTTGGTGAGCCACAAAGCTTTTCGAGGGAGAGTGAGACAGACGACCAGGAGTTTTATTCTGAACCAAGACTTACCACTCACATTGACTCAAGATGCCATGAAAATCTACAAAGTCTATACGAAAAGATTATTCCTGAGAACTCAAGGATTCTCGATTTAATGAGCAGTTATCAGTCCCATATGCCTGAAGACAAAAATTATCATATAGTAGGACTTGGTTTAAACAGCGAAGAGATGAAGGCTAATCCACAGCTTAAAGAATTCGTAGTTTGCGATATTAATAAAGAACCAAAACTCCAGTTTGCAGATAATTCTTTCGATTGCGTAGTCTGCGACCTTTCAATTGAATATTTAGTAAAGCCATTAAGTGTGATATCAGAAATAAAAAGGGTCTTGAAAAAAGGAGGGTTGCTCAGTTTCAGCTTTTCTAATCGCTATTTCCCTCCAAAGGTTATTAAATTGTGGAAAGAGCTTCATGACTTTGAGAAAATGGGTTATGTGCTCGACTTGCTCTTACAAGATGGTGGATTTAAGGATTTTCAGACATTTTCATTTAGAGGATGGTATAGACCATTCAATGATAAATATTTTGAAAGCGCCTTTTTTTCAGATCCACTTTATGTTGTTACTGCAAAAAAGTCATAGTTTTACTCTTGGGTGTGCTTACTTAATGAACTAAATAATATTTATAATCATACCCCGTCCAGAATAAATTCTTAATATACTTTCGAATCCGACGGATATGATGCGATTTCTGGAGCCAAAGCCATGGACAACCTCAAAAAGGCTGAAGACGAAGCGGAAGCCTCAACTGCCAATACTTCAAAAGTAATATGAAGTCTCCCAAAGGCTTACATATGCACGAAGGTAGCTCTTTGGCAAAGAAATTGTGGCATATCTCTGCTTGAATAACCTGTGATATCATTCATAAAATAAAAATAATAAACCAGAAAGACTTTAGGATTCTATAGCTGTTTTAGGGTAACTATCGTTGTATTAAGTAAGGCATCGAATCACTTCTTTCAATGTTCTGTATTAAATCAAAAAGAAGCCTGTCTATATCGTCTATAAGCCTTTTATACATACCGCCGTAGCTTTTAGAAGCTGAGAAAAGCTCGAGACGCAAAGATTGAATCAATTGTTCATCGCATTTTTCATAGGTGATATGACCATTCTGCATGGCAAGCCTTTCCATAAGAAGAAGCTTCTTCGAGTTTCCATAAAAAGGCAGAAATGTCTCGCGGATTATTTGCAATCTCAAATTGAAGTTTTCGATTGAATCACTGATATTTTTATTGTCAAGGTTGAGTATCTCCTGTATCTTTCTGATGAGCATATACAGGTTGCAGTATTCAAGCCCTCTAACACCTCTGCGCCATTGAAAAAGCATGGAATTTCTCTGAAACCATAGGAAATTGCGCTCTCCAAAACTAATCAAGTCTTTTGTAGCGTCAAAAAGTTCAGAGATAATCAAAGCTTGCTCACTCGAATTAATTGAATGACCTACTTTTTCATTCTTTGAACTCGTGGTTTTGTTATTAAAATTATTTGATTTGTTTGATGATGCTATCTTTTCATTTGTCAATTTATATGTATCTGCAACTTCTCCCAAGAAATATTTCCATATATTTTTTAAAACAGCATGACCCGCTGCATCTTCTGGAGTATCGAAATGGATAAGTGATAAGATAATCCTCCCCTCGCCATAAGTTCCCTCAACTACAGCAGGCTCGCCTATTAATTGTGTTGGATTAAGATTGATTTTATAAATTGATTCAAGTTCTGTCCAGTCTTGCCCGCTCTTTATGACATCCCCTATACACAGATCGGAACTGAAGGCATCGGGCATTGGCTCACCATAAGTTGCTAATATTTTTACCCTCTTATCCTGAACAACAAATTGTGAGGGCCACCACGCATAAAATATTTTATTGTCAGCTTTATCCAGACCTTCCCATATCTTATGTTTATTTATGCTTAAATTTATCCTCCCGCTGAAACTCGGAACCCTGTCTTTTGTTGGTTTCCTTTTAATCCTAAGCAGTCCAATCCCATCCGTAGTAGCGAGTCCAGCCCCGCCGCACAAGCCGAGATAATTTCCACCATTTTTGACGAACCTTTTTATTTCGGCAATCCCTTCATCTCCCAGAGCCTTTAATTTGTTGGATGCCCAGCCGCCAGGAACAAATAGCATTGAGTAATTGCTTAAACCTTTTTGCTTGATATCTTCCGAACGAATAAGTTCGAAAGTCAGGTTGTTTTTTTTCAGAGCCTCATATGCCATCAGCCCCCATATAAAGGATTCGTCCCAGAGAAAAGCGGTTTTGGATTTCATTTATGTTGTCCTGTCAAGGGCATTTTAAAAATTGGAGTTAGTATTATAACCCAATGTTAAAGATAGTGGATAGTAGTTAGTGTATAGTGAATGGTGAATTAAATGTTCACTGTTTCGTGTCGTATCATGTATAATCATCAGTGCGAGATAAACCTATAAATTTACTGATAATGCAGGATTATATCTTTAAATATTTTATTGATGTAATTTTCCACAAAATGCTTTTAGTGTCAGGTGTTAGCTTACAGG
>DAIQAO010000006.1:0-58804 GCA_036781645.1 Dissulfurispiraceae bacterium
TTTTTAGTTTAACCCAATAGAAGTTCAATGGTAAATACCCTATTTTGTATATATACTTTTGGGTGTATTAATTTTTTGTCTACAAGACAGTGAGAGCTCTTTTAAGAGTTGTGTGAAAAAAATTGGAGAGGCAGTTATTGGCGAGATTCTTTTTTGTGGAGCAATTTTAAGTATATCTGAAAAGTTGAGTCTTTGTGCGGGTTACTTAATATACAGCCCGGTGAACCGGGCTGTATATTAAGTTTGAAATGGCTTAAAAAGGCAGACTATCTACTGACAGTAACTTCAGTGCTGTATGAAAATGAATTGTCTGAATTGATCTGCTTTAATCTATAATTGTATGTCCTTTTGGTCCTGACATTTGTGTCTGTATAGTTATAATTTCTGGGCTCTACAGACATCCCCACGCCAGCCACAAAACCAATCTTTGACCATATACGCGAGGTTGAAAGTTTGCGCTCAATATCAAAACCCTTATTGCCATTTTCCGTTAATGTCTGCCATGTTAATAATATACTGCTTGAGACTGAACTTCCGCTAAAACTCCCGATTACTGTGCTTATTTGAGATACGGTCGTAAAGCTCCATACGCTTGACCATCCGCTGCTTCCTGTTGAGTTTTTCGCCAGCACTCGCCAATAATATGTTGTATTGTTGTTCAGATTGCTTAAAGTATATGTCGTTGCAGTTAGGTCGAGATGATTGATAATTTCTGTAAATGTTGAATTCTTCGATACCTGCAGGGTATATGAAGTGGCTCCTGCTGAAGAATTCCACGCAAGAGTCACTGAAACAGCAGTCCCTGTTGCCTCATTAGCCGGGGAACTCAAAGTCGGCGCTGAAGGTATGCCCGTGGAAGGCTGTTGAGATTGCGTCTGTATTACTGCGCTTTTTACAGATTGTAGGAGGCTGTCAGGCACAGGTGCGTTAGGTCTCCAACCACCGCCAAGTTCAAAAATCATAACGCCTCCGATTCCCTTATTTTTCGCAAATTTAACCTTTTCAAGGCATGTTGCTTCATCGTTGTATGAAATAAACATATCGTCAACAGAGCCTGCTTTGTCAATGCTTAGATATGATGTGCCTGCTGCTGCATCATATCTGTAATAAGCTGGCTGATAATATTTATCCATTATCTCATAATAGTTGGTATAGGAATTCAGAGATGGTGAGGTTGTCCATTTCTGGCCTGGAGCGGTAACACCGCCTGTGGCGGTTCCGGCGCCGCCTTTCCATACATAGCCATAAAACCCTATCCCGACGCCCAATTTAGAAGGTTTTACGCCTGCTGATATGAAAGTGTTAACAAGTCCGCTGGCGGAAGGAGCTGCTCCAGTTGTCGAAAACCAGTAGCCTCCATCGTATGTGGCGGCGTTATGCCAAGTAGAATTTATCCATAACCCAGCAAGGTCGTAAGTCATTATATTAATTTGGTCAAACTTATCCTGCAATCGCGCAAATAAGCTCGGTTCCCATACTGCTGCTGCTGTTAGCATGGGACGAGGTGTTATTTTGTCCAATTCCGCCCTGAGTTCACTGATAAAAGTTTTAATGCGCGCCGCCGAAGATGGAGTTATAGGTTCCCAATCGAAATCTATACCGTCGTATCCGCGGGTGAGCATAAAGGTAATGAGATTATTGATAAATTTCTGCCTGTTTGTGTCATTTGTAGCACTTAAGAAGGCGCTTTCTGTGTCTTAGCCTCCGACAGAGATTAAGACTTTTTTGCCCGCAGCTTTAGCGCGTTTAACAAGATCTGCTGAATTCTCAAGTGTGACACTTCCTGTTGTAAAATCTAATGTGCCATCGTGTTTTGGGAAAATTGTGAAATGGATTATATGCGTAACAGCAGAATAATCTATCTTATCTGCTGTCATGTGTCCTGTCCAGCCTGGCCCTCCCTGCATCCATGCACCGTAATATGCCGTAACCCATAAGTCATTAGCAAAGGCATTTGGTGCTGCAACAACTGATATCCCTAAAACTATCGCTATTGTGATAGCGAAAGCAGCAACCGTTAATTTGGGATTAATCTTCATGACCACCCTCCATACCGCTTTTAAGCCTTGAAAGAGCAGCCACTGAAGGTGGTATCTGTTTCTTCGGCAGCCCGGCTATCCTGATTTACTTAAGGACCCGTGGCTTTGTGCCCCCCGGTTACCCGGGGTTTACCTTTTCGGAAACTTATTTATCTTAATTTGTTGATTTAATAATAAAACATTACTATAAGAATTAATGTGACGGAGATCACAAGAATATAATATTTTTATCCGATTCAAATTGCTTTAGTAATTTAAGAACCCCTAAAACAGCGATAGAATTCTAAAAGAAAACTCCTTCTGGTTTGTTATTTTATGAGTGATATAAATATCACCCAAAAGGTGAACAAAAAACCAAAAAGGAGTTAAGACAGTGATAAAACAAAGGCAGCTTAAATTCAAGATTGGTGTGACAGGGCATGAGATAACACCGAGGGCAGGGCCTGCGATATCTTCAAAATTTCTCAGAGGGTTTGGCATTAAAAGTTTGATACAAAAGCACATGCCCGCTCCCGGCTCAAACAGGGGATATGAGGCATGGGGTTATTTAGAACCGCTGATTGCAAAGTATATAAGAATTTATTTTGGATGGGTATGATATCGTATAAAAATCCTTCACCCCCCTGCTATCCGAAAAATAGAGATGGAAAAATGCCATTGTGACCCACAGCGAAGCAATCTCGCCTTTTATTATAAGATTGCCACTAACCCTACGGGTTCTCGCATTGACCTGCAAATCCATAGGTTATCCTATCGCTATTTTTGGTCTGTATTTTTGTTGTTCCAAAAAATGGGGAGAAGATCATAAAATATATAAAGGGTTAATAGATGATTATAGATAGCCATATGCATTGCGGCGAAGAGCTCCCCTTTGAAGTTATAGCCCCGCTTCTTAAGAGGGCTGGAATTCAAGGCGCATGTCTTTTCGCTCCTGTTGAAGATATATACGACCGATATGACTATAATTTTACAGATTCCCCATACTGGCAGCATAAAAGAAAAAACGCAAATCGTTATCTGTTGAATTTATTCCATCCTGAATTTAAAACCTTCCCTTATCTTTTTGTTTGGAATGATTTTGATTATGAAGAATTGTCTTTTCCATACAAAGGGATCAAGTGGCACAGGCACGAAGACGAACCTGTCTATAATTATAGCGATAAAAGATGCCGCCAATTGATTGAAAAAATAACTGAGCTTGAACTCCCCATTGTTTTTGAAGAAAGCACTTACAATACAGTAAATTTTGTCAATAAACTCGCCCCGCAAGCCGTTGTGATTATCCCCCACCTTGGACTCTTAAACGGAGGTTTCGAATCAATCGCCTCTTCAGGAATATGGGAAAAGGAAAATCTATATGCGGACACCTCTTTAGCGCCAGTATATGCTATAAAAGAATTTATTAGAAGATACGGTTCTCACAAACTTCTTTTTGGAAGCGACTTCCCTTTTGGTCAGCCAGACGTAGAGCTTATAAAGATTCTGAATCTTAAACTGCCGAAGGAAGAAGAAGAAAATATACTGGGCAGAAATATTCTTAGACTTTTAAAAATCTCTACCTGACGAGGCTAATATTGAGCGGGTTAATGATGTTGCCCTTAGTTTGTCGAAGGATAACATCATTGTGAGGGCTAAAAATCCTTGTGCAGGTAAGGAAAACGCACCAAAGCTTTTTGGACAATAAGATTATCAGTTGGTTTAGGCAACTCATTTTTTGCACCCCGTTTTTCACAAAATAGAACATTCTGAAAATACAACTTGCAATATGCCCCCCCAAAATAGGTTATATATCTCACTCGATAAAATGGCTATACAGCAAAATGGATTGATTGAAATTTAAAAAAGCTGATATACACACACCCAGAGGAAGTGGAATAATTTACGCTGGCAATGAAATTCAGGAAAAACAGATGTTAGGGTTTATCCATACGATAAGGTTGAAGAGTTATTAAAAAGCGTTGAGGGAAATAATGTTTGAGGGGGAATCACAGGTGTCAGAAAGAATATTCAAGCAGGGATATGAAATAATTTCTTTGCCTAAGAACTACCTTTGTCTATGTCCCTAAAATAGCGATAGGATAATAAACCTGTTGATTTACAGATCATTGCGAGAACCCATAGGGTTCGTGGCAATCTCATCAGATGCTTCCCCTTCGACAGGTTCAGGATAGGCTCCTTCGCTTCGCTCTGGGGCGCGACAGCAGTTTTCTATTTCTATTTTTCGGTATTTACTATCCCCTGCAACATATAAGTCTCATGCCCTTATTATACTAACTGGCTGAATCTGGACAGCTTTCTTCGCCGGGTATATTCCAGCCATAACGCCTATCATAATTGTAGCCATGAATGTTATTACAAGACCTTTTAATGATATCACCATTGGAAGATCGGCTATGCTGAATATTATGGCACTTGCTACGATGCTCAGAAAGAGTCCTGCAGTCCCCCCGCACCATGAGATAACTGAAGATTCCATCAGGAACTGGGACAAGATATCCCTTCTTCTTGAACCCACTGCACGTCTTATACCGATCTCTGTTCTTCTCTCATTTACGATTAAGACCATTATGGACAGGATTCCCAACCCTCCTATGATAAAAGATATAACAGCGGCAACTCTCCCCAATATTCTTATCATATCCATTGCCTGAGTGCTCAACGCAACAACATCCTTGAGGTCAATGACTGTAAAGTCGTCCTTCTTTGCACCTGTTATTTTATGTCTGATTCTTAATATATTAGTAATCTCGTTTTTGGCAGCGGTGCTCGATTTGTCATCCTGAATCTTTACAGAAATGTTATTGATGTATGACTTATTAACAAATGCCCTGAGATAGGTATTTAAAGGAATAAATATCAGGTTGTCCTGATCCATGCCTGATATATCCACCCCCTTTTCTTCAAGGACACCTATAATCTGACAGGGAACTCTAAATATAAGGATATTTTTGCCAAGGGGATCTGCGTTGCCGAACAACTTATCCGCCACTTTTTTACCTATCACCGCAACCTTTGCAAGATTATAATTGTCATCATCAGTGATAAAGCTTCCCACATTGACCCTGAAATTTCTAACATCAGTATAATTGGGAGTTACTCCCATTACAAGCACAGATGACAGAATTACTCCGCCATACCTTACGGGGAATAACTTGTTGCCCGATGGGGATACATCTCTAACATACAGAGAATTCTGTTGGATCGCTTTAGCGTCGTCAAGAGTAAGGGTCGTCGCCTCGCCAATAAGATTCGTGCCAGCCCCGGGCAGTCTCCTGACAACCCCACTTCTGACTATTAGCAAATTGTCTCCGAGTTTGGATATTTCGAGCTGTGTTTTTTTAGCGAGTGATTCTGATAAGTTAGACACAACGATAAGCGAAAAGGTCCCTAGGAAGGCTCCGAGCATGGCAAGGGCGGTTCTCACCTTGAAACTGCCCAGAGACCTGAAAGCTATTTTCATATTAAGGATAAGCCTTCTCATCCTTTGATAGCCTCAATGGGATTTAGGTTGGCAGCTCTACGAGCAGGCTGAAGCCCGAATATAATGCCGACAATCCACGAAAGCAGAAATCCTATCATAAAAGCCTTCCAGGAAAAATAAATAGGAAATTGAAAGATGCGGGTAAGGAGTTCGGCAGACACTAAAGATATCAGAAATCCTGCTATCCCACCGAGAGTCGTTATAATGACTGCTTCACCCAAAAACTGCAACAGGACATCCCTTTTCTTAGCGCCCGTAGCCCTTCTTATTCCTATTTCTGAGGTGCGCTCCTTTACAGACAAAAGAAAGAGATTAGTAAGCACAAAGCCGGCAACTATCAAAGATAGAATTCCTGTTACGCCAAGAAAAGTAACTAATGAACCTGTAAGGGCAACAAGAAATTTTACTATCTCTTTAGGCGTGATAATCCTGAAATCATCAGGTTCCGTGGCGGGTAGGTTATGCCTTAACCTCAAAAAAGTCCTTAATTCATCGGCATGATCATAGAGGTTTTCCTGATCTATAAATCTCATCCTGAATGCAAAAACATATTTAGTTTCATTCAGAATCTTTTTCATAACAGTGGTAATAGGCATCACGAGCCTATCATCAAGGTTTTCTCCTGCTGGAGATGTCCCCCTGTCTGATAAAACACCGACAATCTGCACCGGTATCCCCTTGACAAAAACATATTTGCCCACGGGGTCCTGGTTACCAAACAGTTCTTTCATCAGATATTGCCCTATTAACCCAACATTTTTCAGCCCCTTAACATCCTCATCGGTAAAATCTGAGCCCTGAAGAACCGGCCATGACCATGCCCGGCTATAATCGCTTGTAGAGCCGACAATAAGCGTCTGGTATTTTCGGTCCTTATAAGATATGCTGATATTACGCACAGAAGTCATGGGAACTACTATATAAGCACGGGTGAAGGTCTGTCTTGCCGCATCCACATCGTCGAGTGTTATGGTTTTTTGCCTTAATCCCAGAGCCCTTGCCTCTTCACCCCCGCTAAATACAAGCAATGAATCGGGCCCAAAACGCGCAACAATCTCAAAAGCCTTTTTATAAGCCCCCTCAACGGCAGCGACAATTGTAGTGATGGCAGAAATTCCAAGGGCAATACTTATAAGACAAAAAAGGGTCCTCAGCTTGAAGGACTTGACCGCCTTAATTGATTGAGAAATTATTTTAGGAATGTTGTTCATGCTAGCTACTGTGGTTATATTTAAGATTACAATTATCGAAGGGGTTTATTCAAATTAGAGTTAGTGTCACAGGTGTCCAAAATAATATTTTAAGCAGGGATATGGTGCGATTTCTTTGCCAAAGAACTACCTTCGTGCATTGTATAAGCCTGTGACTAAAATCTTTCTTTTTGTATGAGCGATATGTGGCTATCTCCATCAGTATGAAATGATCAAATGCCTTGCCAAAGTCTATCCCCTTCTCTTCAGGAGGAGATTGTAAAAAAAGGGCAGCCTTTTATCAATGGCAATGATAAACTCTCTTTGTTGGTCTTTTTGCTTTTCTTTAAGCAGATAATCAGCGCCGAGTTCTTTAATCAAGGCAGAAAAACGTCTCTTGACTTGAGACGCCTTTAAGTTTTATCTTGTCAATATAATATTTTTTTAAAAAAGGAGGACAACTACTGATGCCAATTTATGAGTACAGATGCCTCGATTGTGGTAAGTTATTGGAGGTAATGCAGAAATACAGTGATGAACCTGTCAAAAATTGTCCTGACTGTGAGGGAGAAGTAAAAAAGCTAATATCGAACACTTCATTTATTTTAAAGGGGACAGGGTGGTACGTAACAGATTATGCTTCTGCCGAAAGAAAAAAGGCTCTGGATGCTGAAAAAGATACAAACGGCAAAAAGATTTCTGAGGCAGCAGCCGCAAAAGATAATAATGGAGCAAAGACAGCGTCTACTGTTGAGGCAGGGGCAAAAGAATCGGCAGAAAAAAATTAAAAAAAGAGCACGGGCTGTCTTAATGACAATCCGTGCAACAATAAAATCGGCAAAGACAAGGGAAGTGTCCCTAATTTATGATCTTGCCTTTTAAGTCATAGTCGTATGCCTCCGTTATTTCGACTTCTATGAAATCGCCAGTTGAAATAGAAATCTTCTCAGGGAAATCAAATCTATTTTCATCTTTGTTAACTATTACTACACCATCAATCTCAGGTGCGTGGCTATATAATCTTCCTATCAAAATGTTCCCGTCTATTTCATCAATCAATGCCTTAAATCTCTTGCCAATAAGTTCCCTGTTTTTTTCAAAGGATATCGCAGCCTGACGTCTCATTAGTTCATCATATCTTCTGTGCTTGACCTTTTCTGGTATATGACCTTCCATTTTTTCGGCAGGAGTTCCTTCTTCCTTAGAATACTTGAAGGCACCAAGCCTCTCAAATCTTATCTCCTCTAAGAAGTCAAGCAATGATTGAAACTCTTCTTCTGTTTCAGAAGGAAAGCCAATGATGAATGTTGTTCTCAGGGCAACGCCGGGAATCCTGCGTCTGATATTTCTAAGCAATTTAATATACTCTTTTTTTGTGCCTCGCCTCCCCATCTGTCTGAGAAGCCTGTCTTCTGAATGCTGTAAGGGTATATCAAGGTATTTGCAAATCTTGTCATTTTTCCCTATTACATCAAGCAGTTCATCATTTATTGATGTCGGGTAGAGATAAAGAAGCCTGATCCAGAAATCTCCCTCTAAGGCTGTCAGGCTGCTTAAAAGGTTGGCAAGATTAATACCTTCTTCCCGCAAATCTCTTCCATAATCTGTTATATCCTGCGCTACGAGAATAAGCTCTTTTACGCCTCTTTTGATAAAGCCCTCAGCTTCTTTTAAAATTACATCTTTAGGAACGCTTTTAAACCTTCCCCTTATGGAGGGGATAGTGCAGAATGTGCATTTCTTGTCGCAGCCCTCTGCTATCTTGATATATTTGAAAGATTGGTCATTCATTGTAGAAATTTCAAGGTGTGATAAATGTCGAACTTCACCTGTTTCTTGCAAATCAAACAAACTTCTGCAGTAGCTTATAATTTCATTATACTGCCCCACTCCCCACAAAGCGTCTATTTCAGGGATTTCTTTTGTCAGTTCATTGCTGTATCTCTGTGAAAGACAGCCAAAGACCAATAGCTTTTTAGGAGTCAGCCTTTTTCGTTTAGATATTGGGTCAGTCTTTTTTTTTGCAAGGGCGAGAATCTCGCCTATTGATTCCTCTTTTGCATCCTTTATAAATCCGCAGGTGTTCACGAGCAATATATCTGCATCATCGGGATTTTCTACAAACATAAACCCATTGGCTAAAAAATCATTCATCAGGTGTTCTGAATCAACCTGATTTTTAGGACAGCCTAATGTCTTCAGATAAATACTATTTAATCTCTTTACACTCATCGATCTGCAATGGGCCGCCGAAGGCTTGATGATATTCCCTTAAAAGTTTGCAGGCTTCAATAGGCTTATCCACAAGCTGGAAAAATGCAAAATCTTCACGGCTTAAGGCTCCGCTGCTGACAGGTGCGTTCTTCATCCAATCGATAAGCCCCTGCCAGTATTCCCTGCCAAAAAGAATGATTGGGAAATCCCCCATCTTTCCTGTCTGCGCAAGGGTCATCGCCTCAAACAGCTCATCTATCGTTCCGAAGCCCCCCGGAAAAATTATAAAGGCAATGGCATATTTGATGAACATCAGCTTTCGAATAAAAAAATACCTGAAAGAAAGATTTATATCCAGATAATTATTTGGGCGTTGTTCTGACGGAATCTCTATATTCAACCCGACAGATTTGCCCCTGCCCATCTTAGCCCCTTTATTTGCGGCTTCCATTATTCCGGGTCCGCCCCCGGTAATGATTGAAAACCCGGCTTCAGAAAGCATCCTGGACAAATCAACTGCCTGCTGATAATAATATGAGTCCTCCTTAAAGCGAGCGCTACCAAAAACACTAACAGCAGGTCCAAGATTGTAAAGGGTTTCAAAGCCCTCAACAAGCTCAGATTGTATCCTAAATACCCTCCATGTCTCAGATTTCTTTAAATCTTCTATCATTACGCTTTCCTCTTATAAAATTAAGTTTCTAAGCCTACCCAAATAAATTTTCCAAAAACGCTCAAACTTAAACTTCTAATGCACAAAAGTCCTTTTCTGACAAAACTGCTCACTCTTCGAAAATCTCGGTGCGGATACAGGCAAGTATAGCTGAATGTGGGACCACAAGATATCTCTTGCCGTCAAACTCTATTTCAATGGCGGAATCTCTGAGGAAAATTGCGTAATCACCTTCAATTGTCTGAAGAGGGATGTATTTAACATCCTTCCTTTTGTCAGAAGCCCATTCCTCACTGGAATAGCCCGGCTCATGAACAAAATACCCCGGACCGGTCTTGACAACATATCCGCATTGAACCTTTTCTTTTTCTTTTACAGTAGGGGGAAGATATAAGCCGGCACTGGTTCTATCGTGTCTGCTGTCAGGATCAACCAACACCCTATCGCCGATAAGAATAATTTCTTTCTTAGTTTTCATAAATGTTTAATCCCTGATGTAACGGTTTTATTGATCAAGATCTCAACTTCGCTTACCTCTGCCTGTCCTTTAATGCTAAAACCTTTTATTTCGGGTTCATGATTCATAAGGCTTACTATTATATAAACTGAATCCTCGTAAAAGGCAAGGGATATATCCTTTGAGGATGGATATGCAAGGGATGTGGGATGGGAGTGGACAATAGCAATTAGTGATAAATTGTTTTCTCTCATATCTTTCATGATTTTGAATTGTTCCTGAGCGTCAATTAAATAACTGTAAGATGACTTTTCGGTATTAGCAGCTTTGTAAAATTTCCTCACTTCGACGCCGTCTCCAGCGAGAATCCCGCAAGCCTCATAGGGATAACAGTCTCTGCAATGCCTTATGATTTCGTGGTAAATTGTTTCAGGGATAAAAAGGCTATTCATGGTCTCTTTTAAAAATTGACGAGGGGATATTTATCTTTGGCAAAAACCAATTTTTATTTTAATAAGAGTTTAAAACATTCGGTGTCTTTTAATCCACTGTTTAAATGTCGTCAATGTTCTCCTAAAGTTTGAGACTATGATATCATAAGAAATGGACTTTGAGGTGATTGATATATCCGGGGACGTCGGTTTGAGGGCTTACGGCTCAAGCATTAAAGAGGCTTTTGTGAATGCAGGCATTGGCATGTTCAGTCTCATAACGGATATCTCCAGAATAGAGCCTAAAGATGAAATTATCTTAGACATAACTGGGGATTCATTTGAGTTTCTGCTTGTAAATTATTTGAATGAGCTTATATTTCAATTCGACGCATATGGATTTACTGCCTGCAAAATAGAAGTGCTCGAGTTGACCGAAAACATTATAAAAGCTAAGGTCATGGGAGAGAACTTTGACCCTTCAAGACATGCACAGGATTTGCTCATAAAGGCTGCTACATACCATAACCTAAAGATAGAAAAGGTGGATGGCTCTTTTATCGTGGAAGTTATCTTTGACATATAAGTAGTTAGTGGGGGTTGACAGCGTGGAAATAAAAGGAATTAAAAGAATAGATGAAAACAGGCTTGAAGTGCCTTCTGATTACAAACCAGGAATGAGGACAAAAGGCATAATTTATCTCAATAGCCTGTTGGAGCAGGAACTCGAGGTTCAGGCTATCGAGCAGGTTGCAAATGTTGCTACACTACCTGGGATTGTAGGAGCCTCTCTTGCAATGCCGGATATCCACACAGGTTATGGTTTTCCTATTGGAGGCGTTGCTGGATTTGATATTAAAGAAGGGATAATTTCGCCTGGCGGCGTGGGATATGATATAAATTGCGGCGTTAGACTACTGAGGAGTAGTCTTACAAGAAAAGATATAGAGCCTAAAATAAAAGAACTTGTCAGTGCATTATACAACGAAATACCATCAGGTGTTGGTTCAAAGGGAAAGCTCCGTTTAGGCACTGAAGAATCCAAGAAGGTTCTCCTTAAAGGCGCTGTTTGGGCAGTTGGCGAAGGATATGGCACTAAGTCTGACCTTGAAAGAATTGAATCAGGAGGGTGCCTCGAGGGCGCCGACCCTGATCTGATCAGTCAAAAGGCTTACGAAAGGGGCAGGGCTCAACAGGGCACTCTCGGCTCTGGCAACCATTTTCTCGAAATTCAGTATATAGATCAGGTTTATGACGATGATATCGCTAATATTATGGGAATTTTCAAAAATCAGATAACCATTATGATACATACTGGTTCAAGGGGATTCGGGCATCAGATCTGTACCGACTTTATAGAGGTAATGGAGAAAGCAGCAAGAAAATACAATATCGATTTGCCCGACAAAGAACTCGCTTGTGCCCCGTTTAGCAGTCAGGAAGGCAAAGATTATTTCTCCGCCATGAAGGCAGCTGCTAATTATGCCTGGGCTAACCGTCAGTGTATAACTCATTGGACAAGAGAAATCTTTCAGAAATTCTTGCACATACCTCCTACGACACTTGGGATGAGCATTGTTTATGATGTTGCCCATAATATTGCCAAAGTGGAAGAACACATTGTCAATGGCAAAAAAATCAAACTTGTCATACACCGCAAGGGTGCAACACGTGCATTTCCGCCAGGACACCCCGAACTTCCTGATATTTACAGGCAAATTGGACAGCCTGTTTTAATCCCTGGAGATATGGGAAGGGCATCGTTTGTTCTTGTCGGAACTCAAAAGGGTATGGCTGAATCTTTTGGTTCAACATGCCATGGCGCTGGCAGGGTTTTATCACGCCATCAAGCTATTAAAAAAGCCAAAGGGCGCGCTATCTGGCGAGAGATGGAGGATAAGGGAATAATTGTAAGGGCTGCCGGCAGAGAAACCCTTGCTGAGGAAATGTCAGAGGCTTATAAAGATGTCTCAGCGGTAGTTGATGTGGTTCATAACGCTGGCATATCAACGAGGGTTGCCAGACTGAAACCACTGGGAGTGATTAAAGGATAAAAAAGTAAACTATGGAGAAAAAACTCAGGATAGGTAAGATACCATATGTCAACCTTTACCCGATTTATCAGACTATTCAAAGCAAATCTGATTGCGCTGGATATGAATTTGTAGAGGGAGTTCCCTCCCAACTTAACAGGATGCTCAGAGAAGGGCAGTTAGACGTTAGCCCTTCTTCATCAATTGAGTATATAAGAACCCCCCATCTCTATCAGCTTATAGATGGTCATTCTATAAGCTGCTCGGGTTGTATTGCGAGCATCTTGCTATTTTCGCCTGTGCCTATTGAAAACCTGAACAATAAGCAAATCTTCGTTACGAGCCAGTCAGAGACATCAATCGCACTGCTCCAGATAGTCTTAAAAATTTTTTATCGCATTGACTGCAACTTGATTGTTACAGATAAACCTGAAAATGTGGATGGTGCGGCATTCTTTTTGATTGGAGATGATGCTTTAAAAATGCACAAAAAATTATCAATAAATAATGATTCATTGCTGATTTATGATCTTGGTGAACTCTGGGCAGATCATACAAATCTGCCTTTCGTCTTTGCCCTCTGGATAGCAAGAAGAGACATTTATCAGGACAACTATAAAAGACAACTATTAATTAAATTTATTGCTGACCTTGATAGCGCAAGAGATTCGTTTAGGTCAGATATTTTTCTCATATCCGGCTCAAATTGCATTAGAGATTTCATGACTAAGGAGGAAGTCATTTCTTACTGGAACAAGATTAATTATAACCTGACGGATTCTCATAAAGAATCCCTCGAACTTTTCAGCCGTTATCTTCGTCAAATATCCTATTTGTAGCTAATACAGGATGCTGCAAAAAATATACTTGAACAGGGATTTAACATGATTTCATTACTGAAAGAATACCCTTCTTTGTTCATGTGCAACCCCTTAAGGGGCAGCCTATTAGCTTCTCAATATTCGCGCTGGGGCTCCTGTTTCGTTTTCAGCCTCGAGGGGTATTATCCATGACTTCAGCAGTAGTATTATATTTCTGCTACTGCAGAACATCAATAAAGCATTCTGGAAAGGTAAAACATAAAATAGTTTTTTTCTGATCAGGCAGAAGGATGGTGCTTTTATGAAAATAGATTGGTATCAGTTAAGCATAAAAGAAGTCTTTGAGAAGCTCAATACATCCGAGAAAGGACTCTCTGATAGCGATGTCAAAGAACGTCTATCCAAGTATGGATCTAATATACTCGTGGAGGAAGATGAGGTTAGTAAATTAAAACTATTGATTCACCAATTTGCAAGCCCATTGATTTACATATTGATTATAGCTGCTGTTATTACCTTCATCCTCAAGGAGTACATTGACACAGGCGTTATTATGGCAGTAGTGATTTTGAATGCCATTATTGGTTTTTTTCAGGAATACAAGGCTGAGAAGAGCATAAGGGCTTTAAAAAAGATGGTGATCCCTCGTGCACGAGTGATAAGAAACAATAACGAAAAAGAGGTTAAAAGCGAAGAACTTGTTCCTGGAGATATAGTCATGCTTACTTCAGGGACAAGGGTCCCGGCTGATATAAGACTTACCCATACAATTGAGCTTAGAATTGATGAGTCTATGCTTACAGGGGAATCTTTGCCTTCGGAAAAAAATAGACACACAATACATGCCGATAAATTAACACCTGGCGACCAGAAAAATATGGCATTCATGGGAACTATTATTGTAAGTGGAAGGGCTAAGGGTGTTGTTGTTGCCACAGGAACCTCAACTATACTTGGTGGTATTGCTACTGAGGTAAGAAAATTTGAGTTAACTCGGACCCCGCTTCAAGAAAAGTTTGATAGGTTCGCCAAAAGAATAGGTCTTGTAGTGTTACTGGCGGCACTTGCTTTATTTGGGTTTGGTATCTTATCAGGTGAGAACGTAAAAGCTATGTTTATGACAGTAGTTGCAGCTGCTGTCGCTACCGTGCCAGAAGGACTCCCTATTGTTGTAACGATCACGCTCGCTGTTGGCGTAGCGAGGATGGCAAGAAAAAATGCGATTATCAGATCACTTCCAGCGGTTGAAACTTTAGGAAGCACTACAGTTATAGGTTCAGATAAAACAGGCACATTGACCAAAAATGAGATGACGGTAAAATTAATTTACGATGGAAAGCATACTTACGAAGTTACAGGTAGTGGTTATGAACCAAAGGGAGATATACTGCGTGATGGAGTACATATCAAATCCAAAGAACTTAAAAATCTCATGCAATTATTACGAATAGGGCTTCTTTGTAATGAATCCGATGTTTATAAAGAAGGTGATTTTTACAAAATTGAAGGTGACCCTACCGAAGGCGCTCTGATAATTGCTGCATTGAAAGTGGGACTTAACCACATAGAAGAAAGAGAAAAATATGTACAGATATCTTTGATACCTTTTGAGTCTGAGCGCAGTTATATGGCAAGTCTTCACAAGCACAGAGGGAAAAAACTGATATTTGTTAAAGGAGCACCCGAAAAAGTAATCGATATGTGTTCAAGAGATATCGAGGGTAAAAGCTTAAATAAAAAAGAAATACTTCATGTAGCATCTGCCTTTGCTCAAGAGGGGATGAGAGTTCTTGCTTTTGCTTATAATGAAGCACCTGATGAACTTGATGAATTCTCTTGCAAAGAATTAGAGAGTTGTCGCGATATAGCATCAGGGCTTATTTTTGCCGGGCTTCAAGGTATGATAGACCCGCCAAGAGAAGAGGCGGTAGAAGCTATAGAAGGATGTAAAAGAGCTGGCATCAAAGTCGTGATGATAACAGGTGACCATCCTATTACAGCAAAGGCAATAGCCAAAAAGCTTGGGATATCAGATGATAATGCTCAAATACTTATTGGGAGGGAGATTGAAGACATGGACGATGCAGAACTTTTCAAAAAGGTCGAGACTGTATCAGTCTATGCAAGGGTTTCACCTCTCCATAAATTAAGGATATGCGAACAGCTCAAGAAACATGGACATATAGTTGCAATTACAGGGGATGGAGTGAACGATGCCCCTGCCCTAAAAGCTGCCCATATAGGAATTGCGATGGGTAGAACTGGCACTGATGTGGCTAAAGAGGCTTCTGATATGGTTATTGTTGATGATAATTTTGCAAGCATTTTTCATGCCGTAAGAGAAGGTAGGATAGTTTTTGACAACATAAGAAAAGTAGTGTTCTTTCTCATACCAACTGGCATATCAGCTATACTAACTATCATGGGCGCTCTATTATTAGGACTTCCTTCCCCATATCTGCCCTCACAGTTACTTTGGATAAACCTTGTAACCAATGGACTTCAAGTAATAGCCTTATCTTTTGAGCCAGGTGAAAAAAATGTTCTCCAAAGACCACCTTTGAACCCTAATGAGGGCATAATGTCGAAGATTTTAATTCAGCGCACTTTTTTTGTTGCTGCTGTTATATCTATTGGTGTAGTTTATAATTTTTATATAGCTTATACCGAAGAAGGAACAACACTTGAACATGCTCGCACTATAGCGGTTACTACAATGGTTGTTTTTCAGTTTTTACAGGCTTGGAACAGCCGCTCTGAATGGCAGTCAATATTTAATATGCACCCTCTTGGCAACCCTTTTCTTTTTTATGGTCTCATAGCATCTTTTCTCGCTCAAATTGCGATGATTTATACCCCAGCATTACAGTGGGTTTTCAAAACAGAACCTTTGAATGCCAACGATTGGCTGACTATAATGCTGCCTGCTTTAAGCGTGATATTGGTTGTCGAGATAGATAAGATGATTAGGAGAAAGATGATGAATAATAGCCTATAAATCTATTACATATCCCGCCTGCCCTCAAGCGCTTTAGTTAGAGTAACCTCATCCGCAAACTCTATGTCGCTACCTATGGGCAACCCGTATGCTATGCGGGTGACTTTAATATTAAATGGTTTCAGTAATTCATTTATGTAACGTGCAGTAATTTCGCCTTTTGTATTAGGATTTGTAGCCAGGATGATCTCTTGAATACCATCAACCTGTATTCGGGCAATCAACTCCTTAATCTTCAGTCTTTCAGGGGTTATGCCATCTGCTGGCGAGAGAGAGCCAAGTAGTACATGATATGTGCCTTTAAATATCCCGGTCTTCTCTATAGCCAGTATATTGCTGGGCTCTTCCACAACACATATTCGAGTTTTGTCTCTTGAAGGGCTTGCGCAAAAGGCACATGGGTCTATATCTGTTATATTGAAGCATATTGAACAGAACCGAGCCTTGTCCTTTAGGTTTAAAACAGCTTGTGCGAGCGATCTCGCATCTTCATCAGGCATGTTGAGGATAAAAAAAGATAGCCTTTGAGCAGTCTTCCTGCCTATGCCCGGAAGCTTTGTGAGATTGTTTATTAATTCATCGATGATATTCTGCGTCATGGAAATAAAGATTTTTTAAACCTCAACATCCAAGTCTCTTCCAAGATATGCCCTCTGGACATCCCTGTTGGCAAGGAGGTCTTCTGCAGAACCCTGTAGAAGCACCCTGCCAGTTTCAAGAACATAGCCTTTATCGGCAATCTTAAGAGCGCTCCTTGCATTTTGTTCGACGAGTAGAACGGTAAGCCCTAAATCATTTCTCAACTTTTGGATATACTCTAATATCTCTTTTACTATCAAAGGAGCTAAGCCCATGCTTGGTTCATCAAGTAATAGCATCTTAGGCCTCGCCATCAAGGCTCTGCCAATAGCTAACATCTGCTGTTCGCCACCAGAAAGGGTCCCAGCGAGTTGTTTCTTACGTTCATTAAGTACAGGAAACATTTTATATATCTGCTCGATGTCTTTTTTAATTTCAGCCCGCTTGCTAAATGAATATGAATGGTATGCGCCCAGTAGCAGATTGTCTTCTACGCTAAGAGGCTTAAAAACAAGACCCCTTTCAGGCACATGCGAGATTCCTGCCTTGACAATTTTTTCAGCAGGCAGTTTTGTAATTTCTTCATTGTTGTATCTGATGCTGCCCCCTGTCACCTTAAGCAATCCTGATATCGCACTTAAAAGGGTCGTTTTGCCAGCGCCATTGCTCCCTATGAGAGCAACTATTTCACCCCTGTTTACATGTATAGAAAGCCGCTTTATCGCATGTATCTTTCCATAGTGAACATCAACATTTTTGATTACCAGCATCGTCTCTTTAGACGCTGTCATTCTTCTGCCCCCAAATATGCCTTGATTACCGCTGGGTCCCGCTGTACATCATGAGCGGTCCCATCGGCTATAACCTCGCCGAAATTCAAAACGGTTATCCAGTTGCTTATCTTCATAACGAGTTCCATGTCGTGGTCAACGAGCAAAATGGTTATCCCCTTGTCTTTAAGAATGCTGATAATAGTCTCTCCGAGTCTTTTGGTTTCCTTGATATTCAGTCCAGCAGCTGGCTCATCAAGGAGAAGAAGCTTAGGCTCAGTGGCCAAAGCCCTTGCTATCTCCAATATTCTTTGCTCACCCACAGGCAGATTAGAGGATAACTCATTTTTCCTATGGGATAACCCTATATATTCAAGAATCTCCTCAGCCTTCTTTTCAGTCTCCCTTTCTTCCCGTCTTGCGCTTGGAAGTTTGAAACCTGATGATATTAAGCCAGCCTTTGTCTTGATGTGCCTGGCAACCATAACATTTTCAAGTACGGTCATATTAGAAAACAATTCAAGATGCTGGAAGGTTCTCGAAATACCTAAAAGAGCAATTTTGGTGGGAGGTAGATTATTCACTTGCTTGTCTAAAAAAATTACCTCGCCGGTATCGGGGCCATAAATACCGGTGATAATATTCATAAGTGTTGTCTTGCCGGCACCGTTAGGTCCTATCAGCGAGCTAATGCAGCCATTGTTTACTGTGAAACTGACATTTTTCAGTGCCGTAAGGCCGCCAAAGCTTTTGTATATACCTTTAATTTTGAGCAAGGACTGCTCCTTTGAGTTTTTTAATTTTTTCGGCTATTATCGGCACGAGCCCTTTTCTGAAGAACATCAGGGAGAGAGTAAGAATTAAGCCATAAACAAGGACATCGAATTCCTCAAATCTTCTGAGCAGTTCGGGCAAAATAGTTATAATAACGGCTCCAACTATAGCCCCCCACAGGTTGCTAATCCCGCCTACTACAGCCATCATCACTATCAAAACGGAATGAAATAATGTGAAGGTGCTTGGACTGACAAAGGTTATATAATGGGCATACAGGCTGCCAGCGATAGACGCATATACGGCGCTTATGATAAAGACCTTTATCTTCAAGGATACAATATCAAGTCCCATAGCCTTAGAAGCGATTTCGCTATCATGCATCGCCCTCAAAGCCCTTCCTGTTCTGGAATTAATAAAGTTAGCGGAGAACAGCATTATTAATGCGACGATTCCCCATGTCAGGTAGAAAAAACTGACAGGGGTATCAAAGGTATAACCAAGTACGCTGAAGCGGGGTATGTCTCCAAAACCTGATGGACCCCCTGGACCAAACTCATTCAATAAAATATGTATTATCTCTCCAAAGCCCAAGGTTGCTACGGCAAGATAATGTCCCCTCAGTCTCAAGGCTGGAACGGCGAGTATGACCGCTGCAATAGCAGCTATTACAGCGGCTAAGACAACGCTCAGTATAACGGGCAAGCCGAGCTTGAGGCTTAAAATTGCAGAGATATAAGCCCCAATTCCATAAAATCCTGCCTGCCCCAACGATATCTGACCTGCGTATCCCATTAAAATACACAAGCCCAAAGCAAGGAGGGCGTTAATTCCAGCAAAAATCGCTATGCTTAAATTATAAGGGGTTCCTAAAAGCAGAGGGAAGATCGAGATTAATATTATGAATGCTGCAAAAGTTACGAAATTATGCCTGTTCATAAGCTAAAACTTCCTCAACTGGGCTACTGAGGCGCTGCCAAAAATGCCGGCAGGCTTGTAAAACAGAATCAGAAGGAGAATTACCAGTGCGACTGCATCCTTAAGCCCTGAATGAAGATAACCAGCAGTCAGGGATTCAAGGATGCCAATAGTAAAGCCCCCGACAACCGCGCCCCTGCCCCTGCCAAGTCCGCCAAGGATAGCAGCGCAAAATCCCTTTACTGCAAGCATGGGACCTTTATCATATTCCATCAGTGAGATGGGTGTGATGGCAATCCCGCCTATAGCGCCTATAACAGCGCTAATGATAAAAGAAAGCATGACCATTTGAGAAACATTTATCCCGACAAGTTTAGCTGCGGTAGCATCTACGGCGCATGCCTTCATTGCCTTGCCGATGATAGTTTTGTTGAAGAAAAGAAAAAGCAGAATAATGCAAAAGGCGCTGATGCCTATAACCCATAACGCCTGCTGCTGAATAATAGCCCCAAAGATGTTTATGGGTTCGCCTTCAGTAAATGGGGGATATCCATAAGGGTCTTTGCCGAATTTAAACATCAGAAGCCCCCTTAAGAGTATGGAGACAGATATTGTGATCATTATCATAAGTAATAAATCTGTCTTCTTTATTGGTCTGATTGTAAGCCTTTCCATAAGAAGTGCGACAATGGCAACTGAAAGTATGGCGAGAATTACTGACAATAAAAAAGGGAGCTTTAAAGATACGCTGAAGAACCACATCATAAGTCCGCCTATAACTACGAACTCGCCCTGAGCAAGATTGAGAATCGATGTGGCATTGTAAATTATATTAAAGCCCATACCTACAAGGGCATACACAGCCCCAACCGTGATGCCGGAAAAAAGAAATTGCAGAAAAACTGTCAGCAAATCAAGACACTCCCCAAAATATAATTTAAAGACAAAATAAATGCAGATAGGCTTTGAATGATATTACTAAAGATAAAATTAAGTTTCTAAGGAGGATTAAACAACCATATATACAATTTTTAATTTAATCCAACCTTCAATTAAGAGCTCAAGGCTCAACCCCTATCTGTCTTAAAAGATTTATTTTAATTTAATTTCTATCCAAAATCATACCCATCCAAAATAAATTCTTATATACTTGGCAATCCGAGGGATATGATGCGATTTCTGGAGCCAAAGTCACGGGCGACCTCAAGGAGGCTGAAAACGAAGCGGAAGCCTCAACTGCCAATACTCCAAAACTAAGCATGAAGTCTCACAAAGACTTACCCATGCCCCTAAAATAGCCATAGGATCATAAACCTATGGACTTACAGGTCATTACGAGAACCTATAGGGTTCCGCGGCAATCTCGTCAGAAAAGGCGAGATTGCTTCCCCTTCGCTTTGCTCAGGGTCGCAATGACGAGGCGCTTATCGCTATTTTAGCGATATAGAATAAGGTAGTGCTTTGGCAAAGAAGTCGTGTTATATCCCTGCTTGAATATTATTTTTGGACACCTGTGATCCAAAAATAATAGAAACAGGAAAGCTAACTGCTTTCCTGTTTCTGAATCCTGCTATATCTTTTACTATTTTAGAAGCTCCCAGTCGCCATTTTTTACAACCACCATTTCGAAGGCAGTTCTGTCGAGCCCGCAGTGTTCAGTAGGAGACATATTGAAGATGCCGCCGGTAGCAGGCCAGTTTTTAATTTCGTTTTCGATGTAGTCCCTAATTTTCTTTTTATCAGGTCCCACTTTTTTTAGGGCTTCCACAACCATCATAAGAGCATCATGGGCATGACCGCCGAATGTGCCAGGTTCGCTCTTGAATCTTGCCTCATAATCTAATGTGAATTTCTTTAATACAGCCTTTTGAGGGTGCTTATCCGGAAGTTTATCCCAAACCACTATTCTTCCAAGGGGAGCTATTATGCCTTCAGATGCCTTGCCAGCGAGTTCAATGTTTCTCTTGCTGCCCCAACCGTGGCTTTGATAGAGCGGGATGCCCATTTTCAAGGCATGCCAGTTCTTTGTGACGATAACCTGTCCAGGCCCAACAGACCAGTTGATTATTGCCTGCGCACCTGCAGCCTTTATCTTGGTAAGCTGAGTTGTCATATCAGTGTCTTTCGGTCCGTAGCGCTCATCTGCAACGATTGTCATCCCAAATTTTGAAGCCATCTCATTAAGGGCTTTCCTGCCGGCATCTCCATAACCCGTAGTTATTGTTAAAATGCCAAGCTTGCTAATACCCTGCTTCTTTAGGTAAGTGTAAAGAGCTTCTACAACGCTGAAGTCGTATTGGGCAACTTTGAATATCCAATACCTCTCGGCTACTGGCTGGGTGATTGATGCTCCTGTTGCGCATGATATCATCGTCGTTTTTGCATTATTCATAATAGGAACAAGAGCCATTGATTCACCAGTGGTCGAGGGACCTATGATAGCAAGAACATTGTCCTTGTCAAGGAGCTTTTTTGCTGCAAGGACGGCGTGTGTTTCATCGCTTTTTGAGTCCTCTACAATAACTTCAATAGGATGTCCATTAATTCCACCAGCTTTGTTAATCTGTTCCTGGAGCATGATAACGGCATTCTTTTCAGGCTCCCCCAAAAATGAAGCAGCCCCGGTTACCGAGAAAATAGCCCCGATTTTATAAGGCTCTTTTGCAAAGGCAGGAACAAAATACACAGATATGACTAAAAAAATTATGATTATCTTCAAGAATGATCTCATCTCTCTCCTCGTCCTTTATTAGTAGTTTATTTTAATAGCTCCCAGTCGCCATTTTTGACTACAACCATCTCGAACGCAGTCGAATCCAGCCCGCAATGGTCTTTTGGTGACATATTAAATATGCCCCCGGTGCCGGGCCAGTTTTTGATATTGTTTTCGATGTAATCCCTTATCTTCTTTTTATCAGGTCCCACTTTTTTAAGGGCTTCTACAACCATCATAAAGGCATCGTAAGCATGACCCCCAAAAGTACCTGGTTCGCTCTTGAATTTTGCCTCGTAGTCAGTTGTATATTTTTTCAGAAGAGCCTTCTGTGGATGTTTATCTGGCAGCTTATCCCATACTACAAGCCTTCCCAGTGGAGCTATAACGCCTTCGGCAGCTTTTCCTGCAAGTTCAATGTTCTTTTTACTTCCCCAACCGTGGCTTTGATAAAGGGGTATGCCCATTTTTAAAGCATCCCAGTTCTTTGTGACTATTACCTGGCCAGGTCCGACAGACCAGTTGATTACTGCCTGAGCGCCTGCAGCTTTTATCTTGGTCAGCTGAGTGGTCATATCACTGTCTTTTGGTCCGTATCTCTCATCTGCGACAATGGTAATGCCGTATTTAGGCGCTAATTCCAGAAGCGCTTTTCTGCCTGCATCTCCAAAGGCTGTAGATATTGTTACTATTCCAACCTTTGTAATTTTTTGCTTCTTCATATGCATAAAAATAGCTTCAACAGCGCTAAAATCATACTGAGGTGATTTAAATATCCAGTATCTTTCCTCAACAGGTTGTGTTATTCCAGCGCCTGCTGCGCATGATACTAAAGGAGTTTTCGCACTCGTCATAATCGGTATTACTGCCATTGATTCGCCCGTCGTTGATGGACCTACAATAGCGAGCACATTGTCTTTCTCAAGCAGTTTCTTTGCTGCAAGGACAGCGTGAGTTTCATCGCTTTTGGAGTCTTCAATGATAACCTCAATAGGCGTCCCGTTTATTCCACCAGCTTTATTAATCTGTTCCTGGAGCATGATCAGGGTATTTTTCTCTGGCTCTCCAAGGAACGATGCAGCACCTGTTACCGATAAAATAGCCCCAATCTTATAAGCTTGCTTGGCATGTGTAAATCCTGATATGGCAAATACGAACAAGCAAGCAACTAACCCCACTAAAAAAATCTTCCCAATCTTTTTCATTGCCCCCTCCCTTGATTTAGATATAAAGCCTCAAGAGTATAAATCTCTTATGACTTCGATATCCTGATGTGCAAATTTAAATTTTTTGACCAAAGCAAAAAGCACTTAAATATAATTTTTCAAACAGTTAAAGATATCATGAATGAAAGAAGAAAACAAGAAACATAGATTTCCTATCAAAGCCCTAGTTCTTCAGGCACTCCAATCCTTCCGAGCACTGCAGAGGCAGCGGCAACAGCAGGATTGCACAGGTAAACCTCGCTCTGGGGATGTCCCATCCTTCCAACAAAGTTTCTGTTTGTCGTAGCCAGAGCCCTTTCCCCTTTAGAAAGAATGCCCATATAACCTCCAAGACAGGGACCGCAAGTAGGGGTAGAGACCACCGCCTCTGCGTCTATGAATATCTCTATTAATCCCTCTTTCATAGCCTGTTTATATATAAGCTGCGTAGCTGGGATTACTATCATTCTTAGATTCGGGTTCACCTTCCTCCCTGCTATCACCTGCGCTGCTTCTCGGAGGTCTTCAAGTCTTCCGTTAGTGCATGAACCTATAACGACCTGGTCAATGCTGATATGTGACAACTCTAAGGCAGGTTTTGTATTTGATGGAAGGTGTGGGCAGGATACAGTGAGTGGTATCTTTGAACAATCATATTCCCTGACCTCTTCATAAACCGAATCGGGATCGGAATTGTAAAAAGTATATCCCCTTTTTGCGCGCCCTTTTACATATTCCTCGGTAATGGAATCGGGGACGATTATACCGCTTTTTCCACCTGCCTCTATAGCCATATTGCATATTGTTAGCCTGCCATGCATTGGCAATGCCCTGATAGCCTCCCCCTCAAATTCCATTGCTTTGTATAAAGCGCCGTCAACACCGATATCTCCGATTGTGTGCAGTATCAAATCCTTTCCGCCGACCCATTTGTTAAGTTCCCCGCGATATATAAACTTCATAGACTCTGGGACCTTGAACCAACATTCTCCTGTTGCCATAGCAGCGGCAGCGTCAGTAGAGCCGACTCCTGTAGCAAAAGCCCCAAGAGCACCATAAGTGCATGTATGGCTATCTGCTCCGATTACAACATCACCAGGCAGAACAAGCCCCTGTTCGGGCAGAAGGGCATGTTCAACCCCCATTCTACCGACCTCAAAGTAAAGGTCAAGGTTATGCTCCATAGAAAATTCTTTTAGTATCCTGCATTGCTCCGCAGCCTTGATATCCTTTTGAGGGGCAAAATGATCTGGAATCAAAGCTATTCGGCTTTTATCAAAGACACCTTTTGCCCCAATTTTTTTAAACTCCTGTATAGCTATAGGAGCTGTAATATCATTTGCCAGCACAAGGTCAACCTTTGCATTTATGAGTTCACCGGGATAAACCTTCTCTTTACCACAATGAGCAGCAAGTATCTTCTCCGTGATGGTCATCTATCCTCCTTTATGCAATAAAATTTAAATTCAAACTTGTATGGTTGCCCATTTTATAATTCCTTGGCTTCCATAGAGAATCAACCCATCCACAAGCCTGTCACTGAGCTTGCCGAAGGGATAAGGGTGGCATTTTGAGTCGAAATATGACATGATTGCTCCAAAAGATTTTACTAAACCTCAGATATATCCCGATTTTTTGAGAGCTGACAATAAACTGGAGTCACTATTTATGTTAAGAAATTTTGCTACATATTTCCCCAAAATATCAGCCTCGAGATTTACTGTATCTCCCGTATTTTTAAACCCTATAGTAGTTAAAGATGCTGTGTGGGGTATAATAACAACGCTAAACGAATCTTTTAAAACCTCAACTACAGTGAGGCTGATGCCGTCAACTGCGACCGAACCCTTATCCACAAGATACTTTAGTATTTCCAGAGGTGATTCGATTTCTATTCTGATTGCATTTCCCGTTATCCTTTTTGATCTGATCCTGCCCACACCGTCAACATGACCTGTGACGAAATGACCACCGAGCTTAGAGTCAGCCCTTAGCGAAGGTTCTATATTGACTCTATCGGCTTTTTTAAGTCCTCCTAAATTGGTAGTCTTCAGAGTTTCGTATGATACATCGAAGGAGATGATGTTTCCCTTGATATCCACGACAGTCAGGCAGGCACCATTAACGCAGATACTGTCTCCAACTTTTGCATCTACCACAATCTTGCTGCATTTTATCGAGAGAGAAGCATTTTCTGCTTTTCTCTCCAATGAAACTACCTCGCCAAGCTCTACAATCAATCCAGTAAACATAAGTTTAAATTTAGTGTATTAAATTACCGATTCTTGCAAAACGCGGCAGTTTCTCGCCATCGTCCCATGACCAGTAAAGTATGAAAGCTTTACCCCTTATATCTTTATGGCTTACAAACCCCCAATAACGGCTATCAAAACTCTGGTCTCTATTGTCCCCCATCACAAAATACATACCCTTCGGTACCGTAAGGGGCCCAAAGTTATCTCTCGGCTCTCTGTCGCCCCTTATCAAATATATATCAGTGTGTTGGACATAAGGCTCGTTCAGCTTCTTGCCATTTAAAAAAATCTCTTTATTTCTTCCCTCTATCGTGTCTCCCTCAACAGCGATGATCCTTTTGATAAAATCCCTGTCAGGTTCATGGGGGAACCTGAAAACTATGATATCACCCCTCTCAGGTTTTTTAATAATCATTATTTTGTTATCGCTAAATGGTATCTTTGTCCCGTAAATGAATTTATTAACAAGGAGATGATCCCCAATTAGAAGGGTTGGGATCATAGAGCCAGATGGAATTTTGAATGCCTGCACAAAGTAAGCCCTGATAAAAAGCGCTAAAATCAACGCCAATCCTATTGCCTTTGCATATTCCCATAACTTGTTTGTTTTCTTCTTTTGCATTAAGTTAGCCTGATTTCCTTTCTGTTATTCCTTAACCGTCAGAATGGACAGGAAAGCCTCCTGCGGTATTTCTATGCGTCCGATTTGTTTCATCTTTTTTTTGCCTTCTTTTTGTTTTTCAAGCAGTTTTCTTTTTCTTGTTATATCGCCTCCGTAACACTTTGCAAGAACATTTTTTCTGAGGGCTTTAATGCTCTCCCTTGCTATTATTTTTCCCCCGATAGCAGCCTGAATGACTATCTCAAAGAGTTGTCGTGGTATAAGCCCCCTAAGCTTTTCGGCTATCTCACGACCTTTATAATAAGCCCTTTCTCTGTGAACAATCAAGGAAAGGGCATCAACGGGTTCTCCATTAAGAAGTATATTGAGTTTAACGAGATCAGATTCCCTGTATCCAACAAACTCATAGTCCATTGACGCATAACCTCTTGAAATAGACTTGAGCTTGTCGTAGAAATCCCACAGCATCTCGCTTAATGGCAGTTCATAGGTAACAATAACTCTTTCTTTGCCTATGAATGAGAAGTCTTTCTGAACGCCTCTTTTGCCCTGACAAAGTTCAAATATATGACCAAGATAACTCTGGGGAGTAAATATTGTGACCTTAACATAAGGCTCCTCCACCTTAATGAATCTATCGGGGAGACTGCTTGGATTATCAATATAAACATATTTTAGCGGGTCAGTGAAAACCTTGTAAATTACGGTTGGGGCAGTGCTGATAAGGTAAAGACCGAATTCCCGTTCGAGTCTTTCACGGATTATCTCCATGTGTAGGAGTCCTAAAAAACCACACCTAAAACCAAATCCAAGAGCTGATGAGAGTTCATGCTCAAAGGTAAATGAAGAATCATTGAGCCTCAACTTGCCCAGTGCATTTTTCAGTTCTTCATATTGAATAGGCTCTGTTGGGTAAAGACCGCAGAAGACCATGGGTTTTATCTCTTTATAGCCTGGTAACGGTGTTTCAACAGGGTTTAGAGCATTTGTCAGGGTATCGCCAATTTTTGTATCAGCTATATTTTTTATTGTTGCTATAACATAGCCTACCTCACCAGAAGACAATGCCAAAACATCTGACATTTTAGGTGTAAAAACACCAACCCTTGATACCTCGTATTCTTTGTTTACCGCCATTAGTTTTATCTTCATGCCGGGTTTTATCATCCCATCAAAGACCCTCACCAAAACAACAACACCTAGATAATTGTCAAACCATGAATCAAATATAAGCGCCTTCAGAGGCTTTGTATCAGAACCAGCAGGCGGAGGTATTTTTTTAACTATCGCATCAAGGACTTCCTTTGTTCCAACGCCTGTCTTGGCGCTTGTCAGAATGGCTTCTGAGCAGTCTATGCCGATGAAATCCTCAATCTGTGTCTTGATATTGTCGGGTTGAGCAGCGGGGAGGTCTATTTTATTGATTATAGGGATTATTTCGTGGTTGTGCTCAATTGCCAGATAGGCATTTGCGAGCGTTTGCGCTTCAACGCCTTGTGTAGCATCCACTATTAAAAGGCTTCCTTCGCAGGATGCAAGGCTTCTCGATACCTCATATGAAAAATCAACATGACCTGGTGTGTCTATAAGGTTTAAGACATAGGTGCTGCCGTCATCAGCTTTGTAATTCAGCCTTACTGCGTGGGCTTTTATTGTAATGCCTCTTTCTCTCTCGAGGTCCATGGTATCAAGCACTTGCTCCATCATCTCTCTTGGACTGACAGCACCTGTAAACTCAAGAAGCCTATCGGCTAACGTGGATTTGCCGTGGTCTATATGAGCTATGATTGAAAAATTGCGTATTTTTTTATCCATAATTCTGTTTTTATTGGGTTCAAAAGATTAGATTCCCAAGTATGCCCAGTGAGTCGAGTTGCTAAAAAAGATATTATGTGACACAACCTCACGGAAGTTTTTGGGCATTGAAAAATGTTTAGGTCGGACTGAATCTCTTAAGAGCTACAGCAGCAGAGCCTATAATCCCTGCGTCGTCGCCTAAATAAGAGGGAATTATTTTAGTTCTCTCAAAAAGCTCTTTCAGTGACCTCCTTGATGCCTCTTTTATAGCCTGTTCAACATAAATATTCCAGGAACCTGTAAGACCACCCATAAGTATAATTGCTTCAGGACTAAAAACATTAATGACGTTTGCAAGACCTAGACCAAGATTTCTGCCTGCATCCCGGAGGGCATCTCTAGCAAGAGAGTCTCCTTCAAGGGCTGATTTATAGATATCTTCTGCTGTAACCTTGAAATAATTGCCATTATATAGGTTTTTGAGTATAGTGTCAGCTCCATCTTTTATATGCGAGATTGCATACTCAACAATAGCGGAAGCAGAGGCATGGGCTTCGAGGCAGCCGGTATTGCCGCATCCGCACTTGTTACCTCCGTGATTAATCGTGATATGTCCTATTTCAGCAGCTACTGGAAGGAGTTCATTTTCAATCACTATTCCACCACCGATTCCAGTGCCGAGCGTAATCATTACGAAACTTTTGTAATCCCTTCCTGCACCTGATATTTTTTCGCCATATGCAGCAGCATTGGCGTCATTTTCAATTAAAACAGGGGTTTTATGCCTCTCAGACACCTCTTTAACAAGATTTACTCCGTTCAAGGCAGATATATTGGGAGATTTCACCACCACGCCGCTTTCTCTATCAATTATGCCAGCCACAGCAATACCGATTGCGATAATATCATCAGGACATTCATTAAAAAGCGAATCGAGTAATTTATGAAGTGTTAAGAGAGGGTCTTTACCAATAGGTTCTTTGAGTTTATACAAAACCTCGTGTTTTCTGGACATGAGCGACATCCTTATATTAGTCCCACCTATATCAACACCTATTGCAAAACTTTTGTGTTTCAAGATAGCCTCATTTCAGTAGCAATTTTTAATTATAACAGACGCAATCAACTTTTGAAATCAAAACGACAGACCCAAAAATGGCGTTAAACTCTCAAAAAGGCTGATTTATAAGTTATTGCGAGAGAGCATCTTTAGTAATTTTTTCAGCTGCTTCAAAAACAGCTTGTTTACCTTCCATCGTCCGTGCCTCTATATAAAATCTCACTTTCGGTTCAGTCCCGGAAGGTCTTATCATAAGCCATGAACCGTCGTCAAAAACGAGCTTTATACCGTCCACATCTATAACCTCTATGATTATCCTATCATTACCGCCAATTTTAACAGATGAACCTTTTTTATATCTTTCGCTGATTGATTTGAGTTTTTTAAGCAGAGGCTTGCCTGCTAAAGAACGGTCAACAGATACCCCAGACCTGTCAGGATAATAGTAGCCGTATTCCTGCATCAATTCTTTTAAATAATCACCCAAGTTTTTACCCGTAACCGCTATCATCTCTATTGCAAGGAGAAGCCCAAAAATTGCGTCTTTCTCGAGGGTATGATTGTAGGCTGAAATACCGTCTGATTCTTCAAAAGCTACGATAGCCCTTCTTTCAGAAGACCTGCTCATATATTGCCTGAAGTTTTTAAAGCCCACCTGTGTTTCAATTACGGGAATTCCGAGTCTCGACGCTATGGCATTTACGAAATTGCTTGTTCCCACAGACTTGGCTACAACACCATTGATGCCTTTAAAGACATGGAGAAAATGGAAAGCCATTGCCCCAAAGTAATTCATAGGTATCTGAATATTTCCGTCGGCATATCTGATACGGTCTCCGTCAGGGTCAAGGATAAAACCAGCCTTAAAGCGGGCATTTGATTGTCTCAAAACCCTCTCGACACCTTCCATGTTCTTTTCCGATGGCTCAGGTGCTATGCCCCCAAAGAGATAATCGTCATCAGTCCTCAAATATTTAATCTTGTTGCTCTCACCGAGAATCCGCTGTATGCGACCCCTTGTTGAACCGTGCACATTGTCAATGCATATCAAGCAGTCTTCATTGTTTATAAAATCTTTTATCCTTTGAACGTCAAGGGTTTTGCGCTCATTGATATATTTGATATAAAGTTCGGTCAGGTCTATTTTATCTATTTTTTCTGGCTTAACAGGAGCAATTAGGGGTTTTGTCTTCATCATTTCATTCGCTATACCCTCAATTTTTTTAGTTATTTCTGGACCTGCAGGCCCCCCGTCTGAAGGATTGAACTTAAAACCACCATAATTTGCAGGGTTGTGTGAAGGAGTTAAATTTATCGAGCAAGCTGCCTTAAGCATCTCGATACCTGTAGAAAATTCAGGTGTTGTAGCTTCGCCTGCATACCATGTCCTGATGCCTGCTTTTTGCAAAATACCAAGAACCTCTATCGCAAAATCTGGACCCAAAAACCTGTTGTCATGCCCGACAATAATGCCAGATTTTTTGATACCTTCGAAGTCATTGACTCCGATTGCCTGCATAACCTCCTTATCAGAATTTTTAAAAAGCTCTACAATTGCAGAGGTTACCACCCTTAGATTATTGAATGTGAAGTCTGTCCCTATTTCACCCCTCCATCCAGATGTGCCAAAAACAATCTCTGACGGGGAATTGTTAGTTCTTGCAAAGTCCTCTATTATGGGCAAAAGTTCCTTTCCTTGTGAAACATTAGCCATTATCGCTTTCCAGCATGAGGCAGCATTTTCAAAAGTGTCAGGCATTAATACCTCCGATTTTTTAACGTATATTTTATCATATCGGATCAGTTGATAATAAATGCCCTTAACATAAGGCGAATTCAGCGATAGAACCAAAAAGTGCTTTAAAAACGATAAGTCAGAATAGGGGGTGTTGTGATTCTAAAAAATGCTATTGTATCCTTTAATCTCTCACAAAAGGTTAATAAAAACTTAATCTTTTTGTAATATTTCTGTAATTTCTATAAGTAAATAATAGAAATTCAAATTAGTATCTATCCTGGGAAAAAATACACGTGCAGAGTTAAACAAAACTTTGTTTTCTCATTGCCGTAAAAAAGCGATAGAAAAACATCTTTAATTTAAAGGTCATTTCTATAACCCAAGGGGTTTGAGCAATTTTTATGATGTCATCCTGAACTTGCCGAAGGGTGCCCCTTCGCTTTGCTCCGGGTTTCAATGACAACCTTTTATCGCTATTTACAGATCATTATCATCGTGAAGGAGGTAGATTGAAAGGAAATTTTCTTTGGGGTGTTGCTACTTCGGCTTTTCAGCTTGAAGGTTCTCTGGATGCCGATTGGGCTTCATGGGACTCTATACTAAGCTCAAATCCTGACATAACGAATCATTACACCCTTTACAAAAAAGATTTGCAACTGCTCAAAGAATTGGGGTTGAATGCCTACCGTTTTTCCCTCGAATGGAGCAGAATCCAGCCGAGGGAAAACATATGGGACGGCAAAGCAATAGCGCATTATCAGGAAATTATTGATATTCTCTTGGAGAACAATATTGAACCTATGCTAACAATACACCACTTCACACACCCTTTGTGGTTCATCAAAAAATACCCGTGGCATAATGAAATATCAATAGAAAAATTTTTAGCTTTTGCGGAAAAGATAGTAACAAAAATCAAAGGTGTGAGATACTGGATTACCTTCAATGAACCTTATGTGCTTATTTTGGGTGGATATCTGGAAGGATGCATGCCTCCCGGAATAAGGGATACATCTTTATCCCTTAGGGCCCTTAAAAATATCTTTATTTGCCATGCCAGAACCTATGATATTATTCATTCTAAAGTCCCTGGGGCGATGGTTAGCATTGCTCATAACATGGCAGCCTTCGCACCGTGGCGCAGGTGGAATCCTTTCGACAGGGCGATCGCTAAAATCGGCAAATATGTTTATAACCACTCTTTGCTGGATGCCTTTTTAACAGGAGTAATGAGAATTAAATTTCCCTTCAGAAGGGAGGTTGAAATTGAACTCCCAATAAAAGACAAGCTGGATTTTTTCGGGGTTAATTATTACACAAGGGTTCACATGCGCTTCAACCCCTTAAAAAAAATGTGCATAGAAGTAAGGCACAGAGATATTGATGGACATGGACTTACTGACGTTGGATGGGAAATTCATCCTTACGGAATTACAAAGGTTTTGAGGTATGCCTCTAAACTGAAGGTCCCATTGATAATTACCGAAAATGGAATCGCAACCCATGAATCAGAAAAGAAGATAAGATTTATGAAACAGCATGTGGACATGATCGAAAAATGCATCAAAGAAGGTATTGATGTAAGGGGTTATTTCTACTGGTCACTAATCGATAATTATGAGTGGCTTCAAGGACTTGACGCGAGATTCGGTCTGTATAAGGTTGATTTTGATACTCTGGAACGGAAGCCGACGGCTGCTGCTACATATTATTCGTATCTAATAAAAAGTCGGAATTTTTGAGTAATTTAATCTTAAACCAATATCCCAAAATAGCCATAGAAAGCCCAAATTAGCGATAAAACTACACAGCTTTACAAAGTTAATAAGATAGATAGGAAGGGCTGGCGAAGGGTTTTTATATGACACCTTAATGAAAGAAGGTTAATCAGATTTTGGCAAAATTATTGCGTGTAAAAAATAAAGCGAATCACAGGAGTCCAAAATAATATTCAAGCAGGGATATGAGACGATTTCTTTGCCAAAGAACTACCTTCGTCCATGTCCTAAAATAGCGATAAGCCTCGTCATTGCGAGTGGAGCGAAGCAATCTCTCTTTTTTCAGGTGAGATTGCCACGAGCCCTACGGGTTCTCCCAATGACCTGCAAATCCATAGGTTTATGATCCTACCGCTATTTTAGGGGCATGAGTAAGCCTTTGACAGACTTCATACTTAGTTTTGCAATTTTGGCAGTTGAGGCTTCCGCTTCGTCTTCAGCCTTTTTGAGATTACCCGCGGCTTTGGCTCCAGAAATCGCATCATATCTCTCTGATTGCAAGTATCTAAGAATTCATTTTGGACGGGCATGAAAGCGAATATAATATAAGATCCGTCGATGATAAAAATCCCGAAGCAGTTCTTTCTATCGCCAATATAGGGCAAGCTCTTTTTCCGCTACTCAAGAAGGCATCAAGCCTTTCTGAGTTTTTTGGACAGAAAAAACGGACACTCGTCATAGTCGTCATCTGAACAATATCGTGATTGACCGAGTTGTGTAAAACTCAGTCCGCTTAGTGAAGCCATGCAAACATCTTCTTCAATATTGCAGTAAGGACAAAATACCTCGCCTTCTGTTATTATTACCTTTGTCATAGCGCTTGTATTACCTCCATTCTAAATTTTTCAAGGTGTTTTAGTCAGTTTTAAGCAAACCTTTCCCTGATCATTGATACAAATCTTACCCTCCAGGATGCATCCCGGTTATTCTTATATTCAGTTAGAATCGTATCTTTCCCGATTATATACTTATTGCCTCTCCATACAATCTTATTGCTGAATAAAGGTATAAACCAGAAAATGCCTATTATCAAATCCTTCAGCGGCGACAGTGTATAAAAAATGGGGTTCAGATCAGCATTGGTTATTCTCCCGATATAGAAATCTCCGATGATTTTAATCAATGAAACAATGACAGCGAAGGCTAAAACTGCTGTCGTAGCTTCGCAAAAAATCAACGGTAGGCACGACAGAAATACTGGGTTCCCCAATAATTCCGAGAAATACTTTGCGCCACCGAGTTTCCATCTGAGTTTGCCCCACCTTGTGTGCCTGTTGATAAACTTCTTGAGACCCCAATATTCGTTTACATTGTTAATCAGATGATTTGAGAGAATGACCTTCTTGCCCCTCTTCTGCATTTTTTTGCCGATTACGTAATCCTCCGCAAGAACATCCTTGACGGCTTCAAAACCCCCAATTTCCTCAAGATCGCTCTTTTTCATCAGCATGGACTTGCCAACAACACAGGGCATTTTTAAAAACCTATCTAAGAAACACACGCTCCCGACAATAAACGAATTCATGTGAAGATTCTCAAGTATTGAACCAATGGAACGGCTCCTGACGCCTCTTATTACATTGCTTACGAGTCCTACATCAGAATTCTGCATATGCCGAAATATTGCCTTAAGATAACCATCTTCAACCATCACATTGCTGTCGCTGATAAGTATATAGGGATATTTCGAGTATTTATAGGCTGTAAGCAGGTTATTGATTTTTGGGTTTAGACCTGTATTGCACCGTTCAACTATTATTGATATGTCTTTATCAGGATATTTATCTTTTATTTTGCGCGCTACTTTATGTGCAGGGTCATTCCAGTCCTGTAGAGAAAATATGATTTCATACTGTGGGTAATCAAGCGTGCAAAAACTGGCGAGGTTGTCAAATAGATTATCATCGAGCCCCTTTAGCGGCTTGAGTATTGAGACAGGATGCCACTCAGGTAATCTCTGATTAGCTATTGTCGATTGCGGAGAGCAACTCTCTTTGCGCATTAAACATGAACGGACTGCCCATATCTGCAAAACATAAGCAGCAAGACCCAGTAACGCCAGCGCTGCAAAAAAATAAAATATCTCCATTCTTCATCCTCCTTTTAGTTCCTGAAGATTGTTATTGCTACACCCTTGTTATTTTTTATGCATTGCTTCACGGAAGCAGCGGTTTTGTCGCAGTTAAGCAGCGTCTTCCATGAATACAGATGCCTTGTCCGGTGAAAGTCGCTGTTTGCTATATAGGGAAATTTCTTGAGGCTTATTACATTAAAGACATCATCCCTGTTGGCTATTTCCCATGCGTCAATGTATTTGGCGTATTTATCCCTGTTGTTCCAAAGAAAAAGGGTGTCCCTGCTAATGTCAGAGGTGTGATGGGGGTGGCAGGCTATTACGAGGGCGTCCTGCCTCTTTGCCTCAAGAAAGATCTGCTCATAGTTCAGACAGGCAGGTATAAATTCCTTAATATCAATGATCAAAATATGGGCTGATTTATCTGTTGAAAGATGATTTTTTGTTATCTCTACTCCCGGGATCACGAGCATTTCGTACTTATTCCATGCCCTTTCAGCCTCGTCTTTGATGCTTGCTATGTATTCATCAAAATTTTTTGCTGTTACCGAGAGTCTCAATTTGTGAGCGAGCTTTCCAATAGAATTATCCCCGTTGACCACATGATCTGTTATGGCGATAACATCAAAGCCAGCCTGCCCAAAAAGGTCAATAGCCCTTCTCAGCTCAACTGAACCGTCTGAGTATTTTGTGTGTATGTGGAAATCACATAACAGCACTACTTACCTTTGGTGAATCCCTTTGTATTCATAGTCATTGATAAGATAAAACTTTTTGGTTACAGGATTATTAAGGAAGAATTAATTTTTTATTAAATAGATTGAGATGACAGAGCAAAAATTGAATCAAACTCGTTGATTACAAAATTTTGAAATAGCTTTTCTAATAGCTATCTGTGAGGCTAAATATTTTTGTTAAGAAAGTTGAGTTATAATAAATGGATGGAAAGATATATTCTGGCTATAACTGGTTCGAGCGGTTCTATTTTAGGTATTAGGCTTCTTGAGGAGTTGTGTAAAAATTCGGTGGTTCATCTTATACTGTCTGAAGCCGCACTAGTGGTAATTCGGAGTGAAATAGGCATCAGCCTGACAGAAAAACCAGAAGATTGGATAGAAAAAAAATTTCCTGCTAAAAAGGTCTTTCTTCACAGGGACACTCATATTTGGGCACCTGTAGCGAGCGGTTCTTTCATATCAGCAGGGATGTTAATAGTTCCCTGTTCAATGAAGACCCTTTCTGCTGTAGCTAACGGTTATGCCTCAAACCTAATAGAAAGAGTTGCTGATGTAACAATTAAGGAAGGAAGAAAGCTCCTAATTTGTCCCCGTGAGATGCCTTTTAGCGCAATACATCTGGAGAATATGCTAAAACTTGCGCGATTGGGGGTAACTATAGCTCCACCTGTTCCAGCCTTTTATCATAAACCGCAAACTATGGATGATATTATAAATTTTCTCGTAGGAAAAATTTTAGACTCTTTCGGGATAAAAAACGATTTATACGAAAGGTGGGGAGGTGATGTGTGAAGGCTGTTGTTCTATTAAACATGGGTGGGCCTGATTCATTGGAATCAGTAAAGCCATTTCTTCAAAATCTCTTTGCTGACAGAGATATAATCAAACTTGGTCCATCTTTTCTTCAGAAATCTATTGCCTCACTGATAATAAAAATGAAGCTCAAGAAAACCCTCGCTGCCTATGAACTGATTGGCGGGAAATCACCCCTTGCCGACATTACACTACGGCAGGCGGCAACACTTGAATCGGTTCTAAATGAGAATGGCAATAATGAACTTTATAAAGTATATGTCGCCATGAGATACTGGCATCCCCTGACGGAACAAACAGTTGCCGAGATAAATAAAAGGGGGATTACAAAGATAATAGTAATCCCCCTTTATCCTCACTATTCGCGGGCTACTACAGGTTCTTCCATAAAGAAGCTTATCGAAGAATTTGCTGCTATCACGGGCAATAAGATAGTCATGCCACAAAAATATCAACGAACATTCACTGTTGATTGCTCACCCTTTAGACTTTATGTTGTCGCTTCTTGGTATGATAACCCCATATACATTGAAGCGCTGATAGAAAAAATCAATAAAGGTATGGAATCCTTCATTACCGGCAGTAAAAAATCCAAAAATGTACCTGTGCTTTTTAGTGCGCACAGCCTCCCCAAGAAGTTTATCGATGAAGGCGACCCTTATGTTCAGGAGATAAAGGGGACTGTGGATGAAATATTAAAAAGGATTAATATTGAATCCCAAATTTCTTACCAAAGTAAGTCAGGACCTGTGAAGTGGCTCGAACCATCTACAGAAGACATGATTATCAGACTTGCAAAAAAGGGCATCAAAAATCTTCTTGTTGTCCCTATAAGCTTTGTCTCAGACCATATAGAAACCCTTTACGAGATAGACATGTTATACAAGGACATGGCGCATAAAGTGGGGATGAACCTGCGAAGAACAGAGTCCCTCAACACCTCACCAAAATTTATTGAAGCTCTGGCCGATATTGCTAAAAAATCTCATAGAGAAAAATAGAAGCTGTGAGTTGCAATGGGAACCCACAATTGTGGCTTTATTTAAAAGCATCTAATCAGATCAACTTGATTTGACATGCCTCCTATGCACCCAAATCCATTTTTTAAATAATGAGGAAATTCGTACTCTCCTGCAATTTCTTTCCCACTGGAAATATTGGAAATATAACTATATTTTAAATGCAAATATTATCAATATTTAGTAATAATATACATTCAATAACAATAAATGTCTTTAATTAGGCATTTTCATCCTTGCCAACGATTTTAGATTAAAGTTATATTAGCACTCATTAAGTGTGAGTGCTAATAAAGTTCAAATTCAAAAAGGAGGTTAATTATCAATGAAGATTAAACCACTTAAAGAAAGGGTAGTTGTCAAATACTCGGAAGAAGAACTCGAGAAAACTGCTGGCGGGATTTATGTGCCTGATGTAGCAAAAGAGAAACCCCAGAAAGGGACTGTCGAGGCTGTAGGCTCAGAAGTTAAAGAGTTGAAGGTCGGCGATGTCGTGCTTTTTGAGAAGTATGGAGGCGCAAAGATTAAACTCAATGACGTCGAATACTTGATCATTAAAGAAGAAGATATCCTTGGTATCATTCAATAAGAAGGAGGAAGATTAGAAAATGTCAGCAAAACAACTTTTATTTGATCAAGATGCAAGGCATTCCATTTTAAAGGGCGTTACAATACTCACTGATGCCGTAAAAGCAACCCTCGGTCCAAGAGGTAGGAATGTAATAATAGACAGAAAGTTCGGCGCCCCGAACATTACAAAAGATGGTGTAACTGTAGCTAAAGAGATAGAACTGAAAGACCCTTACCAGAATATGGGCGCACAGCTTCTGAGGGAAGTTGCCTCGAAAACCTCTGATGTGGCAGGAGATGGTACAACAACGGCTACTGTCCTTGCTTATTCGATTTATAAAGAGGGAATGAAATATGTAACAGCAGGCGCTAATGCAATAGATATTAAGAGGGGTGTGGATAAGGCTGTGGAGGTTGTAGTCGAAGAACTCAAAAAGATGAGCAAACCTGTCGCAGAAAAGAAGGAAATAGCTCAGGTTGGGACTATTTCTGCTAATAACGACCCGTCAATAGGTGAGCTTATAGCCGAGGCGATGGAGAAGGTTGGCAAGGATGGAGTTATAACCGTTGAAGAGGCAAAAAGCATGGCTACTACCCTCGAAATTGTTGAAGGAATGCAGTTCGACAGGGGATATATATCACCATATTTTATAACAGACCCCGAGAGAATGCAGTGCGTATTAGAGGATCCGTTTTTGCTTATTCATGACAAAAAGATTTCGAGCATGAAAGATCTCCTTCCTATTTTAGAGCAGATTGCCAAGATGGGCAAACCTTTAATGATTATAGCAGAAGATGTTGAGGGTGAAGCCCTTGCTACCCTCGTAGTAAATAAGCTTCGCGGGACACTTCAGGTATGCGCCGTTAAAGCCCCTGGCTTTGGCGACAGAAGAAAGGCAATGCTTGAAGATATTGCGATTCTTACAGGCGGAACGGTTATATCAGAAGAGCTTGGCCTTAAACTCGAGAACGTTAAACTCACAGATTTAGGAAAGGCTAAGAAAATCAATATTGAAAAGGAAAACACCACCATTGTCGAAGGCGCGGGCGACCACGCTGCCATTCAGGGTAGGGTCAGGCAGATTAAAACTCAGATTGATGAAACCACCTCTGATTATGACAGGGAGAAGCTGCAGGAAAGGCTTGCAAAATTAGTGGGCGGAGTTGCAGTAATTAATGTCGGAGCTGCAACAGAGTCTGAAATGAAAGAGAAAAAGGCAAGGGTTGAAGATGCGCTCAATGCAACCAGGGCGGCTGTCGAAGAAGGAATCGTACCAGGTGGAGGAGTTGCGCTCCTTAGATGCCTTAAAGCACTTGAGAACCTCAATCTTGAACATGACCTCCAGATTGGCGTCAAGATAGTCAAAAGGGCATTGGAAGAGCCGATAAGGCAGATAATATTCAATGCTGGGATGGAAAGCTCCCCTATAGTTGAGAAGATAAAGGAATCAGCCGACATTAATTTCGGATTTGATGCCTATAAGGAAGAATACACCGACATGCTGAAGGCTGGCATTATAGACCCGACAAAGGTCACGCGCTGGGCGCTGCTTAATGCCGCATCTGTTGCAGGACTTATGCTTACAACCGAAGTGATGATAACAGAAATTCCTGAAGAAGATAAGAAAATGCCTGCGATGCCGGGCGGCGGCATGGGCGACATGTATTAAAAATATTTGCGCCGAAATAGACTCGTTTTTGAGTAAAGGCGGCAGGCACTTTTGCTTGCCGCCTGTTTTTCTTTTGAAATAGTAGGCATAATGTGCCTTTCCCTAAGGTCTTAGCCATATAGGCGTGTTCATATCCGTCCAAAATAAATTCTTACTATACCTTTGCAATCAGAGGGATATGATGCTATTGCTTTGCCAAAGCCACAGGTAACCTCAAGGAGGCTGAAGACGAAGCGGAAGTCTCAACTTCCAATATTGCAAAACTAAATATTAAAGTCTCACAAGTGCCTACCCATGCCCCTAAAATAGCGGTAGGATCATAAACCTATTGATTTATAAATCATTGCGAGAACCCGTAGGGGTCGTGGCAGTCTCATCAGGAAGGGCGAGATTGCTTCGCTCCGCTCGCAATATTAACTTTCTCTCACAAAAATTCGGTTTTAAGCAGGAATTAAAAGTATTTTTAAGGTTAAATGTTATAATTAAGGATTATCAAGACTTTTATACCTATGAAAACAAAATTGCTTTTATCAGTTTTTATGCTATTTATTTGCCTCTCGGCTTATTTGAGCATTCAGCTATTAGCCCCTGCTATCTCTCAAGACTCCCAGATTGAAATTGAGATACCTTTCGGAGCCACTTATAAACAAGCTCTCACAATTTTAGAAGATGAAGGTCTTATCAAGGATAAAATTATATTTTTGATAATAGGCAAGATATATGGCTTAGATAGGAAAATCAGGGCGGGCTTTTATCTATTCAAAGGTAGGCTCAATCCATGGCAGGCATTTAAGAACCTGCTAAAAGGAGAAGTTATCGAATATAATCTTACGATAAACGAGGGTGACAGCCTTCTTGAGATTGGCAAAAAGCTTGAAAATTTGGGTTTGGTGAGGCTTGAAAGGTTCCTTGAGCTTTCTAAAGACAAACAAATTCTCGATTCATTCAATATAAATGCGCCCAGCCTCGAAGGCTATCTGTTTCCAGAAACTTATAGAGTTCCAAAAGGTGCTACGTCAGAGTTTGTAGTTAGAATTATGGTAAATAAACTAAAAAAGGAATATTCAGGCAAACTCAAAGAGAGAGAGAAGGAATTAGGCTGGACAGAAAATCAGGTTTTAACCCTTGCATCTATAATCGAAAAAGAGGCTGTTGTTGATGAAGAAAGAGCTATCATCTCAGGAGTGTATCACAATAGAATTAGGTTGAATATGCCTTTGCAGGCTGACCCCACAGCTATTTATGGAATAAAGGCACATGGAAGCAAGATTACACTTCAGGACTTGAAAAATCGGACACATTACAACACATATATTATCACAGGACTTCCTCCTGGACCTATCGCATCGCCGGGAATAAAATCGATAGTAGCAGCTCTTTATCCAGCACAGGTGCCTTATCTCTTTTTTGTTTCAAGGAAGGACGGAACCCATATTTTTTCCAGGACATTAGCTGAACACAATGCAGCAATAAGAAAGGTCAGGAGCATGCCAGATGACAATGAATGAGGGATAGAAAATGCTTGTTAGAAGGAAAACTAGGGTTATCAATGTCGGTAATCTTCCCGTCGGAGGCAGCAACCCGATATCCGTCCAGACCATGACAAAGACTGACACGAGGGATGCTGACGCCACAATAAAGCAGATTCTCTCACTTGAGGCTGCAGGCTGTGAAGCCGTCAGGATAGCAACGTTTGACGTCGAAGCTGCATTAAATCTTGGGGTTATTAAAAAATCGGTTTCCATCCCTGTTATAGCTGACATACACTTCCACTGGAAACTGGCGTTGGAGGCATTAAATCAAGGAGTTGATCAAATAAGAATCAATCCCGGCAATATCGGGGCGAAGTGGAAGGTCAAAGAAATTATCTCAGCTGCAAAAGAAAGGTTTATTCCAATAAGAATCGGGGTCAATGCAGGGTCATTAGAAAAAGAACTTCTCAAAAAATATGGGCATCCCACTCCTCAGGCAATGCTTGCGAGTGCTGAAAGGCATTTAAAAATACTACAGGATATGGATTTTTTTGATATAGAGGTATCCTTGAAGGCATCAGATGTGATGTTGACAGTTGAGGCATATAGACTCTTTTCTGCCAAATATGATTATCCTCTGCATATCGGGATTTCAGAATCAGGACCGACTTCAAGCGGGATAATAAAAAGCTCTGTTGGGCTTGGGATACTGCTTTCTCAAGGTATTGGAGATACTATCAGGATTTCCCTTACAGCACCTCCTGAAGAAGAGGTGAGGGTTGGTTATGAGATACTAAAATCTTTAGGTTTGAGGAAAAAAGGCGTTCAGATAGTTTCCTGCCCAACCTGTGGAAGGTGTAGAATTAATCTCATGGATCTTGTCCAACAGGTTGAAGCTTCAATAAAAGATATACAAGAACCTCTAACGGTTGCAGTAATGGGCTGCGTCGTTAATGGGCCAGGAGAGGCTCGGGAGGCTGACTTTGGGATAGCAGGAGGTAAGAAAATGGGCATCCTCTTCCGCAAGGGCGAGGTTATAAAGAAAGTGGCCGAAGGTAACCTCTTAGAAGCCTTATTGGATGAAATAAAAGGTCATAAAAAACAGTGAAATGAAGTTGCAGGGTTAAATTACTTTTTTTGAACACTTTTGAAGGAGACTCTATGAGACGTTACATTATTTGCTTAGTTATCATATCCTTATCTCTATGGGACAACCTTGCATCGGCTCATGAAAAAGAAAAGGAAAAGACTGCTTTGATTGCAGCCAAAAATTGGCTCTCATTAGTTGACTCTGGCAATTATGCGGAAAGCTGGCAAAAGGCTTCCACATATTTTAAGAATTTTGTTCCAGAAAAACAGTGGCAGCAGTCACTAAACACAATGAGACATCCTCTTGGCAAGGTAATATCGAGAGAGGTGGAAATCAAGCAGTATAAAACCTCCCTGCCCGGCGCTCCTGATGGAGAATATGTAGTCATTAAGTTCTTGACATCCTTTGCGAACAAGAAGTTGGCATTAGAGACCGCTATTTTAATGCTTGAGAAAGACGGCTACTGGAGAGTATCTGGCTATTACATCAGATAATTGCCACAACTTTTATTGCCGAGCATTAGATAAATCTCCCTATGTTGTTCCCCAGAAAATACTCTTACTCTAAAATTTAAAATAACTATTTTATATGCCTTTTCCCAATTGCTTTTTTGTATGTTATGTGTATAGTTTTTAATTAAGAGGCAGAGAGAGTTAAAGCTCTACACAATCATCTAAGAAGGTTAAAGAGTCTCTGTCGGGGAAGCTGAATTTTTGCTATAAGCGTTAGCAAAAGTTCTTTTAAGTTAGTCATTAATAAAACTTAAGGAGGTATATTATGGCAATTATTACCATTTCAAGGGGTTCTCATAGCAGGGGCAAGGAAGTAGCAGAGAAACTTGCTAAAAAATTGGGGTATGAATGTATTTCAAGGGAAGTTATTCTGCAAGCCTCAGAAGATTTTAATGTGCCAGAGGTCATGCTTTTGCAGGCTGTTTACAATGCACCTTCGGTATTAGGCAGGTTTATTTACGGCAAGGAAAGATATCGTGCATTTATTGAAGTAGCCCTTCTCAAGCAGTTTAGAAAGAACAATATTGTCTATCACGGTTTCGCTGGGCATTTCTTTGTCAGAAATGTGCCTCATGCCCTGAAAGTTCGTATAATCGCCAAACTTGAAGACCGCATAAAGCTTGTAATGTCTAAGGAGGACATCTCAAGAAAGGAAGCGATTAAATTTCTTGAAAAATTGGATGAGGAAAGGGTTAAGTGGGGTCAATATTTTTATGGTATGGATACACGCGACCCTCAATTATATGATCTGGTGGTCAACATTGCCAAGCTTTCTCCGGATGATGCAGTCGATATAATTCACAGCACAGTCAATCTAAAAACCTTTGAGACTACCCCTGCATCTCAACAAATGGTTGAAGACCTGTATCTGGCTGCCTTAGTAAAGCTTAGCTTGGTTGAAAAATATCCCGACGCAGAAGTTTCAGCGCAAGAGGGCGTAATTTATGCGAGTTTAACAGTCCCGCAAATACTTAAAGAAGAGATTAAAAGGGAACTTGAAACATCCATCAGGGCTGTTGCAGGCGTGAAGGACGTGAAGATTCAGAAATCATTTTCTTTACAATATGAATTGTAGATTACCTATGTAATGGGCGCCCCCTTTTTGCTTACTTCATTAAAATTCTAAAACAAATGACGACGAACAGATCTCTCGTTGAAAAATTTCATGTTAGGAGATTCTTGGATACATAAAGCAATTTTCTCAGGCATCGTGGGTGAAACGGGCAAACTGAAGGGGCGGTAAGCTGGCTGTGAAGTTCCTATGAACTCCCTGGTGTATATGATGCCATGAACGCCGGGCGTTCATGATGTTTTATGATATTGACATATAGCCTATTTCCCCGACTTTATCAATTTAATTTCATAAGTTATTGAAAAATAAACATTCATATTTTAAAAATTTTCATTTTTGCACAACAAATTTTCTGGGGGATAGAATTTTATATTGAGAGGTCTTCTATTGGGGTGAGATTTTCGAGTGTTTTTGCTTTAGCCTTTTTATTATTGCAGTCTGCAATTGGGTCAGCTTGTTTTTTTAAATAATACCCCTTATTTTGAATTCTTACTTTCCCCCTGTTTTTCAATTACCTTGCTTTTGTTGACTTAATTATGAGCATATGCTTATAATTAAAGTATGCCGAGACCTAAAAAATACAGATGTATAGAGTGCTATCCTGATACTACATATTTTAAACCCAAAGGCATCCCTTTAAGAGACCTCGAAGAAATCTCTCTTGAGATGGATGAAATGGAGGCAATAAGGCTTGCAGATTATGAAGGGTTTTATCATGAAGAAGCCGCTTTAAAAATGAAGATTTCACGCCAGACATTCGGAAGAATATTGCAGCAGGCGCATAGAAAAATTGCCGAATGTCTTCTGAAAGGCAAAGCTCTACGAGTAGAGTTACCAAAAAAGGAGGAATAGTTATGAAGGTGTGTTTTCCTGTCTTAAAATTTGAGGGGGTGGAAAGCGAGGTTTTTGGTCATTTTGGCTCAGCGCCGGCTTTCCTTTTAGTTGAAACTGACAACGCCGATTTAAAGATAATCACAAATAAAGATCAGCATCATGCACATGGTGCCTGTAATCCTTTAAAGGCGTTGGATAATCACAGCGTAGATGCTGTTGTTGTAGGGGGAATTGGGCCGGGTGCTTTGAATGGCTTAAATCTTATGGGTATCAAGGTTTTCAAAGCTGATGCCTCTACTGTAAAAGAAAACATCGAGCTATTAATGTCCCAGAAACTTCAAGAACTAACCTTACAAATGTGCTGTTCGGGACACGAAGTCTCTCAGGGATGTAGTCACACAATGATAAATCCCTATTACCCTAAAAATTGATCTTAAAACAAAGGTTAAGGGTTTACTTTTCTAAACTAAATACTAATTATGAGGATGTGTTAAAACATGGTAAGAAAAGAATTGCTATAAAAGCATCAAGGTATCAGCTGTTTTGGCGGCCGCTATAGAATTGAGGCGTAAGAATAAGAAATGGAAATCGCATAATGACTTAAGAAAAGAACTTGGAATAGGAAAAACAAAATTCCCCTTCATCCCCTTTTTCTAGGGGGAATGAGGGAATGTTACCCTTTGTAAAGGAGGGGTTAGTGGAGATTTTATAGACACCACCGCCCTTGAGTGTGGGATTGATGAGCTTTTTAATAAACTCTCTATTTATACGATTAGAAAGATTCCCAAATTAGCTTTGAAATAAATCTCAGATATTTTCTGAGTAGCAGTCAGTTCCGTATGGTCTTTTGGGTCTCGATTTTGGGATTAATTAATTCCTCGCCTATCAAGCTTTAATTTATAACCTGAGATTTTGAAGCTGTCTATTATTCTATCACGACTCAGAAATTACGTTGTAGAAGGCATCTCTTTCTGCAGGTATTTTATTGGCTTTTTTGATAAGGTAAATTAGTTGTTCTCTATCCATGCCTTCCCTACTCGTGGCACCTGCTGAGTGAGTTATCTTTTCTTCAATTATAGTGCCGTCTATATCATCTGCCCCAAAGAGCAGAGCAACTTGAGAGATTTTCTCGCCAAGCATTATCCAATAAGCCTTTATATGGTCGAAGTTGTCGAGAACCAACCTGCTTACTGCTATAGTTCTTAAATCGTCAATGCCTGATGAATAATTTCCGCCGATTTCGGTATTTTTTGGGTGATATGCAAGGGGAATAAAGGACTGGAAACCACCAGTTCTATCCTGGAGTTCTCTCAGCCTCAATAAATGGTCAACCCTGTCTTCTAAACCTTCTATGTGACCATAAAGCATGGTTGCATTGGTTTTGATATTTAGTCTATGAGAAGTTTCCATAATCTCAAGCCACCTCTCACCAGTTATCTTTTCTGGACATAATCTTTGCCTTACCTTTGATGAAAAAATCTCGGCACCGCCACCTGGCATAATATCAAGTCCGCTTTTTTTGAGTTCAAGAAGAGTTCTCTCAATATCGAGTCCGCTAATTTTCGACATATGATCAATCTCAACAGCCGTGAAAGCTTTAATAGCTATTGATGGGAAGTGCTTTTTAATTGTAGAAATCATTCTGAGATAGTAATCAAAATGCCAGTCAGGATGAAGACCACCTACTATGTGAACTTCTCTAAGAGGTTTACCACTTTCTGATTCCGCTTTAGATAATTTTTCAACAATCTCTTCAATCGTTAGTTCATAAGCCCCTTGCTCATCTTTTGAACGGCTGAAGGCGCAGAACTTGCACCTGTTGACGCAGATGTTCGTGGGATTTATGTGACGGTTGAGGATATAATAAACTTTCTTGCCGTTGATTTTCTCTGCCATAAGATTAGCAAGCTTGCCTACAGTAAATATGTCATCAGTTCTGAATAACTCCAGAGCCTCAACCCTGCTAAGCCTTTCATTTGACAAAATTTTCTGATTTATTAATTGGAGCATAATCTGGTGAGCAAAAAAGACTTAAAATCATTCATAAATTGTATGAACTGTCTTTTTTTCCTTAGGAAGAATAATGCTTATTGAAAACATAAGTCTGTAATCCGGCGTTCTGTTCTTGATGTCAAAACCAGCTCCAATAGTGGTATAAGTATTATCAGTTGTAGCTACCCGATAACCTAATCTCCATTCAAGCAGGTCGAGTTTATTTTTTGTATAATTTTTTCTCCCGGCAATTTCTGCTAAAATTTTCGAGTTATGAGTAATTGCGAGTTCGCTGCCAATGTTTAATAGATATTGGTCTTTCAGGTTTGAATCACCTGGTTTTGTATAAAGGAAATTCATATGCCCCTTAAAGGGCCCAACCTTTTTCGTCAAAATGAGCCCCCCTCCTATACTGCCCTCTGTGGAAAATTCATTTTTCCCCGAGTTTGGAGAAACCATTAGGATGTAGGCAAGGGATGGCAAATACTTGCTCTCGCCTCTGAGGCGGTGTTTGACGCCCATTGTGAAATCCTCAAAACCAGAACCGTTATGAAAATTGAAGATATATGGTAAGGTTATGTTAAACTCAAGCCTGTTGTGCAATCCATAAGCAATTTGCAAATATGTGCGACTGAAATTAGGTTCAGCAGATTTCTCAATCCCAAGCCCCATACCAATCTCATTCCTTTTGAGACTTTCAGCACTCAATGTGGAAAAGACCCCAAATGGAGGCAATGGCTGCAAGCCTTTCATATCAAAGCCGGCGAATGCAAGGGCAGGGAAAAATAGGAGCAAAAAGATGGCGAACGAAAATCTTTTCATCGTTTTATGAGAATATCAAAAAAGACTTTTTCTGTCAATTGACGAATGGGCAACTAATGAGATTGTCTTTGAAAATAGCTCTTTGTTATAATAATAAACTTTGGCGGTGTAGCTCAGTTGGTTAGAGCATGCGGCTCATATCCGCAGTGTCCGGGGTTCAAATCCCTGCACCGCCATTATTTATATTTCTGTCGATGTGCTATCTGAATTAGTGTTTTTTTAGAGCCGTCCGAAAAGTTTTTCCTTCAAAAACCTTTCTATCTCAATAGCACCCTGTCTTATTACCTTTGCTTCTTGCCCGGTAACATCAACAATTGTTGAGGGTGGTTCTCCAGGTGTTTTGCCTCCGTCAATAATCAAGTCCAGTTTATCTCCGAAATAGCTTACTACTGTGTGGGCATCCTGAGCAGCCGGCATATTGGATATATTTGCGCTTGTTGCAGTAAAAGGAAAGGGAACTGCTCTTGCCAGTCTTAGGGCGAATGAATCTCCAGGTATTCTAACCGCTACTGTATCATTTAACACAATCCCTTTTGGAATGCCCTTTTTGGCTTTAAACACCAAGGTTAATGGGCCAGGCCAGAAACTGCTCATCAATTCTTGTGCGATAGGAGGTATGAATTCAACAATCAAAGGCAATTGGACTAACTCACCTGTTATCAGAGTCAGACTTTTTTCTTCAGGTCTTTTTTTAAGCAAGAAAATTTTTTCAAGGGCTTGCTCAACATCATATTTGGCGCCGAGACCATAAAGCGTCTCTGTAGGATAAGCAATTACCCCACCGCTTATAAGAACATTTGCAGCCTTATGTAGAACATCGTCATAGTTTTCATCAGTCAATTTTACCAGCATATTTTAACTTCTCCGATCAAAAATCCTGATTGCAGTGCGTCCTATCACCAGCTTGTTTTTCAATAATATCAATAGGGAAGGCTGCTTCAAGATTTTTTAATTTGGTAATTTTACTTTAGAATTACATTTTCTCCTTATTCAAAACAAGGGCTTTTGACAAAACCCCATAAATTTATTTTTATAAAGGTGTCGTATGAAAATCCTTCTCAAGCCATTTTATACACAAAATAGAGATAGAACCTTTTTCTGACAATGGGAATAGTTTTTTACTCATTCTCGGAAGACGTCCTCGCCTTCCTCCGAGGTCACCATCACGCCTCACCATCGTGGTGAGTCTTTTGTGATGGTGAAAGCCGCTCAAATCCATTCCCATTGTCAAATTAATTGTTTCCAATGTTTTTTCTACCGCCGCTTTTGGATTTATCAAACTTGTTGATTTTTTGTAGCTTTTTAGATTTCTTGCCAAAAATTTATTTGTTTACGGATTCAAAAGTGAAAATTAATAGTAGTATATATTTTTCATGAACTCTATCCATATCGGCAGGGCTGCCGAAGCTCCTGTTTCTCTTTGACCTATAGGTTTATGATTGTCTCTGCCGACCCAGACACCTACTACAAGCCTGTCATCAAAACCTATAAACCATGCATCTGAGAAGTTGTTGGTTGTCCCAGTTTTACCATAAACCTTTCTATCGAGTTCTTTAGCCCTTTGAGCCGTCCCTTCTTCCACAACACTTCTCAAAAGAATCTTCATGCCTTCAGTGGTTTCCGGTGAAAGGATTTCTTCTGAATAAGGTAAAATTTCTTCTAAGATTATCCCTTCTCTACTCATTATTTTTTCATAGGAAATCGGAGTTATCTTTCTACCTGTAGCAAAAACAGAGTAAGCCGTTGTTAGCTCAAGTAATGTAACCTCTGATGCGCCAAGCGCAAGCGGCATATAGGGGTCAAGTTTTCTTTCAATACCGCATAAATTGATGAAGGAGATAATCTGGTCAAGCCCAAGGTTGCTGGCAAGTCTCACAGTAGCTGTGTTTAAAGATAAAGCAAGGGCTTTTTTTAATGGAACATAGCCGTGATATTTATTGTCGTAGTTTTTTGGTGACCATACGCTTTTGGGCCCTGCTGCCTTAAAAGATATAGGACCATCAAGGATATTATCATCGGCGCTCATGCCGTTTTCGAGGGCAACTGCATAAATAAAGGGTTTAAATGCTGAACCCGGCTGTCTTAACGCCATGATAGCCCTGTTGAACTGCGTCTGCCAAAAATCTGTGCCACCCACCATTGCCTTAATATGGCCATTTGTCAAGTCAATCGCAACAAGTCCACCCTGAATCCCTGAGCCTGAACGCTTCTCAACTAATGATAGGCCATGTCTTACAGCTTCTTCAGCGACTTTCTGCATTGAATAATCTATTGTGGAATAGATCCTTATGCCCGAGGTGTATAATTTATCATTAAACTTATTTTCAAGCTGCTGCCTTAGATGCTCTACAAAATACGGCGCCTCATATCTTCGGTAATTCATTTTCTGAGGAAGTAGTTCAGAGTTGGCAGAATTGAATTGCTCTTGAGTGATAAATCCGTTTTCGACCATTTTTTTCAGCACCAAATGTCTTCGAAGATGCGCTTTTTCAGGGTTTCTAAAAGGTGAAAATGCAGATGGGGCTTTTGGCAGACCAGCCAGAAGAGCGGCTTCAGCAATGGTTAAATCCAATGCTGATTTCCCAAAATATGCCTGGGCAGCCGCTTCAATGCCATATGCCCTTGCCCCGAAATATACCTGATTGATATATATTCCAAGGATTTCATCTTTAGTATATTTTTTTTCAATTTGTGCGGCTAAAATAGCCTCTTTTATCTTTCTTTTCAGACTCTTTTCAGGGGTCAAAAAGAGCATCTTAACCAACTGCTGGGTTATAGTGCTTCCGCCCTCGACAATTCCTCCAGCCTTTATATCTTTATAAAGTGCGCGCATTATGCCTATTATGTCAATCCCGGGGTGGGAATAAAACCGCTGGTCTTCAATCGCAATAAAGGCATTTTTAACCATAAGGGGAATTTTGTATTCAGGAATGAAGGTTCTTCTTTCGGTGAAAAACTCTGCCAGCACCTTTCCATCGGAAGAATAGACAATGGAAGATTCAAGAGGTTTATAATTTTCAAGGGAACTAATATCGGGTAAATCGATGAGGGTAAGATAGAGAAAAACTCCGGAAAAGCCTATAACGAAAATTATAAGAAAAAACAAGAAAAGCTTGGCAATTTTTCTAAGGAGCATACTACTTTATTATAGAAGAAAATTTGCTTTTGAATAAATACATATTGTTAATCGCAAAAATAGCGATAGGAAGGGCTGGTAAAATTTACAGCATTTTTTAGTTCTATCGCTGAATTTTTGGCAAGTGTATATGCAGGACGAAACGGCAACGGGATGTATAAGAGGGTATTACCAAATCAAAATGACATCCCACCCTTGAAGAATAGGAAGCAGTAGTGTTGTAAATTTTTTTCAAACTGAGGCTTTTTTATCAACGAATTGATTGATAGCCGCACGGAAACCCTTTTTTGGAGAGAACGATCTGCCAGACCTGGAGGTTTCTACTTTTAAATGAGCCGGCACTGCTCAGCAGATAATATTTCCACATTCGGTAGAATCTTTCGTCGTATTTTTCCTTTATTTTGTGCCAATTAGTATTGAAGTTATTAAACCAAGCCATAAGGGTTGGATAATAGTAATAGCCGAAGTTGTGTAAATCTTCTACTACGAATAATCCTTCGATAGCTGTAGTGATTTGTTTTAGTGATGGAATAAGGGAGTTGGGGAAGATATACTTGTCAATCCAGGGATCACATGCAATTTTGGACTGATTGTTGCCTATGGTATGAAGCAAGAAAAGACCATCATCATTGAGGCATTTATGGACGATCTCCATATAAACCCTGTGATTTTTATATCCAACATGCTCAAACATTCCTACCGAAACAATATAATCAAATTTTTCATCAATGTCCCTGTAATCCTGAAGCCTTATCTCAACTGGTAAACCCTTGCATATCTCTCTTGCAAGCTCGACCTGTTCCTTGGATACCGTGATCCCTACTGCGCTGACATTGTATTTCTCAGCCACATATTTGACAAAACTTCCCCATCCGCATCCTATATCAAGTATTCTGGAGCCCTCTTTAATATAAAGTTTTTTACAGATCAGGTCGAGTTTTGCTTCCTGAGCATCATCGAGGTTGTTGGCATCTTTCCAGTAAGCACAGCTATAAACCATCCTTCTGTCGAGCATGTTTTTATAAAGTTCATTGCCTATGTCATAATGCCTTTCGCCTATTTGAAAAGCCCTTGATTTACTACTTTTATTAAATATTGCGGCGCTTAAAAAATAACTCAGAATCTTCCAGTTTTTGATTTTTTTTTCGGGTTCGGTGGGAATCAGGCGGCAGAAAAACTCATCCAGTCTCTCGCATTCCCACCATCCGTCCATATATGCCTCTCCAAAACCAATGCTGCCGTCTCTTAGGATCCTGTCATATATGTTTTCGTTTTTGATCTGGATATCGTAATGCTGAGAACCGTTAATGGAGATACCGGCTTGAGAGAGTGTTTCTTGAATGAAAGATTTGAATTTTTGAGATGCCATGGTATAGAAAAAGCACCCTTATTTCCTTAATTTCGTCCAAGATATAAGTATTTTAAGGTTTTTAAAATGTAAGGGTTAAATAATCCTACCAAACTCTCAAGCTCAATAGATAATATATGAGCATTTATTAATTAATGTATAAATTTTGATGTAAAAAAATCAAGTGTATCTAATGAAGCCCAAAAATAGCGATAGGAAATGCTGTTTCAGGATTTTTATAATCAACAAATTTTATTATAATGCAATGCCTTTTGCTAAAGTTTCTCAAGATTTCTTTTATAAGGTGTTGTATAAAAATCCCTCATCAGCTCTTCCTATCTAACTTCTTGATTCTTTGGGTTTTTTTTAATGCTATGGCCGATTTTATTGATGGGCTATATTTTTATCTAATAAATGCAAATATGTTAGAATTCTTATTGTTTAAAAATTATCTAAAATTCCATTTAAGGAGGATTTCAATATAATGTCATACACTTTTGCTTTTGCTGGGAAAGGAGGGACTGGCAAGACAAGCCTTGCCAGTCTGACTATTAAATATCTCTTAACCAAGAGAAAAGGTCCTGTTCTTGCTGTCGATGCAGACAGCAATTCCTGTCTTAACGAAGCTCTTGGTGTTGAAGTTCATACAACCATAGGTAAACTCAGAGAGGATTCTCTTGAGGCGGTGAGGGTAACGGGTGACAGGCCCGGCGGGATGCCAATGGAGCAGTTGTTCGATTATCAGGTTCAACAGTCCGTTATTGAGGCAAATGGATTTGACCTGCTGGTCATGGGCAGGCCTGAGGGGCCAGGCTGTTACTGCGCCGCTAATCATATAATACGAAAATACACTGATAAATTATCTGAAGCCTACCCCTATGTAGTAATAGATAATGAGGCTGGTATGGAACATCTCAGCAGAAGGACGACTAACAAAGTAAATTTGCTTCTAATCGTGAGCGACCCTACATTTAAAGGCGTTCTTGCAGCAAAAAGAATCAACGAATTGGCTGAAGAACTAAAGCTCGAGGTTGATAGAAGGGCGTTAATTGTAAACAGGGTTGCAGGCAGCGAGATTGCTCAATTAAGTGATGTTATTGAGAAATCAGGACTTTTCTTTGCAGGGGCTGTGCCGCAGGATAACATGATAATGGAATTTGACCTTCATGGGAAACCTGTTTATCAACTTCCAGAGGATGCAGTTTCTGTGGTTGCTTTATGGAGTATTCTCGACTCTCTCCAAATTCCGTAAATTAATGGCGAAAAGGGGCGGGCATTATATAAGGTTCTCAAATAAGTTTCTATAAGCTCTTATAGATTCATTAAATAATATAATGAATAATTTCTTTACTTGATTTTCAATTTGTGTTACTTTTATTGGATTAGAATTTTGTCAAATGTATTATGAAAATACATTAATTTCCGAGAAAGGAGGAGGAAATGCTAATAATAGGTGAGAAGTTAAGTATTATAGCCAAAAGGGTTAGAGAGGCTATGATGAAGAAAGACAAAGGACCAATTCAGGAAATCGCCCTCCGGCAGATGAAGGAAGGCGCCAATATGATTGATGTCAATATTGGTCCAGCAGAAGACCATGGAGAGGAATTGATGGAATGGATGGTTACAACCATTCAAGAGGTGGTGCCTTTGCCGTTATGCCTTGATACTACAAATGCAAGGGCTATTGAGGCAGGCTTGAAGGTTCATAATAACCAATGGGGAAGACCCTTAATTAATTCAACCTCTAATGACCCCGAGAGGTTTCCTATCATGGAGATTGCTGTAAAGTATAACGCTCAGTTGATAGGGCTTACGGTTGGCAAGGGCGGACTTCCTGCAGATGCAGAAGAGCGGTCAGCCATAGCATCCGAGATAATGGCAAGGGCTATGGAATACGGCTTGCCTCTTGAAGACCTATACCTTGATCCGCTTGTATTGCAAATAGCCACGTCTCAGGACCATGCCCTTAAGGTTATCAAGACAATCAGAATGTTTCAGGAATTGAATGACCCCCCGATGAAAACCGTTGTTGGTCTTAGCAATATATCCAATGGGTGTCCGAAGCACCTGAGGCCCATACTTAACTGTTATTATTTTGCCCTTTTAGCGTATGAGGGTCTCACAGCAGCTATAGTTGACCCGCATGAAATAACACCTGTATCCAAAACAATCGATGTGATAATGGGGAATACTCTATACGCTCATTCATATTTAGAAATGTAAAATAAAATTGGCAGTTATAATCTCCATGTTAAAGGGGGGAAACTGCTGATATTCAAATAGGAGGAAGAAAATGTCTTTCGTTGTTCCAAAGGAAACTTATTCCGGCAAGGTTTATGAAGTCAGTATAGGAACAGATAAGGTTGCCAGCTTTGGTGGTGAAAATATGCTTCCTTTTCTGTCTTTTGAAGGAACTGCTAAAAACAGGCCATTAATAGCTTTTGAAATTCAAGATATCCCGCCAGATGATTGGCCTGATACTGTTAAAAAAGTTTATGAGGGTGTGTCAGCCAATCCAGTTGAATGGGCAAAATATTGTCAGGATAAACTTGGTGCAAAGGCAATAGCGCTCAGGTTATTAGGGACACATCCTGACAGATTGGATCGTTCGCCTGATGAAGCCGCAAAGATCGCCAGTGACGTTCTTGCAGCATTAAATGTGCCTTTAATAATACTCGGTAGTAATCATGTAGATAAAGATGCTGCGGTTCTATGTGCTGTTGCTATGGCTGTAAAGGATAAAAATTGCATAATAGGCAAGGCTCAGGAAGAGAATCACAAGACAATCGCTGCAGCGGCTATGGCTAATAACCTTAAACTTATAGCCATGTCCAACCTCGATATAAACCTCTCCAAGCAGCTTAACATATTAATTACTCAGATGGGTTTTGATAAAGAAAAATTGATAACTGACCCTATGTGTTCTGCACTTGGTTACGGCCTTGACTACACATATTCGGTTATGGAGAGGATAAGACTTGCCGCCCTAACCCAGAACGACGTTACAATGCAGCAGCCACTGCTCGGCGATATAGGGATGTATGTGTGGAAAGTGAAGGAAACACAGGCTCTTGAGGCTGATCTCCCGATGTTGGGTGCTCTTGAGGACAGAGCAGTAGCTTGGGAGGCAGTTACAGCAACCGCTTTCATGATTGCTGGTGCGGAATTGCTAATAATGAGACATCCTAAGGCAGTTGAAGCCCTAGAAAAATTAATAGATGAGTTAATGTAACGGAGGGTAAGATGGCGTTATCAGGTGTAGAAATATTCAAAATGCTCCCAAAAACCAATTGCAAGAAGTGCGGTCATCCCACATGCCTTGCATTCGCAATGAAGCTTGCCCAGAGGCAAATTTCTATTGATGCCTGTCCAGATGTTTCAGCAGAAGCGAAAAAAATACTGGGTGAGGCATCTGCCCCACCGATCAGACCTATTACTTTCGGCGTGGGTGATAAGGCTGTAAAAATGGGAGAGGAAACTGTTTTATTCAGGCATGACAAGAAGTTTTTAAACCCTACAGTCTTTGCTCTGGAAATTAAAGACACTGCATCAGATGATGAGATAAATAGCAAGGTAGAAGCTGTTGCCACCTCAGAAATAGATAGAGTTGGACAAAAACTCAGAATAGATTCAATATTAGTTGAGAATGCATCCAAAGATGCAGGGAGATTCGAGGCAGTGGTTAAGGCAATAGCCGCTAAAGGACCAGAAATACCTCTTATCCTCTCGACTGCAGATCCAGCCGCTGCAGAAGCCGCAGTAAAGGCTGTAGCTGATAAGAAGCCAATTCTCTATGGTGCAAACGAATCCAATGCTGAGGCAATGGCTAATATCGCAAAAACTTACAAAGTTCCACTTGGAGTATATGCAAAAGGAGTCGACGCCCTTGCTGCTTTTACCGAAAAGATAAAAGGATTAGGCGTTGATGATATGGTAATAGATTCAGGTGCAAGGACAGCCAAGGAAATCATAGAGGATAATACAATAATTAGAAGAGCTGCAACAAAGAAGAACTTCAAACCTCTTGGTTATCCGGTAATAAACTTTGTCCAACGTGATAATCCTATGCTTGAAACCCTAATGACTGCATTGGGCATTACAAAGTATTCGTCAATCATTGTTATAAGCAATGTTGAGAAATGGAAAAATCTTGCGACGTTTACTTTAAGGCAGAATATTTATACTGATCCTCAAGTGCCGATGCAGGTTGAGCAGAAAATTTATAAGATTGGCGAGCCAACTCCGGAAGCGCCATTTCTTATTACCACAAACTTCTCGCTCACATATTTTATCGTTTTGGGTGAAGTAGAAAATAGCAAGGTTCCATGCAGACTTGCTGTTATGGACTGCGAAGGATTGTCTGTCCTTACAGCATGGGCAGCGGGTAAATTCACTGCGTCTAAGATTGCCCAGTTTATAAAAGAAAGCGGTATTGAAAATGAGATAAGCCACAGAGAGCTTATTATACCTGGCTATGTAGCGATATTAAGCGGTTCTATAGAAGAAAAACTTCCGGGATGGAAGGTTACCGTTGGTCCAAGAGAAGCTAACGCAATACCTGTTTTCTTGAAGGGAAGGGCTTAGTATTATTGTTCAATTTTACTCCTGCTGGTTATCGGGCGGGAGTAAAATTGATTTTAACAGAATATAATGTTTAAAATATGTTTAAAATAATTTAATTCTAGAGATTATCAGGAGGTAAGGATGTCTAAATTTATAGCAACTGCCGTTATAAGAGGCGCAAAAGATGTTTGTTCCCGAACAGAACAACTGCTCGAAAAAGCCTTGGCAGAAAAAGGGGCTGATTATAAATTTGAGTTCCCAGATACTGCTTTCTATCTCCCCATGATTTATGCCATGACAGGCTTTAAGGTTCAGACGATTGGGGATATGAAGACCGCTCTTGGCTTTGCCAAAGAGCTTTTGCATGAAGAACCTGATGAGCATTTGTGGAAACCCTATCTGGGTGAAGCCCTCGATTCAGGAATGGGAACCCTTTTTGCGGAGGAGATTCTTCTCGCATTAAGGTATATTTACGGTCTTGAGCCATGTGTGGATGCCGAGACGGGCTATGTGTATAATGGTTTTATTACAGATACTATCCAAAGAAACCTTGGAGTTGAGCTCGTTGATGGCAGAATGCCGGGTTTCGCAGCAATTTTAGGCGCAGCGCCCACTGATGACATTGCTGTTAAGATAGTCAGGGAACTTCAGGAAAAGAATATCCTGATATTTTTATCTGCCCAAAGCAACGGTGATTCTGTAACCAAACAACTCTTAAGGAAAGGTGTTGAGCTTGGTTGGGATTCGAGAATTGTCCCTCTGGGGCCTGATGCCGAACATACTCTGTACGCCCTTGACTGGGCTATCAGGGCTTCCCTTATTTTCGGCGGTAAAAAGCCTGCAGATTTTAAAGGGCATCTCCATTATCAAAAGGATAGAGTCTTCGCTTTTGCAATAGCATTAGGCCCATTGGATAATATCAAATGGGCGACCGGCGCAGGCGCCATCAATATGGGATTCCCTGCAATAGCCGACACAGATGTTCCTGTTATACATCCCACCGGTGTATGCACATATGAAGAAGTTGATAAAGAGCTTGACCACGACAAGATCGTTCAAAAAGCCATAGAAATGAGAGGACTTAAGATAATAGTTGAGAAACCCCCGATTCCTATCGCCTTCGGTCCTGCATTTGAAGGTGAGAGAATCAGAAAGGAAGACACCTTCCTTGAGTGCGGCGGCGGTAAAACGGTTGCCTTTGAATGGGTAAGAATGAGAGAGATGGACGAGATAGAAGATAATAAGGTAATCATCGTTCCCGAAAACTGGCAGGAGAAATACGAAAAAGGCGGAAGGCTTCCCCTTGGCATCCTTATCGAGGTTGCTGGGCGCAAGATGCAGAAAGACTTCGAATCAGTTATAGAAAGAAAGATTCACTCTGACCTCAACGAAGCACAAGGCATATTTCATATGGGACAGCGCGATGTTAACTGGTTGAGAATTAGCACTCAAGCAAAGGCAGCAGGATTTACCCTTGAGCACATCGGTATAATACATACCACAATGGTTCACAATAGATTTAAGGCGATTGCAGACAAGGTCCAAGTGACCCTTTTTATAGATGAAGCGGATGTTAAGAGAGTGCATGCAGAGGCTCTAAAGGCATATGCAGAGCGTGATGCAAGGCTTGCAGGTCTTACAGATGAGGCAGTGGAAGATTTTTATTCATGTCTGCTCTGCCAGTCTTTTGCACCAAGCCACCTTTGCGTGGTCTCCCCGGAGAGGCTTGGATTATGCGGAGCATTTAACTGGCTTGACTGTAAGGCAGCATTTGAGATCAACCCTACAGGCGGCAACCAGCCGATTAAAAAAGGCGATGTTATCGACCCTAAATTGGGCATATTTACAGGGATTGATGAATATATAAAGAAAGCCTCCGGGGGTGCAATAGAGTCTGTTTGCATGTATTCAATCATGCAAAACCCGATGACCTCATGCGGATGCTTCGAATGCATAGCCGGATTGATACCAGAAGCCAATGGAGTTATGCTTGTTCATAGAGGTTATACCGGCATGACACCTGTAGGAATGAAATTTTCAACCTTCGCCGGCTCAGTAGGCGGCGGTGCCCAGACGCCCGGTTTTATGGGAATTGGAGTAAACTTTATCGGCAGCAAGAAGTTCTTGTATGGTGACGGTGGAATAAAGAGGATAGTATGGATGCCTAAGTCTTTGAAAGAGAGGATTCAGGATGTATTCAACCGGAGGGCTGCGGAAGAGGGAGTTCCAGATCTGCTTGATAAGATCGGTGATGAGACTATCTGTGAAGATACAGAAAAACTGATGGAACACCTTACAAAGGTTGGGCATCCGGCATTGGAGATGGAGTCCATTATATAGGGCTTTTGTAATAACAGAAAAATTCAATTTGGAGGTTATATGGATAAGAAGCTAATGAAAAGCGCCGATGAGGCTGCTGAGAGAATAATAAAGTGGGGGGAATCCCAGCACTTGGAAACCTGCTTTGATAGGGCTACCAAGCTGAAACCATGTCCTATCGGTTCAACAGGCGCATGCTGTCAGGTATGCCATAT
>DAIQAO010000007.1:0-54756 GCA_036781645.1 Dissulfurispiraceae bacterium
AACAAAAAAAGCCATGAAAGTCTCACCTTCTGGTGAAAAGCCTTCATGGCTTGATTCTGAAAATATTTAAAGTCCCTTAGTTGTGCGAAAACCAAGGACTTAAGGATTCCTGCTTAGTAGAACTGACCTTCTTTGTCAAATAGGGTTTCAACCCAATGAGAAAAATAGATTAAATAAATTACCAATCATTTGTCAACAAGACCCCAAAGGTAGTGATAGGATCATAAATCTATGGATTTACGGTCATTGCGAGAACTCGAAGGGTTCGTGGCAATCTCATCAGAAAAAGCGAGATTGCTTCCCCTTCGCTTCGCTCTGGGTTGCAATGACGAGGTGCCTATCGCTATTTTAGGGATAAAAATTAAAGGTAGGTCAGCCAAGATCTATATTTCTTGTTTTTGCCTTTAACAGCATCGAAGAAAATTGATTGAATCTTTTCGGTTATAGGACCGCGTCTGCCTTCTCCGATTATCCTGCCGTCCAATTCCCTTATTGGCGTTACTTCTGCGGCAGTTCCAGTAAAGAAGGCTTCATCAGCCAGATATACCTCATCTCTGGTAAAGCGCTCTTCCCTTGTTTCTATTCCAATGTCTTTGGCAATAGTCATTATGCTGTCTCTTGTTATACCTTCGAGTATAGAGGTTAAAGGGGTTGTTTTAAGCACACCGTTTTTGACTATGAAGATATTCTCTCCGCTCCCTTCTGAGACATAACCTTCTGTGTCAAGGAGCAGAGCCTCATCGTAGCCACAAGAGATAGCTTCTTTCTTGGCGAGCTGGGAATTAACATAATATCCACAAACCTTGCCCCTGGACATGTTGGAATTCACATGATTTCTAATGAAGGATGAGACCTTGACCCTAATGCCTTTTTCAAGACCTTCTTCTCCGAGATAAGCGCCCCAAGACCAGACGGCGATTGCCACTCTCACAGGGTTGCCTTTTGGAAATAGACCCATAGCGCCGTCACCAAGATAAACAATAGGACGAATATAGCATTCCTGAAGCTTGTTTTGTTTGATTGTCTCTAATATTGCAGTGGATATCTCATCCTCGGTGAAGGGAATCTCCAGCAAGAAAATCTTAGCTGACTTGAAAAGCCTTCTGACATGCTCCTTAAGCCTGAAAACTGCTGGTCCATCCGGCGTGTTGTAACACCTTATTCCCTCAAATACTCCAAGTCCATAGTGCAGCGTATGAGTCAATATGTGGATTTTGGCGTCATCCCAATTAAGAAGTAAGCCATCCATCCATATTTTTTCTGTTTTATTCATGAGCATTAATTATAACAAGAGTTGAATATTTGTGTCAACCCTACCTGAAGGCCCTAAAATAGCGATAGACATTGGGATACCCCCCTTTGGAGCATCAAAATGTACTTTTTTAAGCTTGCAATTGTTTAAAAAGCTCTTAAACCCCTCTTTCACTTTCATGGACTAAAATCTCTTTTCCAGCCTGAAATACAAGCTCATGCTGGCATACCTCTGCCTTGAAGGAAAATCAAAGAATCCGAACACCCAAAGGGTGTGAGGCATCTTTGTCGTAAAGCATTAAGATTTCTCGCTTTGCTCGAAATGACATCTTCTTATCGTTGGATTTGGGCGGATGGCATTTGCATTAAAGTTACCACTTGGAAGGTTCTCCATACTTGCATCCCTTTTGAGTTCTTTTAACTGCCCTCTTATCCTCTGAAAGCTGCTCGCTATAGCATGATAACAGCATGGCTTAGGATCAAATAATCCCCTCTGTTGTTTGCTCCACCTAAGCACTATTAGTCTGAAGGCTTCATTCGTCCTGTTCATCGTATGAACTGTCTCGCCTATCTCCCTGTCAGTCGCTATTCCATCTTCAGTCTTAAACAAACGCCAGTTGTCAATCTTTCTTATCGCTTCCATTGCTGAAGTATCTTTGTCTGCTGCTATGGTGAATGTGGTCCTTCTTTATTATTAGAAAATTAATTGTATCTGCAGTCATATCCCTGCTTGAATATTATTTTGGACACCCGTGATATCACTCATAAAAATAATAAAACTATAAGGAGTTTCCTTTTTCTTTTAGGATTCTATAGCTTTTTTAGGGGAGTTATTTTGCTGTTGACAAGTATATACCATAACTGGTATAAAGATAGACTTTAATAATTAGCAACAATATGCTTTTTTATTCCAGTGTCATTAATTTATAAAGGAGGGATTCTATGAAGTTAGGTGTTTTTGTTAACGATTACAAAACTGTAACAGAAACAGTTGGCAGGCTAACTGCTGAAAAACTTGGATTGATTTTTATCCAAAACGGCGTTTTTCATGCAACTATTAAGGAAAACGGCAAATCATCATATCTGCTCGATAAATCTGCTAATTTTTACGTCCTTGCCGAAGATCTGGCGACAAGAGGCTTGACAGATGCAGATGTTGATAAGCGTGTAAAGGTTGTGAATTACGGGGATGTGGTAGATTTAATTTTCAACGAATATGAACAAATAATCTGGATATAGGAGGGGAATCATATGGGAACATTAACAATTGGTTGTTTTGCTTCTTTGGTCGGTTCAAAGAGTCTCGATTTCGCCCTGAAATTATCTAAAGCCGCCGTAGATAAAGGACATAAAGTCAATATCTGGCTTAGCAGCAACGGCACTATGATGGGAAAGGCTAATCAAAAACATCTTAAAGATTATTCTACCTCAGAAAAATATGTTAAGGAATTACTTGAAAAGGGTGTTGAAATATGCGAGTGTGAGGCATGCGCCCTCGCAAGAGGCATTCAGAAGCCTGAGGCTATTCAAGGAATCAAATGGGATGCGATGCATTGGTATCTCGCAAAAATCTACAACAGTGACAGAGTACTTCAAATAGGAGGTGAGTAGAATGTCAGTAATAGAAGTGGGAATTATAATTCAAAGGCCTCCCTATAAAAGCGAAACAGCAACCCTTGGATTTACCCATGCGATCTCCTATCAGGTAGTTGATATATATCTGGACGACGGTCAGAGCGTGACACCAAAGGTTTGTCTGATCGGCGAAGGCGTTTTAAACTGCCTCAAAAATCATAAGGCAATGGAAAACTATGGTGTTACAAGTATCGAATCACATATAAAAAACGCATTATTGGTTGACCTGGATATTTATGTTTGTAGAGAAGATCTCGAGCGCTTTGGTATTTCAGAAGATAGGCTTGTTGATGCTGAAGATATGGGCGCAGATAAGAAGATTCAGGTAGTCCCATTCAGCGAGATACAAAAGATTTTAGAACAAACGAAACATATTCTCGTATTTTAAAACATATAATCTAAAGGAGGTATTAGTTCCAATGGCAGATTTAAAATCACAAACCCCGGCAGAGGTTGTAGATGTTTTAGGAAGGGTTTGCCCCTATCCATTAGTAATGACCAAAAAGGCTATGGAAAAACTTTCATCAGGGGATATACTGAAGGTCATACTTGATGCACCAGCATCGGCAGAAGATTCCATCCCGAGGTTTGCAGAAAAGCAGGGGTACCCTATTGAGGTAGTTAGAAACGAAGATAAGGGATTATGGGAGATTTTTATCCAGAAAACCTAAGTTGGTTTTCCAGTTAACCAAATAAAAAAGGAGCATTTAGATGCTCCTTTTTTATTTGGTTATTATTCAGTGCAGCGTTATCTTGGGTTTATCAGTTCGCCCTAAATTCCCTGTAAATGCTTGATGTTATTAGATGTCATATTTTTTATTCCAAATATTGTAGTATAACTTAATTGAATTCGTTATGCTTTATACTGGAGTTTCCTAAGTTTTTATAGCTCGATCAACTAACCCACTGAAATAATTGAAGAACTACGAAATAAAGAAGTTGAACTTACCTTTTCTTTTGGCAAGTATAAAGATTCCTGAGCTTAATATCCTGTATCTACTATAAATCCCTATAGATAAAAGAAAAGGAGGCAATCATAGTCATAGAATCAGCAATCTAAAAATACGGTTATCAAAATACTCTGGAAACTCCAGTAAATTTTATATAAATTTTATATTGAAAAAGCTTATGAATATGTGCAACAATTTACAAAAGCTTTTGATTTTTTATATTTTCATGTGCTTTTATTCCCAACTTGCCTGCTAAATTGCAGGGATTAGACAGGTAGGATTTCATGGTTATTTAAAGTGACTTATTATACACAGACATAACCTTATACGGCTTTGGTTAAAACCCTTATTGGAAATCTTCAAGGCTAATGTATAAGTGTTTCTCTAAATTTTTAATAAAAGCGGGATCGCCACTAACACTTTTGGACTTTTCAATCCCGACTATATCGACATAATCTATGTCTGAATTGAACAGTTTCCAGAAAAAGGATTTATTTTAAATTATAAGCAGGTAAATCAAGAAAAGATCTGTTAGAAGTGTTCATGTGCCATAAGACGCATATGAAATCTTAGTAACACCTCAATGGACCTTTCTCGGGGAGAAAGGGTTGCCGCTAAAAATAGGACAAAGCACATGACAACCAATAAACAAAACCCTGAAAGTATCAATTACTTTTTCAAAGGCTTTTTTGATAATGCCCGGGAAGCCACCATCGTGATAGATCCCAGCGATGGACTAATAGCAACTGCAAACAAGAAAGCTCTATCGCTTTTCAGCCTTACTCCTGAAGACATTTCGAATAAAAGTATTATTGATATCCTTCGGCTCAATCCCGAGAGAATTAATTCTTGAATTAATAAGAGTATTTTTGGGTAAAAGGGATTATTTTGTTATTAATCTTGAAAGCGCCTTTTCAGGGAAAAAAGTTTTTGAAGTATATCCTTCCAAAATAGATCTGGATGACAATAAATTGATCGCCCTGACTTTTTATGATATTTCAGAAACTACAAATAAATTAAGCTTCTCTTCGCAATACGAAAAGCTGCTCGATTTTCTCATGGAGCAATCCGAAGATATTATTTTTATATGCGATCTCAATGGAACGCTTCTACATGTCAGCAAAAAGGGTCTGGAACTAACTGGATTATCCTCCAGAGCCCAAGTATTATGGAAAAACCTCTTTGAAGATTTCTTTGCTAATAAAGAAGTCAAGGATAAAATACTAAGTGAAATAGGCAAAAGGGGTTTTTACAATGGGAAAAACATCCTTTTCATAGATAATAATCATAAGAAGATTAATCTAAATCTTACCGCTTATGCTTCAAATATAGGCAATGACTTGAGCGCTTTTTTTATCGCTGTTGTTGCCCATATTGGAGAGGATTTAGTGAATCCTCAAGAGGTTGTTAACCCCTATCTATATAAAATGCAAGCCATTCAACAGCTTGCCAGAGGAGTTGCTCATGAATTCAACAACATCCTTACGGAGATTATCGGGTTCAGTGAAATCCTCGAAATGGAATTAGGGCAAAATAATCGTTTCAAATCGTATATCGAAAAGATTCTTGTATCAGCAAATCGTGGCGTAGGCTTAGTTAAAGACCTTAATATCTTCAGTCAAAGAACCCGCACTAATCCTGTGGTAATAGACATAAATGAAACAATTAGACAGTTTACAAAAGAAGCGTCAGAGATTGCAGATCAAGGAATTGAATTTGATCTGGTTTTATCTAAGGAAACAATCCTCACTATGGCTGATAAAGACCAGATGAAAATTATGTTTATGCACCTTTTTGCAAATGCCAGGGATGCTATGCCAAAGGGAGGCACTATAACTATAAAAACAGAAATTTCAATAATTGATAATAAATTCAAGGAAGTAAACGGTTTTGGGATACCTGGTAAATATGCGCTTATTTATTTTGCCGATCATGGCGTTGGGATACCTGAAGAAATAAAGGAAAAGATCTTTGAACCATTCTTCACAACAAAAGAAGTTGGCAAGGGGACAGGGCTCGGACTATCAGTTGTTTATGGAATAGTTAAACAACATAACGGATTCATAACGTTTTCGAGTGATACAAGGGGTAGTTGCTTCAAAATATACCTACCTTATTTGGCTGTCCTAAATGAATTGGGAATTTCTGAAGATTTCACTACGCCATCAAAAGGGAATGAAGTTATCTTGCTCGCAGAAGACAATGAAGTTTTAAATACACTTATTAAAGATATCCTGGAAGGATATGGGTATAAAGTCATTTTCACGCCCGATGCAGAAACGGCAGCAGAGATTATCAGGCACAATAATCAACTCAGTCTTGTAATCGTTAATCCTGATTTAAAGCTCAAAAATGGAATAAGATTACATGACTTTATTAAAACGGTAAATCCAGCCCTGAAGGTAATTTTCCTGAATGGACAACATCACGATATAGAATCTCTAAAGTTGCTTAATGCAAGACGGAAGAATGTTATAAAAAAACCTTTTTCGGCTGCAGCTTTGCTCTCATCAGTAAGAGAGTTTATTGAGAGTAAATACTAAAACTCTTCTTATAACGGCCCATAATTCATAATTTATATTGTTGATACCCCGAAAAGTTCGCAAAAATCTTATCACGAATGGTTTACGATTTAAAGTGTAATAGTTTTTAGTTAAAGAAATTTCAACCTGAACCCCAAAACTTGCAACTCTTTTTCTCTGCGTCTCAGTGACCACTTTCTATTGTTGATTTTAGATTGTCTTTATTCGTGCTTTTCTGTTAAATTTAATAATGCCTTTGTTTATCAGCTTGATTTTATTCATAATCACATTCTTCATTTCCTCCCACTGCTTTGCCGTTAAAGAACATACGCTCACTAATGGCATCAAGGTTTTAATTATAGAAGACAGCAAGTCCCCCCTTGCCACCTTTCAGATATGGTATAAAGTTGGCTCAAAGGATGAACCCTACGGTAAAAGCGGGATCAGCCATCTGCTTGAGCATATGATGTTCAAAGGAACTTCCAAATACGGCTCGAAGGAGTTCTCCAACATTATCCAGAAAAATGGCGGTGTTGATAATGCCTTCACCACCAAAGACTATACAATGTATTATCAGACTCTTTCTTCCGACAGGATTCATCTCTCCTTTGAGCTTGAATCCGACAGAATGACAAATCTACTTTTAGACCCAAAGGAGGTTGAGTCAGAGAAAAAAGTCGTCATGGAAGAAAGGAGAATGAGATACGAAGACGACCCACAAAATGCCCTTTACGAGGATGTGGTAGCCTCTGCCTTCAAAGTTCATTCATATCGTTGGCCAGTTATAGGATGGATGTCTGATATCGCCTCAATTAGCAGAGAAGACCTTTATACCCACTACAAAAGCTTTTATTGTCCTTCTAACGCATTCATCATTATAGTAGGAGATATAAAAGCCGAAAATATACTGCCTGTAGTAGAAGAAAAGTTTGGGCATATTTCACCCTGTCCAGGGAATCTAACTGATACCCGCAAAAAGACTTCGCATGAATTACCTTCAGAGCCAGAACAAAAAGGACAAAAGAGAATCTACCTCAAAAAAGAGGCTCAATTACCTTATATGATTATGGCTTATCATGTTCAGTCTTTCCCCCACGAAGATAGCTACGCCCTAGAAGTGCTCTCGATAATACTTGCTGGCGGGAAAAGTTCTAGGCTTTATGAGAATATTGTTTATGAAAAAAAGCTTGCCCTAAATATATATGCCGAATATTACGGTCTTTATAGATATCCTTTCCTTTTCTTTTTTGGCGGAACGGCAGCGCCGCAAACCAGCATCGAAGACTTAGAAAAGGCAATCTATTCTGAGATTGAAAAGATCTCTAAAGAGCCTCCTTCTTCAAAAGAAGTGCAGAAGGCTAAGAATCAGGTGGAAGCCTCGTTTATATTTGCTCAGGACTCGAATTTTTCCAAAGGACTTTATACAGGCTTATTTGAACTATTAGGAAGCTGGAAATTATTAGAAAAATACCTGGATGGCATAAGAAGTGTGACCCCTGAAGATGTTAAGAGAGTGGCTAACAAATACTTAATAGACGACAAAAAGACTGTTGGCATTCTTGTGCCATTAAAGAAAGAGACAGAACAATGACACGAAAACATATGAATAAAAAAGCATTTACATCGACATTATTCATTATCGCATTATTTATAGCTTTGCTCTCTCCTTTGATGGGGCATACAGTGGAGATAAAGAAGACTAATATAAATGGCATGACAGTCCTTCATGTCGAAAGAAATGCCCTCCCTATAATCTCGATAACACTCTTGATAAAGGCATCACTACTTAATGAAGAGCCTGAAAAATCGGGGCTTGCAAACCTGACAGCCAGCATGCTTCAGGAAGGAACGACTAAAAGAAAATCTACCGAGATAAACGAGGAGATTGAGTTTTTAGGTGCATCTTTAGGTGTCTCTGTAAATAGAGATTACACGACCCTTACAATGTCAATCTTAAAAAAAGACCTCCATAAAGGTTTTGAGATATTTTCAGACATTCTTACAAATCCATCCTTCCCGGAGATCGAGATCAAAAGAAAAAAAGAGTTGATAAAAGGCTCCTTAAGACAAAGGGAAGAAGACCCGTCATATATTGCCTCAAAAGCGTTCATAAAAGATGTTTTTGGAAGTCATCCTTATAGCAGGGTTACAGCAGGCACCCCAGAAAGCCTTGATAATATTCAAAGAGATGACATTGTCAGATTTTATAACAAACATTACCTGCCACAGAACTCTATACTATCTGTAGTTGGCAATATTAGTTCCGAAGAACTTAAAAAGCTCTTAGACAAACACATGAGTGATTGGCTTAAAAGGACAAAATCTCATGAAGAATCGTTAGCCCCACAAGTCTCACTAACATCAACTTTTACCTCACCTAAAGTTACCATCCTTGACAGAGATATTACCCAGGCAAATATTATCTTAGGGCATAAAGGGATTAGCAGAGATAATCCCGATTTTTACGACATCGTTGTCATGAACTATATTCTGGGTGGTGGTGGTTTTGCATCGAGACTTATGAAGGTTTTAAGGGATGAGATGGGTCTTACATACTCCATATACAGTTCCTTTTCTGTAAACAAAGAACCAGGAGAGTTTTCAGTCGAGATTCAGACAAAAAACGAGTCTGCCCCCACCGCAATAAAAGAGATACTTAACCAGATTAAAAAAATCAAGCAAGAGTTTGTCTCTGAACAGGAATTAAGCGATGCAAAATCATACCTTACCGGAAGCTTCCCAAGAAGACTCGAGACAAGCAGAAAAATAGCAGATTTTCTCACTGCTATTGAGTTTTATAATCTTGGAGATGACTACATCAAAAAATATCCCGAATACATCAATAAAGTTACAATAGAGTCTATAAAAAAAGTCGCACAAAAATATCTCGACACAGAAAATTTTATCATAGTCATTGCTGGCAAAAAAGAAAAAATAGACCTATCGGAGCTTGATCAACTTAAAAATCTCAAGTAGCTGAGAGATGGAAAGCTGACCTGGTGCGGATGGTTTACTAACAAAACCATAAGCCATCAGAGACCCGAAAACAGTCGAGATTATCCTCGAAGGCGCCCCTTCTTCACCCATTGACATAGTAATAATACCTTTGTCTTTATGCCTCAAAGTAAAAAGCATGAGCCTGATTAGGTCATCTCTATTTTTTGCCGTTACAGCTATCTTAACTATATCTACCCCTGCTAACCTTCCCTTTTTTTCAATCTCATACAAAAAATCATCATCAGGAGTTGATTGAAAATTGTGATACGAACCTATTAAAAATCTTCCGTTGAGAACTTTTCTTACTCCATTTAAAATAGCTGAGGAGTTAATCTCTACATCAATAAAATCTGCAAACGGCATGGCAGACTCATAAAGCCTTAACCTATCGGCAATCTCTTTTGCACCTCCTTCTTTGATGTCCCTGACTGTGGCTATTATTGGTTTATCAAACCTGTCTTTTGCTACCTCAAAGGTATTTCTTATATGATTTAAACTCAAGTCTTTAAACATATCAATCCTCAGCTCAATCACATCAGACACATCAAGAGATTTTTTATTAAGGGCATGCACATCTGTATCATTAATAACACAAGCAATATATGGCGGTTTTTTACCTCGAAACAATGAGTCTAACTTTTTCATCTAAAGCGCCCTCACAATACAAACATTGATATTATCGAACAAACTATTACTACATACAGGATATCAACCCTTAAAAGCAGCGCGGCCAAGGCACCCACAAAAAGCGAACCCCTGACAATATCCCAAGGAACCGCTGAAGCGAACTTTATAGTCGCATATAATAATAAACCCACAAATATGGCAATTATAGAATTTGATGCCCTGAAAAAAAAAGCCGAGTTCTTAATCTTATTATAGAAAGGCAGGACACCTGCAAGAATTATAAAAGACGGTGTGAATATTGCAACAGTTGCAACAAGGGCACCTATAAAGCCGTGTAATAAATAGCCTATAAAAGTAGCTGTAATTACAATTGGTCCAGGGGTCACCTGCCCCAGTGCAATCCCATCCATAAGCGTCTTACTATCCAACCATCCCCTTACATGAACAACCTCATGTAGCATAAGTGGGATAGAGCCAAAGGCACCCCCAAAAGCAAAAAGGTCTATTTTGAACATTAGAATGGCAAGACTAAAAAGTCGAGCATCTAAAAAATACAGGGGAATAACTCCTGCCATAACAACACCAAGCAAAATTATCACATGCCTCAATGACCATCCCTTTGGTTCTTCCTCTGCAGGAGATGTCTTTAAATTGAGAACATCTCTGAAAATTAGACCACCTATGAGAGCGATCCCTATTATCACTAAAAAGGGACTTACAGAAAACCAAAGAAGTATAGCCGATAGCAAAACAATCAAAATCTTTCTATAATCCTTTTGTCTCAATATATCAAAGCCAAATGAATAGGTGGCATTAGCTATCAATGCGACTACAACTACCTGAAGACCTTTAAACAAAGATACTACCTGTGAAATGTTTTCTGATTTGGTGTAGGCAATCGAGAGCATGAGCATAAGAGTGAAAGCAGGTAAAGCAAAGCCTATATAAGATGACAATCCACCCTTTAGCCCATTAGTCATCAAACCCACATATGCCGCCATCTGCATAGCTGTAGCACCGGGTATGGATTGACATAAAGATACACCATCTTTGAAAATATCTTCTCGAAGCCAACCATTGCGGTCAACAGATAGATTTCTTATATAAGCAACCATAGCTGGGCCACCAAAAGCTGTCAACCCGAGCCTCAGAAACTTAAAAAAAAGAGTTCTATTTGTTGGTTTTTTATAGACTAAACCTTTTTTGTTCCCCAACCCCTGATTCGATGAGTTCAAATTACCCGCCTTAATTGTTCAAACAAAATGCGCAAAACCCAAAATTAGCAATAGAACTTACTAAGTAGTACATAAGTAAGGCGTCATTATTGAAAAATCTTCCCTTGCCACTCTTTTACAAAAAGGGGTATATTCCCCCCCGGCGCCTGCCCCGAGCCCAGTCGAAGGGGCAAAGGGATGTTAGAGGGGTTTTATAATTCATGTCTTCATACTTATGATCCCATTAGTAGACGGGAAGGGCTGATGAAGGATTTTTATACGACACTTTATAAAAGAAAGCTCAATGAAATTGCATCAAACGCCCTTGCATTAAAAGAATAAAGCAAAAGGGAAATGAATTTGTTAACTATAAAAATTCTGAAGCAGCCCTTCCTATCTCTATTTTTAGGAGTCTTTATCCTCTTTTAAGACATAGCTAATCTTTACAATCATGTCTTTTCGTAAAGAGTGATAAACAGAACAATATTTTTCATGTGACAAAGATATAGCTCTTTCCACCTTTTTTGGATCAAGATTTTTCCCGGTAATATTTAATACCATCTCGATAGCCTTATAATACTGGGGTGGAGTGGGATTTCTCTCCGCTGATATATCTATCTTAAACCCCTTGATTTCTACTCGCATCTTTTGGAGAAACACAAATACATCAATAGCTGTGCATCCAGCCAAACCAAGCACCAGTGCATCGGTGGGCTTACATCCCCATTGAAGATTAGCATCAAACTCAATCTCGTATCCCCTCTGGGTTCTACCTATGAAAATAAGCTCCTTGTCCCACTCAAGAGTTGCCTTCTCAAAGGCGGGAACCTTTTCCTTGTAGCCTTTCAGTGATTCAACAAGACTTTGTTGCTCATCCATTCTTCCATTTCCTCCTCATTATAATAATAATCGTAAATCACAGGAGTCCAAAATAATATTTAAGCAGGGATGTGACACGATTTCTTTGCCCAAGAACTACTTTCTCACATGTGCAAGACTTTGTGAGATTTCATACTTAGCTTTGAAGTATCGGCAGTCGAGGCTTCCGCTTCGTCTTCAGCCTCCTTGAGGTTAACTGTGGCTTTGGGTCTAGAAATCGCATCATATCCCTCGGATTCGAAAGTATATTAAGAATTTATTTTGGACGATTATCATAAATACTTAAAGATTACTTTCCAGTCCCTTAATAACATTTCTGATGTTACATGATTTTTTGCATATTTGTCTATTATTTCCAAGTTCCGAAAAATAGAGATAGGAAACTGTCATTACAAACCTGAGCGAAGCACTCTCGCCTTTTCTGACGAGATTGCCACGAACCCTACGGGTTTTTGTAATGACCTGTAAATCCATAGGTTTATGTTCCAATCGCTATTTTAGGGAAGTTGAAGATAGCATTAAAAAGAGATTTAAAATCGTCGATTATAAAAATTTTGAAGCAGCCCTTCCTGTAGCTAACTTTGGGATCTCCTTTTAAGTCTCTTTGACATTATAATAAATTATAAAATCGAAAATGTAAGGGTATGTTTAATAGGAGGTTACTATGGAAGATTTATTTGCACAATTCCGATTTTTTTTAAAAGACAGCATCCGCCAGAAAATAGATTTCCGCCTAACTGATCAGAGCAAGGGAAAACCACGTCCCTCTGTTGAAAAACCTTTTAAAGATGACGCCAAACGCATAGACCTTCCTACTAAGGATAAATGGCAAAGCCTTTTCACTGTTGATTTAATTACAGCAATACAAAACAGAAAAAGCCACAGAAGTTTTAAATCAATACCTTTATCTCTGGTAGAATTGTCTTTTCTGCTATGGGCGACTCAAGGAGTTAGAAAAGTTACCATTGACGGCACAGCCTATAGAACCGTTCCTTCAGCAGGCTGCCGCCATGCCCTTGAAACATATCTCTGCATCATAAATGTCGAAGGACTTAAAAAGGGACTTTACCGATATCTCCCTCTTGAACATCAGTTGATTATCGAATCGGAGAATGAAAACATCTCTGAAGAAATCATCAAAGCCACTTTTAATCAGTCCTTCACTGGCAAATGCGCAGTTACCTTTGTCTGGACGACTATTCCCTATAGGATGGAATGGCGGTATCACCTCGCTGCCCATAAGGTTATCGCCATAGATGTTGGTCATGTGTGCCAAAATCTGTATTTAGCCTGCGCAGCCGTTGGTGGGGGGACATGTGCCGTCGGCGCTTACCACCAAGAACTTTTAGACGAATTGCTCGGCGTTGACGGTGAAAATGAGTTTGCTATTTACCTATCGGCAGTTGGGAAAATATGACCCCCTTTGCGAAAACCTGACAATGGGATATAGGATTCAGAAATCTTGATAAAATAGTTTTAATGGCTTTAGCACCGGGCTTCGACAGGATCAGCCTGACACATAGCGAGTCGAAAGCCCTCCTAATAAGTTTTATTTTAAATTAGCAGTGTATTAAAGGAGGTGTTTAAATAATGGTGATGCAAGAAGAATTAAACAAGCTAAGGATGCTGTGGGGAAATTATTGGTCTTCAAGAGTTTTAATCACGGCGAATAATTTCAGGGTATTTGATTATTTGAAGTCCCCAAAAACTTCAGATGAAATTGCTTTGAGTATTAATGCCGACACAAGGGCGGTCGCAATGCTGCTCGACGCTTTAACAGGGTTAGGATTACTTAAAAAATCCTTTAACAAATACATTAATACCAAAATATCTACTCGTTTTCTATGTTTCAACAGCCCATATTATCAGGGCAATATAATCAAACATGCCGATGCAATCTGGAGAAACTGGACGGAGCTTGATAATGTTATAAAAACTGGCAAACCTGCGCGCGTGTTTTATGACCAGGAAGCATTTATCAGAGGTATGCACGATATCTCAAAGATTAAAGCGGCCAAAATTATAAAACTAATAAATTTGAAAAATGTAAAAAAAGCTCTCGACCTGGGAGGGGGACCTGGCACCTACAGCATTGAAATGGCAAAAAAGGGCATATCCGTTAGCCTTTTTGACCTTCCCGAGACCGTCCAGATTGCAAAAAAAATCTTAAAGGAACAGAATCAAATTATTCCCAACTTAAAATTCATCGAAGGTGATTTTTTAACTGACGATATTGGCAAAGACTATGACCTTATATTTATAAGTCAAATACTCCATGCTTTTTCAGCTGAGGACAACCTTAAAATTCTGGAAAAATCCGCCAAGGCTTTAAAAAAATCTGGAAGGTTGGTGATACAAGATTTTATTATCGACAAAACAAGGACAATCCCCACAAAAAGCGCTCTATTTTCGATAAATATGCTCGTCAATACCGAAGGAGGAAGGTGTTATTCCTCTGATGAAATTAAGAAATGGCTTAATGATGTAAATTTAAAAAATTTCAGGGAGAAAATATTTGAAGATTGCTTGCTTCTAACGGCTAAATTTTAAAGAGAGCAGCGGAATGTGCCTTTATTTAGTGAGCCTTCTTATAGCTTTTAGAGCTTCTCGACTTTATCAGAAATCTTCCAAATAAAAATAAAGTTCTACTCCCAAGAGAATTTGTTGTGTAAAAAATGAAGATTTTTAAAATATTTTTCAATAACTTATGAAATTAAACTGATAAAGTCGGGAAGTAAAGAAGATGTCAAAGCCAGAAAAAGAAGCTCTACATAAGGAAGTGAAAAAGATAGCGGAGAAACTAACTCTGGAGAAACAAAAGAAGGGTGACCTGATAAGAGTATTCTTTCATAAGTTTAAGCTTAAAACAACCGATTACTTGCTCGTCTATCGAGTTATTGGGAGTGACTCAGAGCTTGTTATAATCGGTGCTCATGAGAATTACTATCGAGATCCCATGCCTTCCTACACTAAATTTGGTTACTCACAAGTTCATTTATAAAAGAACTCAGACTTCATTTTATTATTATACTTACCTTTGTCCCGCGCTCCTGCTCGCTCTCGATTTTTACATTCCAGCCATGAGCCTTAACTAAGTGTTTTACTATGGCAAGTCCAAGCCCTGTCCCGCCAAGCTCTCTCGACCTCGCCCTATCGACTCGATAGAATCTCTCGCCTAATCGTCCGAGATGTTGTGGAGAGATGCCTATTCCTGTATCTTCAACAAATATAGTTGTATAGTTATAATGTTTCGAGATTCCGATAGTGACTCCCCCTTTTTCGGTGAACTTTATGGCATTATCAACCAGATTAATCAGGATTTGTGTAAGTCTGTTTCTGTCAGCAGGAATCAGGATTTTTTCATCGGGAATATTTTTCTTTAAATACAGCCCCTTTTTCTGCGATATCTCTTTGTAAGTGGATATGACATTGTTTATTACTTCTTCAGGGTCTAACAGGGGTTTTTCTATGATAATATCGCCAAGCTCAATCCTTGAAAGGGTTAGAAGATCATCAACAAGGCTGTTAAGCCTCTCACTGTGATTTTTTATCATCTGTAAAAACTTCACGGCATTTTCTTTATCATTGATGGCGCCTTCCAGAAGTGTTTCTGAAAACCCCCTGATAGCCGTAAGTGGTGTTTTTATCTCATGGGAAACATTTGCTACGAAGTCAGTCCGGATTCGCTCAAGTTGTTTGAGCCTTGTTATATCGTGCAATGTAAGAACAATCCCGCTGACACTATCTTCTGCATAAATAGGCACAGCGGTCGCAATCAAATAAATATCACTATCGCTATTGGTTTTTGAGACTACTATCTCCTCAGAGACTATTTCCCATGAGTCCATAGATTTTCTAAAAATCTCTATAAGCTGTGCGTTTCTTATGACTTCTAAAAACTGCTTATTTTCGATGCTTTTGTCAACTTGAAAGAGTTTTCTGAAAGCTCTGTTAGCAAGCACTATTTTGCCTGTTTTATCCACGATCAGGACACGGTCAGACATCCCCCTAAGAATGGCTTCCATCCTCTGGGCTTCCTGTTCGGCGGAGGCGAGCCTAGATTTGGTTATCTCCAAAAAGGAATTGAGGCTTTTAATTATCTCATCAAGTTCAGACCTAGTCTTCAAAAAAATCATGGAATTGAGCTTGCCAGCTGTAAGCTCATCTATTAATATTTTGAGCTTTTTGGCGGACAGGTGGATGGTGTATCGGGTATAGGCAAGATACAAAAGACAGGCGAGAAGAATAATTATTACAATGTATTCATAATCCATATATTCTTTACTCAAGCATCAAAGAAATAGCCAATACCCCTCATTGTTTTGATATACACGGGTTCGTCGGGATTTTTCTCAATTTTAGCCCTGATTCTCCTTATGTGGACATCTACAGTTCTTGGTTCAACAAATATATCGTTTCCCCAAACTGCATCCAGAAGATGCTCTCTGCTAAAAACCTTCTTTGGCCTTTCGGCAAGATAAAGAAGGAGCTTAAACTCTGTGGCGCTCAATTTTATTTTATCATCACCTATAGTTACAGCATATTTTTCGGTATCAATAGCCATTTCTTTAATTCTTAATATGCTTTCTTTTCCAGTTGCAGCAGCATCAACTGGTATTTTTTGCTTCTGAGCCCTTCTCATCACCGCTTTTGTCCTTGCCACCAACTCCTTTATGCTGAATGGTTTAGTAATGTAATCATCGGCTCCCATCTCAAGACCGTGAACCTTATCAAATTCATCCCCTCGGGCGGTCAACATTATAATAGGTATGTTGGATAAAGCCTGGTCGTTTCTGATTATGTTGCATAACTGAAATCCATCAATAAACGGCAGCATCAAGTCCAGTATTATGAGATCATAATGGTTACTTTTGAGCTTCTTCAAAGCAGTATCGCCGTCCAATGCAGAATCCACCGAAAAACCGTTATTGCTGAGGTTGTAGCAAACAAGCTCTACAATATCCATTTCATCGTCAATCACGAGGATTTTTTTCATAATTTTGTCACACTCCGTAAATCTTCTACCATTGCCTTTTTAATAATAACTTTTCCAATCCTTTCAGGCAAAATGAGTTTTATTTGTCCTACCTCGACTTTTTTGTCGAGTTTCATGTGAGCAATCAGTTTATCCAGGTTAATATCAGCAGGAAGTTCTGAGGGGAGTCCATAGCTGTCAATTAAAGACTTTATTCTGGCAGCCCCCATTTCATTGAGAACGCCAATTTTTGAAGAAAACTCAGCCTCAAGGCACATGCCGATTGCGACTGCTTCTCCGTGTGAAAACCTCCGATAGCCTGTCTCGGTTTCAATCGCATGCCCGATAGTATGACCAAAATTAAGTATTGCCCTTAAACCTGTTTCCTTTTCGTCCTTTGATACAACGTCAGCCTTTATCTCGCATGAGCGTTTGATGATATGTTTCAATGCCGAAAAATCCAATTTCAGAATTTTGTCCCTGTTTTGCTCCATAAAGGCAAACAATTCCTCATCCCATATTATTCCGTATTTGATTATCTCAGATATTCCGCATAAAAGCTCCCTTTCAGGAAGAGTCATCAAAGTGTCTGCATCTATCCAGACGAGTTTAGGTTGATAAAATGTTCCAATCATGTTTTTTCCAAGCAGGTGGTTGACCCCTGTCTTCCCCCCAACTGAACTGTCAACCTGGGCGAGCAGGGTTGTAGGCACCTGAACGAAATTAATGCCCCTCATATATACTGATGCTGCAAAGCCGGTTATATCACCTATTACACCTCCTCCAAGGGCAATCAGGCAGGAATTTCTGTCGAGCCTGTGAGCTAATAGTCCGCTGAGAATATGGTATGTCCAGAAATAATCCTTGTATTCCTCGCCCTCGGGGATGATTATTTCTGAGCATTCAAAGCCAGCTTCCGAGAGGGACTCAAAAACAGTTTTTCCGTATAATTTAAAAACAGCAGGATTGCTTATGACAACTATTTTGGGGGATAATTTAAACGGTAAAAGCACCTCTCCTATGTCAGGCAAAATATCGCTGTCTATAATAATATTATAACTTCTCTCGCCAAGTTCAACCCAAACCTGCTCCATGTCAGCTCCTTGCATCAAAATTCCAGCCACAGATTTCCAGAATATCTTACAGTAGCTGCAGAAAATTTCAATTTATATTTTACTGTAAGATATCCAAAAATAGCGATACAAGCAATATAGAAAATGCTGATATGACAATGGGAATGGCTTCAAGCGTTCAGGATTCCCACGATGGTGAGGTGTGATGGTGACCTCGGAGGAAGGCAAGGACGTCTTCCAAAAATATTCGCAAAGCTGCTTCTATTGTGACGAAAAATCCTAACGCCAAATTTGGGAGATAAGGGGTTCTTTTCAAAGATTGCTAATTTATATTATTATACTGACTGAACTAAAACAAAAAACTCAACCTTGTAAAGCTCATAACAGTCCTTTTGAAGAATACCCTTATTGCTCTTTTTTAGAGAGAGGTGAGGGGGTTATAGAGAAATACAGATGTAATTATACAAAAAGTTATACTGTAAATTTATATTCGGAGGTTATTAATAATGCTTAAGCGTTACCTTTTGGCTCCGGGACCTACCCCTGTGCCGCCTGAAGTTCTATTATCCATGTCAATGCCGATTATACACCATAGGTCTGCCGATTTTGTGCCTGTTATAGACTCTGCAAAAAAAGGATTGCAGTGGCTTTATCAGACAAAAAACGATGTCCTGATAATCTGTTCTACCGGAACAGGTGGTATGGTAGGCACTGTTAACAACTTTTTCAATAAAGGGGATAAGGTGATAGTCGTCAACGGAGGTAAGTTTGGCGAGAGATGGACAAAGATATGTCAGGCTTATGGACTTGAGGTTAAAGAAATAATTGTTGAGTGGGGTTATTCTATAAAATTAGAGCTAATAGAAAAGACTTTGAAGGAAAACCCTGATGTAAAGGCTGTTTTTATTCAGGCATGTGAAACCTCAACAGGCGTCCATCACGATATTGAGGGTATTGGAAAAATAGTGAAGGGGTTCGATAATACCCTTTTGATTGTGGATGCAATCAGCGCTCTCGTTGCCCATGATCTCAAAACCGATGAATGGGGCATAGATATAATGATAGGAGGCTCCCAAAAAGGTCTGATGCTGCCGCCGGGTCTTGCCTTTGTCAGTGTTAGTGAAAAGGCTTGGAAGAAAAATGAAACTTCAAAGATGCCCAGATTTTACTTTAATTTCAAAAAAGAAAGAGAAAATCTGATGAAGAATCAAACAAACTTTACATCTCCTGTGACTCTGATAATAGGGCTTAATGAAGCGATTAAGATGCTCCAGAAAGAGGGCCTCGAAAATGTTTTTAAGAGGCATGCAAAACTTGCTCATGCAACAAGAGAAGCTGTAAAGGCAATTGGATTAAGTTTGTTTTCGAAGGAATCCCCGAGCAATTCTGTAACAGCGATAGAATCGCCTGCAGGCATAGACGGACAGCTAATTTATAAAACCCTAAGAGAGAAGTATGGAATTACAGGGGCAGGCGGTCAGGATAAAGCAAAAGGCAAGATTTTCAGGCTTGCGCATCTCGGATACTCTGATACCTTTGATATAATCACTGCAATAGCAGCCCTTGAGATGACCCTGAAAACTCTTGGCTACCCTGCTGAACTGGGCAAAGGTGTTGCAAAAGTTCAAGAGATATTGATCTAAATATACTTTTTATTTGCTATTTCCAGAATAGGGAGGATAAATGAAGGTTCTTGTAAGTGACAATATATCAGACAAGGGAGTGGATATCCTTAAAAATGCAGGGTTAGAGGTAGATGTAAAAGTCGGGCTAAGCCCCGATGAACTTAAGGCGATTATAAAAGACTACCATGCCCTTGTGATAAGAAGTGCTACAAAAGTAACCTCGGATGTCTTGGAACATGCCCATAATTTAAAGGTAATCGGGCGAGCCGGTTCAGGGCTGGATAATGTTGACAAGATTGCAGCGACAAAACAAGGTGTAGTTGTGATGAACACCCCTGGCGGCAATACAATTACTACCGCTGAGCATACAATCGCCATGTTGTTTTCAATCGCAAGAAGAATTCCACATGCAAATGCCTCAATGGCAGCCGGCAAATGGGAAAAGAAAAAGTTCATGGGGGTAGAGCTTTTTAATAAGACTCTTGGGGTATTAGGTCTGGGCAGAATAGGCAGTGAAGTTGCCCGAAGATGTCAGGGGCTTGGTATGAATGTGATAGCCTTTGACCCATTCCTTAGCGATGAGAGAGCAGAGGAAATGGGTATAGAGAAAGTTGAAATTACAGAACTATTTAAGAGGGCTGATTTCATAACTGTTCATACTCCTTTAACAGCCGAAACTAAAAATATCATTAATAGCAAAACCATCACACTCATGAAAGACGGAGTTTATATAATCAATTGCGCAAGGGGAGGCATCGTAAATGAAAAAGACCTGCTTGAAGCTTTAAAAAGCGGAAAAGTCGCAGGAGCTGCGATTGATGTCTTTGAAAAGGAGCCTCCAGAAAACAATCCACTTGTCGGACATGAAAAGGTTGTATGCACGCCTCACCTTGGAGCCTCCACAAAAGAGGCTCAGGAGAATGTTGCTGTGGCAGTTGCTGAGCAAATAAGGGACTATCTTGTCAGTGGAACAATAAGAAATGCCGTTAACTTTCCTTCAATACCTGCCGACCAGGTAAGCACTCTCAAACCATACATACACCTTGCTGAAAAAATGGGCAGCTTTGCATTTCAGATGTTTGAAGGGAGCATCAAGGAAGTTGTCCTTGAATACAGGGGAGAGGCATCAAAGCTCACAACCTCTACGCTGACTGCTGCCGCTATCAAAGGCCTGCTTTCCCCCATTCTTCATGATTCTGTAAACTTTATTAATGCCCCTTTAATTGCTAAAGAGCGTGGAATCGAAGTGAAGGAGACAAAAAGCGGTGATGCCGGCGATTATTACAGCATGATAGTCTTAAATATTAAATCTGCAAAGAAGACATTCAGCATTGCAGGGACACTATTCAGCAGAAGAGATCCAAGGATAGTAAAGGTAAACGGCTTTTCCGTTGAGATAATGCCGGAAGGCAACATGTTGTTCCTGTATAATAATGACAAACCGGGTGTAATAGGCAATATAGGGTCTCTTATGGGGCGCAACGGGATTAATATAGGAAGAATGTACTTCGGCAGGGAGACCCCAAGCGGTCTTGCAATATCTGTTGTAAATATTGACTCTCCGGTTACCGACAAAATAGTCGAAGAATTAAAGGAATTACCAAACATCCTTGATGTTAAAGTTCTCTATATATGAGTTCCATAAAAATTTAATCCATGAGACATATCTACTAAGACGCTCTCATATAAACCGTGAGTGTTTTAAAATTAATGAATCATGGAGTTAAGAGGCAGATAAATGTCCACACTCGTAGTATTAGGTATTCAGTGGGGAGATGAGGGAAAAGGAAAGCTCGTTGATTTTCTCACTAAAAAAGCTGATACAGTAGTCAGGTTTCAGGGCGGCAACAACGCCGGTCATACTATAGTCATTGAGGGTGAAAAATATGTTCTTCATATAATACCCTCCGGGATTCTCCATAAGGGGAAAAGGTGTATAATTGGCAACGGAGTGGTTATTGACCCTGCTGTTCTTATTTCAGAGATGGACAATCTTAGAAAAAAAGGATTTGAGATAAATGATAATATTTTTATCTCTAAAGCCGCCCACTTGATAATGCCTTATCACATAGCTATAGAGAAGGAGTTTGAGAAAGGCAAAAAAATAGGAACTACAGGCAGGGGTATAGGTCCTGCATATACCGACAAAATAGCTAGGCAGGGAGTCAGGTTTATAGACCTCTTTTATCCCGAAGCGCTTATGGGGAAAATAAAGGCTAATCTATCAACAATCAATTTTCTTCTAGAAAACCTATATAAAGCCCAGCCTCTCAAGGCAGAAGAGATATACACGCAGTATTTGGGTTATGGTGAGAAACTTTCCAGATACGCAGCCGATACCGATATCATTATTAATAAAGACATCGAGGGGGGCAAAAATGTTCTTTTTGAAGGAGCACAGGGAACGCTGCTGGATATAGACCACGGGACATATCCATTTGTTACCTCATCCAATACGATAGCCGGCGGGGTATGCACCGGAGCCGGGGTCAGCCCCATTAGAATAAACAAGATATTAGGAGTTATGAAAGCTTATACAACAAGGGTTGGTGAAGGTCCATTCCCTTCAGAGATTAAAGATGCTTTAGGCGAATGCCTAAGGCAGAGAGGCGGTGAATACGGCGCAACTACAGGCAGGCCCAGAAGGTGCGGTTGGTTGGACATGGTTGCTTTAAAATATGCCGTTCGCTTAAACGGACTCACTGGTCTTGCCATAACAAAACTCGACATACTCGATGGCATTGACAGCATAAAGATATGCACAGGCTATAAATATAACGGCATTATTTATGAGGAATTTCCAAAAGAGATAGAGATATTGCAGAATTGCGAACCAATATACGAAGAACTCGAAGGCTGGAAAGAGAAAACATCCGGAATAAGGGCTTTTGATAATCTACCCAAAAACGCTCAGATTTATATTCAAAAGATAGAAAGAATCCTGAAAACAGAAGTTCAAATGATCTCCGTAGGACAGGGCAGAGAAGATACAATATTATTAAAAGAACTTTTTAAGTAGCTAAATTGCTGCATCTTCCCTATCGTGAAATATTTTTTCATATAGAAAAATATGCCATCTATAATAATTCTGCCTTTAGCACTGCAAAATAAAATAGCTGCCGGCGAAGTTGTTGAAAGGCCTGCCTCTGTTGTGAAAGAATTGATAGAAAACTCAATAGATGCTGAAAGCACTAAAATAGAAATTGATATCAAACATGCGGGCAGGAAATTAATCCGGGTTTCTGACAATGGCATCGGCATGGATGGTGATGATGCCATTACCGCTTTTCAGAGGTATGCCACCAGCAAAATACGGGAAGAAGCAGATCTTTTTAACATTAAAACACTCGGTTTTCGAGGCGAGGCGCTCTCATCAATCTCCGCTGTCTCAAAGATAAAACTTACCACCATTTCAACCAAAGCCGGAGAAATTCACCCACAGAAAGGTGTTGGGATATGTATAGAGTCTGCAGGTGGAGAGCTCAAGGAAGTGAAGGCATGTCCTGCTGCAGCAGGCACAACCGTTGAGGTAAGAGACCTTTTTTTTAACACCCCCGCCAGAAAAAAATTTCTTAAATCAGATACCACCGAGAATCATCAAATCATAGATGTAGTGACCCGTCAGGCAATTGTCCATTACCAGATTTCCTTCACTCTGACAATTGACGGCAAAGATATTTTAAGCCTGCCGAAGGCATCATCAGAAAAAGAAAGACTCTTGCAGATATTTGGCAAAGAACTCGTTGACAGCCTTATTCAAACTGAATCGAGCTACGGCTGGATAAATATAAAGGCTTTTCTGTCAGGAGACACCCAGTTCAGGGCTAATAAATCAAATCAATATCTATTTATTAACAAAAGACCTGTAAGGGATACAACTGTAAGTCAGGCTGTTTACAGGAGCTATGGAGATGCCCTTTCAGGAGGTAGACACCCAGTATTTTTTATTTTTTTAAGTCTTGATCCTCAACGAGTGGATTTCAATGTGCACCCCGCAAAAAAAGAGGTAAGGTTTGCTGATAAAGGAGCAATATTTAGTTTTATCAATTATTCTATTAGTCAGGCATTAAATAAAGAACTTCATTATTCAGGAGGATTGGTTAAAATATCTGGGGAAAGAAGGGATGTTTTTGCTGATACAGCTCCAAACAGTGTTTTATCATATACCTCCTGCCAGCAGGTTGCAGAAAATGTTCCCCTTTATTGTCTGGATTATATGGGAAGTGTCCCCTGTCTTCATCTCGGTGATACCTTTGTAGCAATTGTTGGCAGAGATGGCTTGACGATAATTGATTATCATGCGGCACATGAAAGGATTAATTATGAAAAACTCCTCAAAAAAGCAGATATTCCAACACTTACACCACTTTTCCCTTATCAGATAAGGCTTGACCCTTCACAGTATAAGATTGTTCTCGAAAAATCCAAGCTCTTGAATGAATTAGGGCTCGAGATCGAGGATTTTGGACATGGAACTGTTATAGTAAGAAGCATGCCGAATTTTCTTGAAGGTTCAGATTTAAACAGTCTTCTAAACGATGTTGCTGTCTCCCTTGCTCAGAGACAGGAGGAGAGAAGTGATAATGAACTTGAGCCTCTGGATTCATTACGCAAGATTCTTGCTGCTAAAATAGCCTGTCATAACTCAATAAGGGGGCATAGCGAAGCGCCTGACGGCAGAAGAATCGCTGGACTCCTTAGGGAACTTGACCTAACGGATAATCCTAATTTTTGCCCTCATGGAAGACCAACGCGGATAATGATTTCCCTGAACGAGATTAAAAGGATGTTTAAAAAATAAGGTTTTTCTTAACAAAACAGCCAAAACCGTCTATTATCCCCATTTTTTTTGATTCTATCGCCGATTTGGAATCCCTCCAAAATCGGCATAAAAAAATCGGAAACAACTAATTTGACAATGGAAATGGCTTTGAGCAGCTTTCACCATCACAAAAGACTAACCACGATGGTGAGGCGTGATGGCGACATCAGAGGAGGACAAGGACGCCTTCCGAGAATGATTGAAAAACTGTCCCCATTGTTAGAAAAAGGTTCTATCTCTATTTTTCAGATCCCTTGTGTTGTCATTCATTCAAAATGTAAGGTATTATAAAAATCTAAAAAATTTTAAAAGCTACACTTGGAGGGAAAATGCAAATCCCAGAATATATCCCTAAAAATGACGTTAAGAAGGTCTGCAAAGAACTCAAAATCAGAGACTGGACAAAAATCAAAAAGCCCGTTGTTTCACTTCAGGAAGCAAAAATAATTCTTTCAAAGGTCAATCACGACAACCTCGATATTCAGCCTGAAGACTTCAGGGTTGGGCTTGAGGTCGAACTCGAACACGGCTTAATGTTCAAGGCTTATAATGTAACAAACAATCATCCCATTCTTACGGGCATGATAGTAATGGCTCATTTCATGGAGATGCTCGATTATTACAAAAGGCTTGAGGTTGCAGAGATTGAAGGTGACATGCTCAAAGCAATAGCATCTAAAAACATAGAAAAGACGAAAAAATACTATAAAAAACTGGCGCAAGCGAAGATTGAACTAAGTAAAGCAGAAGAAAGGCTTCTTAGTAAAGTTAAATAGGGTCTTGCCTTAGGCTGTTTTCGATATTTGTTACCAACCCTTCAGCAAGAAAAAGGAGCGACTCAACATCCAGAAAGCGGTCAGCCGTTGGATCAAATAGTATTTTTGTCTGCGATGGAATATCGTCTTCTGCCTGCCAGTATAAAATTAAGACAGGTATTTTAGGTAGAAGAAATATGACCCAAGTATGCTCAGTTGCAAAGCCATCTTGCTTCAAAGCACCAAGCTTCTGTAATATCTGGGTGGTTTTCTCCATTGATTTATTAAAGAGGTTATTCAAAGGCTCTTCACATTCTCTCTCGAAAGTAGATGACTTGAGCATTCCATCATTCAAAGCGCTGAAAGATACCCACCTGTTAGTTAAATCGTTCTTGCCAGCGTTTTTAATATAATTTAGTAAGAATATTTTTTCCCATGGATTTATATGACCACTTGTGTATATTTCACCTTTTGGCGAGATGCTAAACTCTCTACCAAGACACTTCAAAATGAGGCTTTCTCCATGCACCACTCCTCCGATACCTTCTGCTACTTCGGTAAACTTAACATTGCTCATATCTTCTTTTAATTTTGCGATTAAATTTTCTCGCCAGTCTGATATCACGAGTTTGTTTCTAATTTGCGCTATCTCCTCGGCGTTCATGAGCGTGCAATCTGAAATATCGACTTCTCCCTTAGTGACGGCAAAAGCAAAGGGCATGCATAACTTTTGTTTGCACTCACCACAGTTTTTCATGGGAAGCAACTTATATAGTTCAAGGGCTTTCATTGCTATCTTTTCTCACTTCAAACATTGATTTTTTTAGCCACCTCTTTTGCGAAGGCTGATAGGGAGTCATCACGAGCTCCAAAGATGATATAGTTTTTCCAATTGTTGAGCCTCTCTAAAACAGCATTTCTATCAACAACGGCTTCAGCAGATTTTCCGCCGAGCATAATAGCATCGGCGATGTCATTGCTCGATATATTCTTACTAACTGTTCCACCTGCATAAAATACTGGAAGCAATATGAGATGGTCAGAATTTCTTAAATTCGATTTAAATGTGCTGATATATTCATCCCGCATGAGTCTTAAAGGTGCAAAGCCATGTGGCTGGAAAATGTAGCAGATATTGTCCTTGATTCTGCTTACTGTTTGCATCAGCGCTGCAATTTTGTGTGGATTGTGGGCATAGTCATCAACAACAAAATATTTTTCATTATTCATGTGGATATCAAAGCGCCTCTCAATTCCTAAAAATTTAGGAATTACGGACGCAATGTCCCGAAAGGATACACCCATTTGGGAAAGGAGGGCTATAACTGAAAGGGCATTATATATATTATGTCTGCCCGGAAGTGGAAGCCTAAATTGCACACCCCTCACTGTAAAGGTTGAGGTGAAATGATTTTGACTTATATTTTCTGCTTTATAATCCCCTGGATTGTCAATGGAGAATGAAACAGCATTTTTAAATTTAGTTTTTTTGATGTTTTCATCGTCTCGATTGATAATTGTCATACCGCCGGTATGTTGATTTAGAATTTTAAACATCTTAGATGTTTTGTCAATGCTGTGGTGGTCAAGAGCGAGACTTAAGATAATTGAATTTTCGGGATAATAGTTTACAATAGTGCCGTCAGATTCACATGCCTCAATAACCATCAAGTCAGAGTTCCCGCTGAGGGAATTGCCGGGATTTACTTCCGTCCTGAAAGATTTTACCCTGCCCCCTCCGATGAAGTTGGGATTCATCCCAAGTTCGTGCATAAGGAAAGCAAGCAGCCCTGATGTAGTAGATTTGCCGCTTGTTCCAGAAACAGCGGTGGTTTTGTAATTTTTGATAATATTTGCCAAGTATTCAGGGCGGGTCATAATAGGCAATCTCATTGATCTCGCCTTTTTATATTCAATGTTATCATGTTCGACCGCCGTGCTGAATACTACAAGGCTCAGAGTCTCGTCAATGCCCCTGCCATCCTGAGGAACTATCTTAATACCTTTTCCCGCGAATAATTTAAGCATTGGGTGTTCTGGATTGATATCAAATAACCTGTCAGAACCTGATACTTTATGTCCTTTATCCGACATAAAGACGGCTATCGCTGACATGCCGCTGCCTGCTATGCCTGAGAAAAAAATCTTTAGTGGATTATATTTCATCATCAATTAATTTGTTTAATTTGATATATTAAGGAGTGCAAAAGTAAGGCGTCACTATTGAAAATCTCCCCTTGCCACTTTTTGACAAAGAGGGGAAGACGCCCCTTAATTCGCTCTTGATAGATGGTAAACATATCTCCCGCCACCTGCCAGGGCGCAGTCTATGGGGTAAAGGGAGGTTAGGAGGGATTTTATAGTTAATGTCTTCATACTTATGACCCCATTAGTAAGTAGTAAGAATAGACAATATATTATCATATTGACATTAAAGCAACAAACCCAAAATCGGCGACAAACTAAAGGCATTACAAGCTCGAGAGATACTAAAGAAAAGATTGACGAAGTATTTTTATATACGACACCTTATGGGTGCCAATATCAGAGTTGAAGAAAGATAGAGCGGAAGTTTTACAAAGATATGAAAATAAAAAGGTTCATCTCCATGCCTGTCCCAAATAAATTTTTATATACGTTTGCAATCCAAGGGACATGATGCGATTTCTGGAGCCACAGATAACCTCAAGGAGGCAGAAGACAAAACGGAAGCCTCAATCGTCAAAACTTAAAACTAAATATAAAGTCTCTCAAACGCTTACCCATGCCCCTAAAATAGCCGTAGGATCATAAATCTATTGACTTACAGGTCATTATGAGAACCCGGAGGGTTCGTGGCAATCTCATCAGAAAAGGGGAGATTGCTTCCCCTTCGCTTTGCTCAGGGTCGCAATGATGAAGTGCTTATCGCTATTTTAAGGAGTAGCCCTTCATTTATAGAATAAACGGCAAGGCATTTCCGTTCTATTTTATTGAATTTACAGATATTTAGAGCGCTACTCATAAATCTTTTGATTTTTTTAGCGCTATCTTGTATTATGTTAAAAACAATGGGACGTAAATAGAGGAAGTTATGCACTTTTTTAATTATAAGAAGGGGAATCTATTTGCTGAGGATGTGTCTGTAGCAGAGATAGTCGAACAAATCGGGACACCTGTCTATATTTATAGCTATAAGACCCTTTTGAGACATTTCAAGGCTTATGAAAATGCTTTTCAGAAAATACCGCATATAATCTGTTTTGCCCTTAAGGCTAACTCCAATTCTGCCATTATACGCCTACTTGCCAAAAATGGCTGCGGCGCTGATGTGGTCTCCGGCGGTGAACTTTACAGGGCTATCAGGGCAGGGGTTGACCCTAAAAAGATTGTTTATGCCGGGGTAGGCAAAACCGAGAATGAAATACTTTATGCACTAAAAAATAAAATTCTTATGTTTAATGTGGAGTCAGATAATGAACTTCTTGAGATGGATAGAATCGCAGGTACTATGGGAGTGAAAGCCCCTGTTGCTCTTAGAGTAAATCCCGACATAGACCCGCAAACACATCCTTATATATCAACAGGATTAAAACAGCATAAATTTGGTATTCCCATAGAAAATGCCCTTGAATTTTATGGACTCGCCTCTAGTTTGAAAAATATCAAAGTAGTAGGAGTTCACAAACACATAGGTTCACAGATAACATCAATAAAACCCTTCGTAGATGCTATTAAAAGAGTATTGCTCTTGATCGATTCTCTGATAAGGCAGGGTATCTCAATTCAATATCTCGATATAGGCGGTGGGCTTGGGATTACCTATAAAGATGAGCACCCCCCGCTTCCCTCTCAGCTTGCTAAGAGCATTTTGCCACTCATCTCCAAACATAACCTGACCCTTATAGCAGAGCCCGGTAGGTCTATTGTGGGAAATGCCGGGATCCTCGTGACTAAAGTACTTTATCTGAAGAAAAGCGCTAATAAAATATTTGTTATAGTCGATGCAGGCATGAACGACCTCATAAGACCATCAATATACGGGGCTTATCATAATATTCAGCCAGTTGTGAAAAAGAACAGGGCAAAGATTACTGCCGACATAGTTGGGCCGATATGTGAGTCAGGTGATTTTCTTGCTAAAGACAGGCAGATTTCCGTTGTAAGTCAGGGAGAGTATCTTGCCGTTATGAGCGCAGGTGCTTACGGCTACTCTATGTCATCTAATTATAACAGCCGCCCAAGACCTGCGGAGGTATTAGTCAGAGATGGCAACTTCGCTCTTATTCACAAAAGAGAAACCTACTCGGATTTGCTCAGGGGCGAAAAAATTCCTGAATTTATATAGCATGGCTTTGATTTCACAATATACGGAGAAAATTTTTTGAAAATACATTTTACAAAAATGCAAGGGTTGGGCAACGATTTTATCCTTATTGACTGTATAAGGCAGAAAGAGGTTGTTTCGATATTTGAGCCCGGCAAGTTAAGCGAGGGCTTATGCCACAGAAGGTTCGGCATAGGCGCCGATCAGCTTCTTCTATTGTATCCCTCTGACACTGCTGATTTCAAAATGAGAATTTTTAATGCTGACGGCAGTGAAGTAGAGATGTGCGGAAACGGCATAAGGTGTCTCGCAAAATATATCTGGGATAAAGGACTTTCTAATAAAATTATTCTCGCCATAGAGACCCTTGCAGGCATAATCTGCCCGGAAAGGAAAGGGGATATGGTAAGGGTAGATATGGGAGAGCCAATATTTGCACCTTCAAAAATTCCAGCAAAATTGCCTTCCACCATTATAAAAGGAATGGAGGCTATAGTTGATAGCCCACTCAGCATTATGGGCAGGGAGTTTAATGTTACCTGTGTTTCTATGGGGAATCCCCATGCTGTTATTTTTATCGACGAAGATATTTCGTCATTCCCTGTTCACATTTATGGACCTGAAATTGAAAATCATAATGCCTTTCCCAAAAGGACAAATGTTGAGTTTATAAATTTCAAAGACATGAATAATTTGAATATGAGGGTGTGGGAGAGAGGTTCAGGAGAAACAATGGCATGCGGGACAGGCGCTTCTGCTGCAGGAGTTGCAGCGATGCTGAAACAATTGACCGAAAGAAGGGTCTTTATTCATTTGTTAGGGGGAGATTTGCTTATTGAATGGGATAAGAACAACCATGTTTTTATGACAGGACCTGCTGTTGAGGTTTTTGAGGGCTTTGTGTCTGTCTAAAAAGCCTTTATTAGGCTTGATGACTCTTTTTAAGAATTAATTTACTCAAGAAGGAGGCAAACAAAATGTTTAAGGGTTCGATTGTTGCTATCGTCACTCCCTTTAAAAACGGAAAGTTTGACGAAAAGGCGTATGGCGATTTGATTGAGTGGCACATCTCACAAGGAACTCATGGTATTGTCCCGTGCGGTACCACAGGAGAGGCATCCACGCTTGATTTTGATGAGCATTACAGGGTGATCGAGGTGGCTGTTAAGGTTGTAAATAAGCGCATACCTGTCATTGCAGGCACCGGCGCAAATTCAACTGAAGAGGCTATAACGCTGACCAGGAAAGCAAAAGAATTAGGCGCCGACGGTGCCCTGCTCGTTACTCCATATTATAATAAGCCCACACAGGAAGGTCTTTATAAGCATTATAAGACAATCGCCGATACGGTCGATATCCCTATTGTTCTATATAATGTGCCGGGCAGAACAGCCGTGAACATGCTCCCTTCAACAGTTGCACGTTTGATGGAGTGCAAAAATATAGTTGCGCTCAAAGAAGCAACAGGGGATATGAAACAGGCAAGCGAACTGATAAGGCTGTGCGGCGATAGATTAGCGCTTATTTCCGGTGATGACTTTACAACATACACAATGCTCGCCTTAGGCGGCAGAGGGGCTATCTCAGTGACGGCAAACATAGCGCCGAAGGACAGCGCTGAAATGTTCAATGCATGGCAAAGAGGCGATATCTCCAAAGCGAGGGAATTGCACTATAAACTTGAACCTCTGAATTATGCAATGTTTATCGAAACAAACCCGATACCTGTAAAAACATCCTTAGCTTTAATGGGCAAGATACAGGAAGAATTTAAATTACCGCTCTGCGAGATGTCTTCTGCTAATAAAGAGAAGCTCAAAGGTGTTCTGGTTAGTGCCGGGATTATTAAATAAAAATTCTTGCTTCTCGGCAACCGGCAACAGTTCATGAAAAGAGCCTGTTTATGCAATAATCCATTTAAACAGGCTCTTTTGTTGAATCTTAAATTATTCGCTCAAAAAATTTCTTTGGCGAACAAAGGTTTTTTTCGCAGAATTTATTTTTTATGCAGCGCCCTCTCAACAGTCTTTATCGCGCAGAATTCACCGCACATACTACAAACATTTTCTAACGATGGGGGAAATTCTTTTCTAAGCTTTTTAATTTTTTCAGGATTAAAACTCATGGCTATCTGTCCATCCCAGTCGAGCTTTTTTCTGAAGGCAGCCATTTTTCTATCCTTCTCTAAGGCTCCTGGAATGCCCTTAGCGATGTCGGCAGCGTGGGCAGCTATTTTAGATGCTACAACACCTTCTATAACATCCTCAATGTCAGGCAATCGTATGTGTTCTGAGGGAGTTACATAACAGAGAAAATCAGCTCCTGCGGCTCCTGCTATAGCCCCTCCTATAGCGGCTGCTATGTGATCATAACCCATTGCAAGATCAGTTACAAGAGGTCCGAGCACATAAAAGGGAGCACCTCCGCATACTGATTTCTGGAGTTTAATGTTTAGTTCCACCTGATTTATAGGAACATGGCCAGGTCCTTCAATAATAACCTGAACCCCTTCTTTTAAAGCAATATCTCTAAGCTCGCCAAGGATAAGCAATTCCTCAACTTGAGCCCTGTCGGTCGCGTCATCAAGACACCCGGGTCTCAACCCGTCTCCGAGGCTAAGAGTTAAATCATATTTTTTAGCTATCTCCAGAAGTCTGTCGTATTGCGCATATAAGGGATTCTCTTTGCCGTTCAGTATCATCCATTCAAGGATAAAGGCGCCTCCTCTGCTTACAATATCGAGTATCCTGCCCTGAGACTTTAGTTTATCAATCACCTTTTGAGTCACTCCGCAATGAACGGTTATAAAGTCAACTCCGTCCAAGGCGTGTTCTTCTATTACATTAAAAAGGTCATCTGCTGTCATTTTGCCAATATTTTGAGATTTTTCGACTGTCCTGACAACTGCTTCATATATCGGGACTGTTCCTACCGCTATTGTTGACCTTTCAAGAAGGGACTTTCTAAGGTCTCTGATTGCGCCACCTGTAGATAAATCCATAACGGCATCAGCCCCGTATTCTATGAGGACAGCGAGTTTTCTAAGTTCGTCATCATAGGATATTCTATCCTTTGAAGTCCCGATATTGGCATTTATCTTTGTTCTTAAGCCATTACCAATCCCAAGCGGAACAATCTCATGTTTGATGTTTTTGGTGATTACTGAACGCCCGTTTGCGATATCAGAGGCGAGTTTCTCTGAAGATATTCCCTCAGCGATAGCCACTTTTTCCATCTCGTCAGTAATAATGCCTCTGCTTGCATATTGTATTCTTGTCATTAATTTTCTCCAAGTATTGAGAGATATTTTTTTACTGTATTTTCTATGTCTTTGTTGTTCAAAATGCCCCTTATCAATGCAATCCCAACTGCACCAGATGCTATAACATCTTTTGCATTTTCAATATTAATACCGCCTATTCCTAAAATAGGGATATTCAGCCTGCTTGTTGTTTCTTTAAGAGAAGCTAAACCAACAGGTGAGCCGTATTTGATTTTTGAGGGTGTTTCGTAAACCGGACCGTAAGTGATGAAATCAGCTCCCTCTGTTTGTGCTGTTAGGGCTTCCTGTATTGAATGGGTTGACACGCCTATCATAAGTTTATTATCGGCAATCTTTCTTACAGCAGAAGGTGGTATTCCAGACTGTCCCAAATGCACACCTGCAGCTTTAACACAAAGGGCTATATCGACCCTCTCATTAATAAAAAGATTTGCCTGAAACCCCGATGCGAGTTCTTGCAATTTATAAGCCATCTGGATCAACCGCCCAGCAGGCAGATCTTTCTCTCTTAACTGAACTGCTTTTACCCCCGCTTGGAGAGCAGATCTGACAGCCTTATAGAAACTTTCTGCATCTGCAAATAAGGTTCTGTCGGTTATTAAATAAAGCCTTGGTATCATTATATATTTTATATCAACATACCCTCAAGGGGACTGCTCGCCGTGGCATATAATTTTTTTCCTATTCTGCCTGCTTTATATGCCAGCCTCCCTGATATAACAGCATATTTCATAGCCTCAGCCATCATTATAGGGTCTTTAGCCCCTGCTATAGCGGTATTAATCAGAACAGCGTCGCAGCCCAGTTCCATAGCAATAGTTGCATCGGATGAGGTGCCGACACCTGCATCTACGATTATAGGGACCTTGGCGGCTTCAAGAATAATCTTTAAATTATAAGGATTTCTTATTCCAAGACCAGAGCCTATCGGGGCGCCAAGAGGCATCACGGCGGCTGCCCCTGCATCCTCAAGACGTTTTGCTACAATAGGATCATCGTTTGTGTATGGGAAAACGACAAAACCCTCTTTTGCGAGTATCTCTGTGGCTGCAAGAAGCCCAACAGTATCAGGAAATAATGTCTTTTCATCACCGATAACCTCGAGCTTTATCATGTCTGAAACGCCTGCCTCGCGTGCTAAACGGGAATATCTCAAAGCATCTTCTACAGTATAACAGCCAGCGGTATTTGGGAGTATTTTATATTTTTTCGGATCCACATAATCCAGAAGATTTGGGGATTTCCTGTCGATTATATTAACCCTTCTAACAGCAACGGTAACGACATCCGCACCCGAAGCCTCAACAACCTTGACTGTCTCCTCAAAATCCTTATATTTACCAGTTCCTATCCATAGCCTTGAACTAAATTCAATGCCTTTAATAATCAATCTGTCTTCCTGCATCAGACCTCCGATCGCTTATCTTAGATTTTTAATTTTCTTTTAAATATGCCATAAATAGTAATCGTTATATTACCCACCGCCAACAAAATTAACGATCTCCACAATATCTCCTTCCTTAACGGGGTAGTTATCGAAATCAGCCTTTTTTATAATCCTGCGGTTCACTTCGACAGCAACTCTTTCGGATACAATGCCAAGTTCATTAAGAAGCTGACTTATCGTTAAAGCTTTTGTTAAGTGATCCTTGCCGTTCAATTTGATATTCATGTAATTATTTATATCCAAAAAAAAACCTTCCCGAAGGGAAGGGTAATAATTATTTTGTGAATATTTATTCCCATTCCCTACGACGGCATTACCCGTATCAGGTTCAAGGGGTTTTTCTCGGGTTGAATGAGAAAATCTCAGACCTAATAAGCCTCCCCCAGGGTTTTTAATTATAAAACAGTTATTTATCCATTGTCAAACAATCATAAAATTAGCGATAGAACTCGAAAGTTCCACGAAATCAACATGAAAGATTAGGATGGGCTCGTGAAGGATTTTTATGCAACACCTTATAAATGAAATTTCATCAAGATTCAGCAAAAAGCATTGCATTATAAGGAATAAAACAAAATTAAAATAAAATTCGATGATTATAATAATCCTTAAGGAGACCTTTCCATGGCTGTTTTAGGGAAAATAATCGAGATTTATCTTTTGACCGTAAAAATAAAAAGGAAAAATTTTTCAAAAAATTGTAAAATATATAGCTTTGTTCAGACTCCGCAAATATAGTCTTCTATGCACCCCTGATTGTCATGTTGAGCATGTCGAAGGGTAAATTATGTGGTCAAGTCATAAAATGATACAAAGTAACCCTGTAGTCTTGTTACAGGAAATAAGCAAATTAAGCGGTAAATATTATGATTAATTACGATATAGGCAAACCCCTATTGAGCCCAGAACAGATACAGTTAAAAGTATCTGAGCTTGCTGATAGGATTTCTTGTGATTACGCTGGCAAGGAGATTCTGGCAATAGGCATTCTGAAGGGTGCTTTCATATTTTTTGCCGATCTTGTCAGGGCGTTGAAAGTCCCTGTGAAAGTGGATTTTATTATTGCTGCAAGTTATATAAAAACAACCTCTACTGGTGAAGTGAAGGTATTTTATGAACCTAAAGAAGATATAACTGGAAAGGATGTATTGCTCATTGACGATATAGTAGATACAGGCATTTCAATTAACTTTAACAGGGAGCGCCTTCTTTCTCTTTGTCCTGCAAGTCTCAAGACATGCGTTTTGCTCGATAAAAAGGAGCGAAGGATAGTAAATGTGCCAATTGATTATGTTGGCTTTGAGATTCCAGATGAGTTTGTAGTTGGCTATGGACTCGACTTCGAAAATCATTTCAGAAATCTGCCGTATATAGCGGCTCTAAAAAATTAAATTGAGAGAGATAGAACATGTATAAATTAATGATAGAAACCAATTTTTCTTCTGCTCACCAGCTTAGGGGATATAAGGGCAAATGTGAAAATCTTCACGGTCATAACTGGAAGGTGCAGGTATATGTAACATCAAACAATCTTAACGATATCGACCTTGTAATTGACTTTCATGAAATAAAAGATTTTACTAATGAAATCATATCAAGGCTTGACCATAAACTGCTCAATACAGTTTATCCTTTTACAGAGAAAAACCCATCCTCAGAAAACATTGCAAAATGGATTTTCTATTCGTTAAAAGAAAAGATGTCTGGTTACAATGAAATTACTGTATCGGCTGTTACAGTCTGGGAGTCTTCAACGGCTTCAGCCACTTACTACGAAGATGAATTGTGATTTAATCACTATAGAGTTTGCTTCCAATTTAATCGATAGGGCAATTTCATCCGGTGCTGAACAGGCGGAATTTTTTTTTAAAACTGCAAAAAGCCTGAGCATAGATGTTAAAGACCAGAAGATTGATACCTTGGAAACCTCTGTCTCCTACGGATATTCACTGAGGGTGATAAAAAATAACAGGCTCGGTTTTTCATATTCCAACGACCTGAAAGAGGTTGATAAGGTAATTGATAATGCCATTGAGGCTACCAAATATGCCGAACCAGACAATTTTCTCTGTCTACCATCTTATCAGCGACCATCTACTGTTGAGGTATATGATAAAAATATCGCTTTGATTTCTGAAAGTGATGCAATGGAAAAAATTTTGCTTATGGAGCAGGCGGCATTCAATAAAGATAAGAGGATAAAAAAGACTAGAAAGGCTAGCGGAAGTTTCACTACTGGAGAAACTTATATATTTAATTCTCTCGGTGTTGCCTTGAATTACATTGCCACCGCTTGCACAGCACAACTAATGGCAATTGCAGAAAACGGTATTGAAAATCAGATTGGCTGGGATTTCTCGGGTAGCCGATTTCTGCAGGATATTGACTTTGAGAAAATCGGAGATACGGCAGCTAAAAGGGCTCTGGATCAACTTAATTCAAGAAAAATTTCTTCATTGAAGGGCTCCATACTACTCGACAGGTCCGTTGCAGTTGACTTCTTGAGCCTTCTGGCAGGCGCCCTGTCTTCTGAAGCTGTCCAAAAAGGCAAGTCTTTACTTGCCAATAAGTTAGGACTAAAAGTCTGCAACGAGAAATTTAATGTCATTGATAACGGTATTTTTAATAGAATGCTTGGCAGCCGACCATTTGACGACGAAGGTGTTCCTGCGCAGAGTAAGATACTTATCGAAAAGGGTGTTTTAAAGACTTTCATGTATAATGCTTATACAGCAAGAAAAGCTGGTGTCAATTCAACAGGCAATGCTATAAGGGGTGGTTTTCAGAATCTGCCTTCGGTTTCTCCAACCAATCTTTATATAGAGACTTTCGACTACGGTCTTGTGCAAGATTTTGCGAAACTTGTAAAAAACACTGACAAAGGTATATATGTTTTCGAAACTATGGGAATGCATACGGCAAATCCTATATCAGGAGAGTTTTCTGTTGGGGTGTCAGGATTGTGGATAGAAAACGGGGAATTTAAACAGCCTGTTAAGGAGGCAGTTATCTCTGGGAACATTCTTGATTTGTTCAATAAGATAATTCTGATTGGTGATGATCTAAGGTTTTATGGTAACATTGGTTCTCCGTCGCTACTAATAGAGGGTATAGATATCAGTGGTTGAATTGCTTTGTCAAACATCGGGAGGTTTTGTATGGATTATTTTTTAACTGAAGAACAGGAAATGATCAGGGATCTTGCGAGACAAATTGCTGAAGAAAAGATCATTCCTGTTAGGGCTGAACTTGATGAAAACGAGGAATTTCCTACAGAAATAATGAAGGTTATTGCACAATCAGATATGTTCGGTCTTTTCATCCCAGAGGAATATGGGGGGCTCGGCAGGGGGAGTCTCGATTTGTGTATTGCAATAGAAGAGCTTTCAAGGGCTTGTCTAGGCGTATCAACGAGTTTTGCTGCCAATGCCCTTGGGACTTATCCTATATTGCTTTTTAGTTCCGAGGAACAGAAGAAAAAGTATTTGCCTGATATAGCTGCCGGCAAAAAGCTCGTTGCCTTCGGATTGACCGAGGCTAATGCAGGTAGCGATGCAGGAGGGATACAGACAACGGCAAGACTCGAAGGCAGCGAGTATGTCTTAAATGGTTCTAAGCTATGGATTACCAATGGTGGAGTGGCGGATATTTATACAATAATCGCTTTGACTGATAGGTCAAAAGGTCCAAGGGGTGCATCAGCTTTTATTGTCGAAAAAGGTTTTGAAGGTTTTTCCTTTGGCAAAAAGGAAAAAAAGATGGGTATCAGGGCTTCTACCACTGCTGAGCTTATATTTTCCAATTGCCGGATACCAAAAGAAAATATTATTGGAAAGGAAGGAATGGGTTTTATCATTGCGATGAAAACCCTCGATAAAGCCCGAACAGGCGTTGGCGCTCAAGGTGTAGGGGTAGCTCAAGGGGCTTTTGAAGAGGCACTTAACTTTGCAAGGCAGAGAACCCAGTTTGGCCATCCTATAATAAGTTTTCAGGCAGTTCAACACATGCTTGCGGATATGGCGATACAAATAGAAGCAGCAAGAGCTTTGGTATATAGCGTTGCAAGGTTTATTGATAGCAACGCAAAAGATGTTTCTAAAGAATCAGCTATGGCTAAAACCTTTGCAACAGATGTATGTATGAAAGTTACTACAGACGCCGTTCAAGTAATGGGTGGCTCGGGATATATGAGGGAGTATCCTGTGGAAAAAATGATGAGGGATGCTAAGATACTCCAGATATACGAGGGAACTAACCAGATTCAGAGAAATATAATTGGGCAGGCGCTTATCAGAGATGCTGTAAAGAAAAAATAGGTTTAAGGGAAAAGGGCAGGGGATGTCAAGGCTGTAGTTTCTTCAAATCCCATCATTATATTCATATTGTGCACAGCCTGCCCCGCAGCTCCTTTGACCAGATTATCAATAGCGGAAACTATAATTAAAGTATTAGTCCTGCTAACTACCTTAATCCCTATCTCACAGAAATTCGATCCTCTGACGTTTTTAGCATTGGGGAAGATTCCTTCCTCAAGAATCCTTATAAATGGCTCAGCAAGGTATTTTTCTTTGTAAATTGAAATCACCTTTGCAGTATCTACATTTCTCCTTAATTTCGCATATATAGTAGATATTATACCCCTATCCATAGGCACCAAATGAGGAGTGAAATTGACTTTAATATCCCTTCCTGCAATTAATGATAGTTCCTGCTCAATTTCAGGCGTGTGTCTGTGAACTCCGATTCCGTATGCTTTAAAGCCTTCATTTACCTCACAGTAAGAAAAATCAACGGTTCCTTTTCTACCTGCCCCTGAAGTGCCTGACTTAGAATCTATTATTAAATAATCAATATCAATTAATTTTTCACTTATGGCTGGATACAACCCTAAAATGGCAGATGTGGGATAGCAACCAGGGTTTGCGATAAGCCTTGAATTCTTTATTATATTACGGTTGATTTCAGGCAATCCATAAACAGAATGTTTAAGTGTTTCTGGATAATTGTGTGGTGTTTTATACCATTGTTCATATATCATGGGATTTGAAAGGCGGTAATCAGCAGAGATATCAATAACTTTTTTACCTTTTTCGAAGAAGAAATGAACTGCCTCCTGAGAGGCGGCGTGTGGCAAAGCCATGAAAAAGAGGTCTGCTTTTTCGAGAAGCCTATTTTTATGCAGTGGCTCATAAATGAGATGACTATAATAATGCAGATGGAGGAAGACACTGCTTACAGGAGCCCCAGCAGATTTTTCGGAAGTGACTGCCGTTATCTTTATTTCAGGATGGAGGGCAAGAATCCTGAGTAGTTCAGCTCCAGCATAACCGCTTCCGCCGCATACAGCTACATCAAGCATTTTCAAAAACTCCTATGTTTATCTCGATAATTGTTAAAGAAGAAAAAAATCCCCCTTTTTCGAAGGGGGATTAAGTTAGATTTTTTGCATAATTTTTTGGATACAATACTTAAAAACACAAAACAGACGCTAATTAATTAACTAAGCTATTATCTCTTGGAGAACTGGAATCTCTTTCTTGCGCCCTTCTGTCCATATTTCTTTCTTTCCACTTCTCGCGGGTCTCTGGTGAGAAAACCCTCTTTCTTTAGCCTTGTCTTTAAATCGCTATCAAGCTTGACAAGTGCCCTCGCTATCCCATGTCTGAGAGCGCCAGCCTGTCCGCTCATCCCGCCACCTATAACCTTTGCACGGATGTTATATTTATCGGACATGCCGGTCAACTGTAAAGGTTGTCTAATAACCATTCTGAGGGTTTCACGGGGGAAATAAGACTCGAAGTCTCTGTCATTAACCGTTATCTTGCCGTCACCCTGAGTTAGGATAACTCTGGCAATAGCTCTTTTTCTTCTGCCTGTTGCTTGATATTCTATAGAAGGCATAAACTTGTTTGCTCCTTATTTTGATATTTCTATTAATTCAGGTTTCTGGGCGGTATGTGGATGGGTTGAGCCACGATAAACCTTGAGTTTTTTAAACATTGCCCTGCCAAGCCTGTTTTTTGGGAGCATCCCCCAGACTGCATCCATAATAACTTTTTCTGGTTCCTGTTCTATTCTGTCTTTGAGGCTTTTTGACTTAATGCTGCCGATATACCCCGTATGCCGATAGTATAATTTATCTTTCAATTTATTGCCCGTAAACTTGACTTTGTCGGCATTGACTACAACTACAAAATCACCTGTATCTGTATTTGGCGTATAAACAGGTTTATGTTTTCCCCTCAAATATACTGCAATCTTCGAAGCCATCCGTCCAAGAATCTTCCCATTTGCGTCAACAACATACCATTTCTTATCAATGTCTTCTTCTTTTGCAAATTTAGTCTTCATCAAGAATCACCTATTCCCATAATAAACTTCAATCAAAGAAAAGCTTAATATAGTAATAAAAAAAGGATAATTCTGTCAAGATTGTGTCCGTTCCCTAAAATAGCCGTAGGTTCATAAATCTATGGATTTACAGGTTATTGCGAGAACCCATAGGGTTCGTGGCAATCTCATCAGAAAAGGCGAGATTGCTTCGCTCCGCTCGCAATGACTAGGCGCTTATCGCTATTTTGGGGCCGTTCAAATGATCAGTATTGCCTAAACTTTTTTCCCTCCCCTTGTGGGAGGGGTTCTCATATATTTCAGATAGTTTTACAAAAGTTTTTCATGAAAGTTTGGACACTACCGATATAGCGCAAAGCGACGATAGAGTCTGTTTCTTGCACTTGAGCACTTTGCATGGTCAGGAGAGTAAAGGAAATCAACCCAATTTTTTGCAGAGCTCAGCAACTCTAACGCCCAGCTTGAAGGCATCGGATGCGGCGGTTTCATCAGGAGAACCTATGCAGGCAACACCGTAATGTCCTGATGCGCTCATAGGATCTCCAACTATAATCATGCCATAGATAAGCATACATGTGATAATTGACATAATAGTAGTCTCTTTGCCCCCTGTGTGGTGACCACCTGTAGTAAAAGCAGCGCCGACTTTATTTTCCATCTGCTTCCGCAATCCTACAAATTCGTCGAAAATCCTCTTCAATTCTGCAGCCATAACACCAAAATAAACAGGAGAGCCAGCTATAATCCCTGCAGATTTCTGGAAGTCTTCTTTGGTGACTTCGCTCGTATTTTTTAAAACCGCCGTTACACCTGTTGACTGAACGCCCTTTGCTACTTCTTCGGCAAGTTTCTTTGTATTGCCACCCTTTGAATAGTAAAGTATCAATACCTGCATGTTTACCTCCTTTTTGTCTGCTTAAATTATGGATTTCAATTATTAGGATATTTAAAATATCATCAATAATGCAACAGCAGACTATTCTCTTTATAAAGAAATAAATACCATCTCTATTTTCCCATCTATAGCGATAGGAATGGCTGTTTCAGAATTTTTTAATCGACAAGTTTTATTTAATTTTGCTTTATCCTTGCTTTTTAGTTCTATTGCCGAATTTGGGATTTTTCTGTCATTGAAAAATAGCCCTTGAAGCAACTAAAATGTTTTATTAACACAACTGGAGGAAACTCATTATGAAATTAATTCAATTGTTTATGTTGTTCGTCTTATTCTCGTTTATTGTGTCTAACAGCGCCTTAGCTCTTGAGAAAAGTTTATCAGACCTTAAAGATCAATACGCAGTTGAGATTACGGTTTACAATAGCAATATCGGACTAGTAAAAGATCAGAGAGATGTGAAGCTTTCAAAAGGACTTCAGGAACTGTATTTTATGGATGTGGCTTCTAGCATCATTCCTTCAAGTGTGAGCGTTAAATCGCTTGGCAAAAAAGACGGACTTAACATTTTGGAGCAAAATTATGAATACGACCTGCTCAGCCCACAAAAGCTATTAAATAAATATGTGGGTAGGGATGTAAAGCTATTTACGAAAAATCCTTACACCGACAAAGAAGAAATCCTGGACGCGCGAATCCTCTCAAATAATGAAGGCATTCCAGTCTTCCAGATTGGCAAGGAAATTACCTTTAATCACCCGGGAAGGATTATCTTTCCTGAAATTCCTGAAAATCTTATATCAAAACCAACCCTTCTCTGGCTTCTTGACAATATGGGAGACGATAGACAGAAGATAGAGGTAAGATATCTCACAAATGGCATTAATTGGAGGGCGAGCTATGTAGCAGTGCTTAATGAGGCAGACGATAAGATGGATTTATCAGGATGGGTTACAATAGACAATAAGAGCGGCGCTGTATATAAAAATGCCCGATTGAAACTTGTTGCTGGGGATATTAACAGGGTTGAAGAAATGCAGCCTCAAAGAACCCGCGAACTCCTTGCGGTTGCTAAAGCAGATGCAAAGCCGCAATTTGCTGAACAGGATTTTTTTGAATACCACATATATACTCTTGAGCGCCCTACAACTGTAAAAAACAACCAGATTAAACAGATAAGCCTTATGGATGCTCAAAACATCCCTGTAAGAAAGGAATATATTTTTCAGGGCGCTGGTTATTACTATACAAGCAGGTATGGTGAAATATCACCAAAGCAGAAAGTCTCTGTATTTGTGGAACTTATAAACAAGAAGGAACATAATCTCGGCATCCCACTCCCCCAAGGGATTATAAGGGTTTATAAATACGACCATGACAGAAGTCTCCAGCTTGTCGGCGAAAATACCATTGATCACACCCCTAAAGATGAAAAGGTCAGGCTTAAATTGGGCGATGCCTTTGATGTGACAGCCTCACGCAAACAGATGGATTGGCAGAAACTTTCAGACAAGTTATACGAAGCGGCGTTTGAAGTTAGAGTCAGGAACCACAAGAAGGAAGATATAGTTGTTAAGATAGTTGAGCCTATACCAGGTGATTGGAGCGTATTGCAGTCCTCTCACGAGTTTAAGAAGTTTGATGCACATACGCTGCACTTCGACATTCCCATCAAGAAGGACAAAGAGGAGAAACTAACTTACAGGGTGAGGATGAAATTTTAAGATTATGCAGGCAATACCATTTGAGAATAACTCCTATACTACTCCTGCAAGGAGCATATCAATTATATCAAAGTTTTTGCCTTCTTGGGTTTTCTATTTTAAATTGTTTCAAGGTATCTTGAGATTAAGCCGTATTACCAGAAGGGGTATGTTTAACAAACAATTAATGCATGACAGCTCCCTTTGGGTAGTTGAAGACCTTGAAAGCGTTGGCGTAAAGATAGAGATAACAGGCGTAGAGAATTTCAGAGGACTTGACATCCCTTGTGTTTTTGTAGCAAATCACATGAGCACCCTTGAGACTTTCGTCTTGCCAGCAATTATCCTGCCTTTTAAGGATTTGACATTTGTAGTAAAAGAAGAACTTATAAGATATCCTGTTTTCAAATACCCTATGCTCGCCTTAAATCCAATAACTGTGGGAAGAAAAAACCCCCGCGAGGATTTAAAGGCTGTAATGAATGGTGGTTTGCAAAGGCTAAATGCCAGAATTTCAGTTGTTATATTTCCCCAAACAACGAGATATATAGATTTTGACCCCACGAAGTTTAATACTATCGGCGTTAAGCTTGCAAAAAAAGCCGGGGTCCCGGTTATACCAGTAGCCGTTAAAACTGACGCATGGGGAATGGGAAAATACCTCAAAGACTTTGGCAAGATAGACCCCTCAAAACAAGTCTATTTTTCTTTTGGCAAACCTTTATGGATAACTGGAACCGGCGCAGAAGAACATGAAAGGGTTATTGAGTTTATACAAAATAAGTTAACACAATGGATGAAGTAAAAAAGAACCTTATAGAGATTGTTAATCATCTCTCTGATAATATTGGTCAAAGGAGTTATCTGGATGTTCATAAACTGAATATTGCAGCTCGATACATAGAGGAAAGGTTTACCTCCTGCGCCTGCAAAACCGAGAGGCAGTTATTTGACTACAGAGGCGATTCGTACTGTAACATCATATGCGAGGTGAAGGGAACAGACAGGAGAGATGACGGGATTTTGGTAATTGGGGCGCATTATGATACGGTAATAGGAACTCCGGGCGCTGACGACAATGCAAGCGGTATAGCGTGTTTAATTGAACTTGCCCGTCTCGCCATACTTGAACCTCCCAAAAGAACTACTTGTTTCGTCGCTTTTTGTCTGGAAGAACCACCTGTTTTCATGACTCAGAACATGGGCAGTTACGTTTACGCCCATAGTCTTAACGAAAGTAATATTTCCGTATATGGTATGATATCTCTTGAGATGATGGGCTATTTTTCTGAACAAAAGGGTAGCCAATATTATCCAAATCATCTTTTTAAATACTTTTATCCGGATAAAGGCAATTTTATAGCATTCGTAGGGAATGTTGCCTCATTGTCTTTTACCAAAAAGGTCAAAACTAACTTTAAATCTGTATCAAGATTCCCGGTTGAATCCCTGAACGCCATTTCTATAGTTCCAGGGGTAGATTTTTCAGACCATAGAAATTTCTGGAAATTCGGGTATCCAGCTTTTATGATTACGGACACCGGGTTTTACAGAAACCCAAATTACCATGCACCGGGAGATTTAGCTTCAACTCTAAACTATGAAATCATGACTGAACTGGTAAAGGGCTTGCATAATGCACTTAAAATATTGTAAAAATCACTGGTGCCAAAAATATGAGAGTTATGACATGAAGCCTTTTAAAATAGTTTCCAATTCCATTGATGAGACACAATCTGCTGGACAAAGGCTCGGTAACTTGTTGAAGAAAGAAGGGAAGCCTTTTACAATATACCTGTTTGGAGACCTTGGCTCTGGCAAAACGGTGTTCGTAAAGGGGCTTGCTTCTGCTTTCGGGATTTTGCCAAGAGACATCGGGAGCGCAAGTTTTGTAATCATAGCCGAGTATGAGTCTGTGCCCCGCTTTTATCATGTTGACCTTTACAGGATAGAGGGTGAAGATTCATTGGAATCCATAGGCGTATGGGAATATATTGATTCTGACGGCGTTACAGCTATTGAGTGGGCGGACAGGCTAACTGAAATACCCGAAGGGGGCGTAAAGGTCAGCTTGTCTATTTCGGGGGATAATAAAAGAGAGATTGTTATTGAGGGTGTGGATGAAACGGATTGGCATAATATGCAAACGCGGATGGATTGAAGCGCCAGAGTTGCTCGTTAATTTTATCCAGTGGCTTAGGGACAGGAAACATGAAGTTTTTCTCGAACATCAAACTGCCATATCCCTCAATGAATCAGGCATTCCCAGAGAGCAGATCCCTTCACTGGTTGACCTTATAATAGTCTTTGGTGGTGATGGAACAATACTCGGCGTTGCAAGGCTTGTAGGGAGAAAACATATACCGATTCTTGGCGTTAACATCGGGGGGCTTGGTTTCATTACAGAAATAAATAAAGACGAGATATTTCAAGCCGTCGAGAGTGTTTTATCTGGCAAGTGCACCATAGAAGAGAGAATCATGCTAAATGCCAGAGTTTATAAAAACGGGGAGAGGACATCGGACTTTCTTGTTTTAAACGATGTCGTGATAAATAAAGGCGCTCTTGCAAGGATTATAGACCTCGAAACATATGTGAATAAAAACTATCTAACCACATTTAAATCAGATGGATTAATTATTTCTTCACCCACTGGTTCGACAGCTTATTCCTTATCCGCCGGCGGTCCTATACTATATCCTACCCTGGATTGCATCATACTAACTCCTATCTGCCCCCATACACTTACAAACAGGCCTATAGTATTGCCTGCTTCTTTCATCATAGAGGTAATGTTAGCCTCCGAAAGCGAGGATGTTTATTTAACTCTCGATGGGCAGTCTGGCTTCTCCCTCAAAAAAGATGACAGGGTGGAAATAATGAAGTCTGAATGCAAAACGCAATTTCTCATACCTTCTGGCAGGGACTACTTTCAGGTTATCAGAAAGAAGTTAAAGTGGGGGGGTAGATAAGTCGAGCATGGGTAATTTGGTAAGCGATTTAACTTTGCTATTGAAATTTTATAAATCTTTAGGTTTTGAATCAATCCCTACAGTTTTTGGTGAAGTTGAAAATCGTAAGCCCCACATTGAACAAAGTAACCTTGACTATTCAGCCAAAGACATGACAGATGCAATATACGAAAGGATAACAACCTCTATGCTTACGACTCAAGAAAAATCTGAAGCCCTCTCTTCGCTGTTTCAGGAGATTGGCGACTGCAAAAGATGCAGGCTCTCTGAGGGAAGGAATAATATTGTATTTGGCGAGGGTAATGTCAATACCCGCATTATGTTTATAGGGGAAGGACCCGGCAGGGACGAAGACCTTCAGGGCAGACCCTTTGTGGGGAGGGCAGGAGATATTCTCACAAGTCTTATCAACAAAATGGGCAAAGAAGAAGGATTTGAGAGGAAGGATGTTTTTATAGCCAATGTAGTAAAATGCAGACCTCCTATGAACCGCGACCCTATGCCTGATGAAATCGAAACATGCCTGCCTTTTTTGAATAGACAGATCGAGATTATAATGCCTGAAATCATTATTTCGCTTGGGCGCATCTCTACTCATACCCTGATGGGACTGAAGACGCCTTTGAACAAATTTTCCATATCGGAGGCGAGAGGTAAATTTTTTGAGTATAAGATTAAAAATTTTTCAATCCCTGTTATGCCGACCTTTCATCCTGCCTATTTTCTCAGAAATCCTAAGGACAAGCATCTTACTTGGAGCGATGCGATGGCTGTGTTGGATAGACTTAAATCTACGAGGAGCAAATGAAAAACTTATGGTCTCCATGGCGAATGGAATATATCCTATCTGATAAGGATAAGGATTGTATTTTCTGTAATAAGCCTGCTCAGAACAATGATAGAGAAAATCTAATCCTATATCGAGGCATAAAGTCCTATGTAATAATGAACAAATATCCTTATAACAATGGGCATCTCATGATAGTTCCTTATATTCATGCATGGGAGCTATCTGGATTGGATGATGAGATTGTATCAGAATTGTTTATACTAACAAAATATACTACAGAGTGCCTGACAAAGGCTTTCCGTCCTGAGGGGTTTAATGTAGGGATAAATATAGGAGCGGCAGCAGGGGCTGGCATAAAGGAACACCTGCACATTCATGTTGTGCCAAGATGGGCAGGAGATACCAATTTCATGCCGGTTATAGGAGAGGTCAGGGTGATACCCGAGCATATTCTGGATACCTATGACAAACTTTATCCTATTTTTAATATGTTAAAATAATCAAAAATTTACTTGGGGGATAAAAAAATGAGGATAATAGAAGGAGAATTAAAAGCAGATGGATTCAGGTTCGGGATTGTTGTAAGCAGATTCAATGATTTTATAACCACAAAACTCCTTGATGGAGCTGTTGATGCACTGGTGAGGCACGGCGCCGACAAAAACGATATTGACGTTGTTAGAGTGCCCGGTTCTTTTGAGATTCCCCTCATTGCAAAGAAGCTTGCTATGAAAGGCTCTTATGACGCCATAATATGTCTCGGGACTGTTATAAGGGGCGCAACACCACATTTTGAGTATGTTGCCTCTGAAGTATCAAAAGGCATTGCAGTTACCTCCCTTGAGACAGGCATACCAGTGGCTTTCGGAATTATTACATCCGATACCATAGAGCAGGCAGTGGAGCGCGCAGGTTCTAAAGCCGGCAATAAAGGATGGGATGCTGCCTTGACTGCCATAGAGATGGCGCAGGTCATAAAGAAGCTTTAAATCAATATGAAAAGAAGAAAAGCCCGCGAATATGTTCTGCAATTTTTATACGGAATTGATTTTACAAAATTAGCAGGAAATATCAGCCCTGAAGAATTGAGGGGAAAACTGAATTCTTTCTGGAAGGAAGCTGGAGAAAAAGATAGAGATATAAAAAAATATGCCGGCGATATAATCAAAGGCACGCTTGCCCACCTTGAGTCCATTGATGCAACAATTCAATCAGTAGCCGAGAACTGGAGGCTTGATAGAATGGCATCTGTTGACAGAAATATTTTAAGATATGCGGCTTATGAGTTGATGTATCAAAAGGACATCCCGCCTGCTGTTGCTATTAACGAGGCTATTGAGATAGCAAAGACATACTCTACCATTGAATCTGCATCATTTATAAATGGCATCCTCGATAAAATACTCAAAAATTTAAGCAGCCCCCGCAAAGAAAACTTGGGATGAATCTTTAAACTTGCTTTGATGGTTACGTGTATTGTTCTGCAGTCATCCTATACACAAAGACGAGTATTTCAGCTACGGCTCTGTAAAGCTCAGGGGGTATATCATCATAAAGGTCAAGCCTTGAGAGAGCTTCCACAAGGCACGGGTCATCTTTAATTGGAATATTGTTTTCTACTGCTATTTGAATTATCATCTCAGCAATTTTTCCGCTTCCTTTAGCCACAACCTTAGGAACTAAATCTTTTCGGTGGCGGTAGCGAATTGCTGCTGCCTTTATGTTCTTATGCCCCATGTTTCAAGTCCAAAATAGTGAATAGTGGAAAGTTAAGTGTCCGTTTTAAGACTGAGTTTGTAATACCTTTTTTCATTAGAGTATCGCTAAATTTTAATATTCACCAAATTTTCAAGTGATTCAAATCTTTCTAGAAGATCTACTGATGCATTACTGGCTTCCATAACATTCACAGTTTTTAGGTTCAATCCCTTAGCTCTGAAGGATTCCTGAAGGTTTAGAGCATTCCTTTCAAGTATCGACTTAAAGTGGGAATTCTCTGCATTGAAAGAGACGTAAAAATCGCCTTTCACCATCAATATAACGGCTGAGAACTTCCCGAATCTCTCAAGATCGAGATTGATGCGGCAGGAGTAAGAAGAATTTCCCGAGTTATCCTTTCCTTTTTTAAAAGCGAGATTTCCATCCCTTATTTCTTTCCAACTGACAGGAATAAAAGTGTAGAATGAATCTGTTGTCTTTGAAAGCAATTGAAATGTCTCGATATCCTTAATTAGTGTATTAATGACTTTTAATGTAGTTTCTTTCTGGGCTGGTGGGAAATCTTTCAGGCTCTGGCTTTCAATTGTGTCCTTAGATTTGTTTAAAATAATCTGTCTGAGCTGCAGCAATTCCGCCTTTAAGTCATTTTTAATTGTATTTAAATCCTGCCTGCTGATAGGTTTTTGTCTATCGTTTAAAGATTGTTCTGGCGCATCTTTAAGACGTTTAAAGAGTCGTATAATGTTTTGTGTGGCGGTTTCTTCTTTCGGAATATCAATTTCGGATGCCTTTGCCTTTAAGGTAGGTTTAAGTTGTTCGGTTTGTCTGATTAATTCTGCAATTGCCCTCAATTTAGCTTCAAGCAAAACACCTGTGTCATACAAGATATTTTTCATCGGTGTTTCGAGAAGTTTGTCCATGCTTATTAACAAGTTTGAGCTGATATTGGCAACAATGGGATGATTTTTAACACCTTCAGGAAGGTTCGTGACAAGATTTTCGAGCCTTGATTGAATAGTTTGTCCTGTAATCTTGAGACTTGTCTGTAAGAGGCTTTTTAGCTGCAGCATGGTATCTTTCGGCAGTGATTTTATTTCCTGCGGCAGAGACTTGAAAATTTCAGAGTTAAGTCTCTGGAGTTTCGAGATGTCTTTGTCGGATAGCTGAAAAAATTCGGGTTTTTTAGAGATATTCGAGATATTTCGTGCCAGTTCAGAAATAAGTTTTGTCAGGACGCTTTCTTTGGCGCTCACAGCATGCAGGGGGACATTTTGTCTTTTGTCCACATATTCAATGAATTGGAGCTTTAACTCGCCGTTTTGGGGGTTAAGACTGGTTACTTTTAGTAAAGCCGAAAAGCCTTTTGTAAGTGGCAGGCTCGTTTTGGCAGTTATCAGTTCACCCTTTATTTTTAGGTTAACTAAACCAGATGGGAGGATATCAGCAATTTGAGCTTTCACAATCTCTCCAAGCTTAAGAAAGATCGCCTTGCCGGCAGGTTTTTCAATTGTAAGGCTGATATCCCTAATATTCAGCAGATTGAAATCATCCATAGAATCTTAGTAGTAAAAGACATTTTAATTACTCCAAATCAATCTCAATCCCTAATTGTCTGAAAGCTTCTCTAAGCTTATCGTCTATCTCCTGATTGGAAATTTTTCCGTGTGTAGCAATTACCTCGATTTCCAACACATCAAACTTGGTCTGAAGATAATTTATCACGCCCATTATATTAGACACCTTGCCTCGGGGAACTATAAATCTGAACACAAGGCTTTCTCTATGTTGTTCGACAGGGAAGCTCGTTGATGGTTTATCAATTTTCTCTCCTATGCCATCTTTTTTGTCTTCAGGTGTTTTACAAATAGGCTCTTTTTCATCTTCTTTTTTCTTTTGCTCACGGCAGATGTGGTCACTAATCAATACTTCTTTATCAGTTAACGCAATAGAGGCATGTTCCTTAAAGTATCGGCAGATAGGCTTATCGCCATCAAGTTCCCCAATTCCGAATATTCCTTTCAGGACACCCTCAGCTATTCCTTGTTCCAGAACTGATTTGTTAGCCGGTCTTGCCTCACCCGGAGTTCTCAGGGATGCTTGATAAAGCTGCTCAGTTAGAAGATATTCCTTTCCAACGAGATATTTTTCCTTGATAACTAATGGCACAATCTTCTCTAATATCTCGCCCTCTGAACGCAATTTGTCATAAACCTCATAATCAATTGCCTTTTCTTCTCCAAAAGTAGGTATCCCTAAGTCCTCAATCTTGACCCCTGATTTATCAGGGATTGCGATTGTTCTATATAATCTACGGATGGCTTCTTTAAGACCATCATCTATCTTTTTCAGTTCCTTCTTTATATCTTTACGCTGCTCATCTGACAAAGGCAAGCTCTTATCCTGCTCTATATAGTCATAAGCAATCTTCTTTTTGATACTGTTTACAAATCCTGTTCTTTCTGATTCCATGGGATAAAGGAAAAACAAGGTGTTTCTATTAACACGAGGGGTCGATCCCTTGTTCTTTAAGATACTGTCTATTAATTCTGTATCTTCTTTTTTCAAGACCACGAGTTTAAGTTCTTCGGAATCAATAATATTGCCCGTATTCTCCTCCCAAATGAAGACCTTGAATTTGCCACCTTTAATCCTATGTTTCAACAGATCATATTCAATATCAGCAATTTCCTTATCCTTTATGTTCTCCATCTTAGTAAGGATTATTCTGTTTATATTTGGCTGATTGGAAAAGAAATACTTGTCTCTGATACTTTGCAGATAAAAGAGTTTTCCTTTCAGTTGCTCAATAGCCTCTGCCACAACGCTTGCAGGGTTTTCAGTTGTTGTAGCGCATCTTTTGATTTCTCCGAGAGTTGCTCCCCTTTCATGTCCGCCTGAGAAAGAGTAAAGGAATATGGTTGTTGCGGTTCGGCTTCCAATGTTTAATCCCCGATATGCACTACCAAGCGACCTATCAATCTTTTTAGCCCCCGCATCAGCATCTGTTATATCCTGTGCAAGCACACTATTAAATTCAGTGCCTATATGCTTTAGGAGTTCCTGACGAATCTCCTGATTTGAAAGGTCAACGTCAGCAAGGCTGATAAATGGTCTCGTTTTGTTTTTTAAAGAATCAATGACCAACGAGAGAATCCTGAGGACTCCCCTTGTCCTCTGAAAATTAGGGAAGCTTCCCCATCTGTGATATAGGACATCCAATACCTCAGGCATGAATGGATATGAATCAATAAACCTGTCCCTGTATTCGCTCGGCTGCATTTCAGCCGGGATGATTCCTTCTTTTTCTGCATATTCTATAAACTCTGAGATAACTTTCTTTGCTTCTGATTCTTTAATATCGCTGAAAAGTCTTCTTCTTACAACTTTAGCAATCTCATTTTCCTGAACAGGTGTGTAAATCTTCTCAACCCTGCCTGCTACTTTCTGTAATTGGAGATAAAGCTTATCCGCTGATTCATCATAATGTTCAATAATGCTTGAAGGAAGGGTTACGACAAGACAAGCCTTATTCAGATTGCCTGCTGTCTCTGTTAGCTCCTGCATAAAAGCGATGCTCTGGGCTGCCAGAGTGCTCTTTTCTACCTTAACGCCTGCTGCCTTTGTTACATATTCAAGGACTTCATCCATCAATATAAGAACAGGCTGTTTTTCAGAAAGTAGTCTTCTTATTGCTTCCTTGCCAGGTGCTACATTGCCTGTAAGTTTTTCATTCTTCCCTGTCAACTGTTTTTCGATTACACCCCATAATGTCTCTTTTGTGCTCAGTGCAGTGCCTGACAACACAACAGGCTCTGCCTTCCAGTCTGTCGCTTTGTGATACATGGCAATAAGGGCATGGGTTTTACCGCCGCCGAAAGGAGTTTGAATCTGTATAACTGGGTCTCCTCCATTCCCGCTTAACCGTTTCTCCACAATATTAAGCAGGTTTTTAAGCCCTTGCGTAAGGTAGGTTTTCTTAAAGAAAGTATCAGCATCTCTATACTCATCATGTCCTCTTTTTTGACTCACTTCAAAAAGGTCTGCTGCGAAGACATCCATTGTGAACCTGCCTTCAAGGATGTCTTTATGAGGAATGGCTATGGTGTGAAATGGTTTCATGATTTAATCACCAAGTTCATCTATTATCTTTTTAATTAACGGTTTAATCTCTGGCAAATCTTGTTTAATGGTTCTCCATACGAGGTCTTGCTTTACTCCAAAATAAAAGTGGATTAATCTGTCTCTCATACCTGCCATCTTCTTCCATGGAATCTCTTTATGTTTCTGAACTATGTCTTCAGGAATATGCTTTGCAGCTTCACCTATAACCTCAAGTTTTCGTATCACTGCACTTGCTATCAAGTCATTGTTTTTAAATTCCTCAAAACTTTTATTTTTTACAAACTCTTCGATTGCATCCATAGCCGCAATTATATCTATTAAATATACCTTCGGCTTTCTCATACATACATAGCCTCGCTAAGAACATATTCTTTGATTTCTTCTCTGAGAGCATCAATTGGAACAATGTCAACCTTGATGTGGAATTGCTCCTCTAAAAAATCCGCTAGCCCGACTAAATCAAACAGGCTTGCCTCATCATCAAACCTGACAAGAACATCTATATCGCTTGATGCTTTTTCTTCGCCCCTTGCAAAAGAGCCAAATAATCCAACGACTTCTGCATGATAGTCTCTTTTAATGATTTCGCTAAGAGATTTGATCACTTTTAATATTTCGTCTCTTCTCAAATTAACAATCCTTCCTTAATTTAATAATTTAAAAGTTCTTGCGCCACTTTTCTTACCTCTTCCCTCAACCTTTCCCTTCCTGTAAGGAAGCCGTCAAGCAGTTTCTTTTCCTTGCTTTCATTCGGCAGTGTCTCAGAAACAGCTTGGGCAACCCTGTAAAAAGCCTCGCTTCTGCCATAGCCAGTTTCTTGAAGCAATTTTATCATATCATCTCTTTTACTTTTTTCCCATAATAAAAGGATATTGTGCAAAACATCAATAAGCTCTAATGAACCATTAAGGTCTTCTGTCTTCCTTTCCTGAGGACCAAGGACTTTAATAAATTCCTTTTCTTTCTTAATGAACCCGTTCTTATTCCATTCAGCGGCAAGGTCAATGCCACAGCTTGTGGCAAGCTTTCTTGCCTCGTCAAAATGAACCCTTGCCTCTCCATAATCCCATCGGTATAAGACATAAAAGCGTGTTAAATCTGAGATCTCACCCGCAAAGCCATTATGCAAAATCTGATGAACTGCGTAATCAGTCGCAATCTTTCTTACATCCTCAAGAAGCCTGTCTGCACGGATGATATTACCCTCATAATCCATTACCTTCTCGTATTTCCCGAAGACCTCAATTGCTGAGCCTATTGCTGATATAAAAAAGTCCGCCCCTCCAATCCCTTCCTGCCAGAGACGGTCAAGTTTTTTATTGAGATGTCTTTTAAGTTCTTCCTTTACCTCAATATAAAAACCTGTGGGCTGTCTCTCCATCTTGCGGGCAACAATGTAGATGGAGGACATTAGAGATGCTGTGCCTTGGGCATTTAATTTTGAAGCCATTTCTGTCATTATAGGCCATGCACTGATAACAACAAGATTGGATTCTAATAGAGAGTTGATTAAAGTTTCCCACCCCTCAGTTGATTTATGAGCATAAACGATTGTAGCTAATCCATTTGGTTTTAAAACCCTTTGAATTTCCTGAAACGCTTTTTTAAGATTGGTTTCAAAAAACTTTTTTGCTTTATCGAAATTTTCATGCCTTACAGGATTTGCTACAATCTCTTGAGATTTAGGAACAAGAGGTGTTGAAAACAGCTCTGGATAAATATCCCCTATCGTTCGCTTTAGCCAAACATAAAAGAAATCAGATAACTCTGCATAATTTACATTGTCATAATAAGGCGGGTCGGTAAAAACAGCATCAAAAAAGTTATCAGGATAGGGAAGTGA
>DAIQAO010000008.1:0-49901 GCA_036781645.1 Dissulfurispiraceae bacterium
CTTTAGCAGAAAAAAATAGAGCTATTATAGAAGAGAATAATATTGTTAAATCTGAAAATCAGTTGTTGTTTGAAAAGATAATTAGTTTGGAGAATCATATAAGAATGAACACCATAAGATTTCCTAAGAATATTAAAAAAGCGCTTAAATTTCTTTTAGGCAGGTGATTTTGCCTATGAGTTTTTCCATATCAGTTGTTATTAGAACTAAAAATGAATCAAAATATCTTCACAAGGTTCTTGATAGACTAAAGGAACAGCAATATAGTGGGGATGTTGAGATAATTGTTGTAGATTCGGGTTCGTCAGATGGCACTCTTGAAATAGCCAATAAATTTGGCTGTAAGGTCATAGAGATAAGACCCGAGGATTTTTCGTTTGGTCGTGCGTTGAATATCGGAATAGAAAACGCGAGCGGTGAAATTATAGTTAACCTAAGCGGACATTCAGTTCCTGTTAATACGGATTATTTTATGCTTATGGTCGAACCTTTTCGCGATACAAAAGTTGGAGCTACTTTTGGAAGAGATATTCCATGGCCTGATGCATGCCCATCACAGGCAAGGGATATACTTAATCACTTCCCTGAAAATTATGTTCTTGATGGTAGTATGTTTTCTAACGCAAATGCTGCCTTAAGGAAGAAGTGTTGGGAATTAGTAAAATTTAATGAAGAACTCTCAGCCACAGAAGATGTATTATGGGCTAAGCAGATTATGAATCTTGGTTATAAGATTCATAATATTCCGCAAGCAACCGTCTTTCATTCTCATACTCCTTCGTTACTTTATATCTATAAGAGGGCTTATGTGGAAAGTAAAAGTATCAATTTGATCTCAGATATCAAGAAAAAATTTGGAATTTCTTCTTTTTTAGGGTTTTTTGTTTATCATATCAAAAAAGATTGGTCATTTATGTTTAAAAAAAAGTATGCATTAAAATGGTTTTTTCATATACCTTTTTATAGGTTTTCACAAGCTATGGGATTGTATAAGGGTTATAATACAGCTCCAAAGGAGGAATTAAGTAATTTGACTCTGCCAATTTATTCTTTTGAGTCATGTGCAAAAAAAAACAGAAAAGTTATATTAGTAACTCATTGCTTTTTTCCTGAAAGCGTTGGCGGAACGGAATATTATACATTAAATCTTGCTAAAAAACTTGTTGAGAGAGACTGGGAAGTAAAGATTGTATCATGTCTGAGAGATTTATCACAGAGTAGATACAAGGTGATAGTTAGTAAGTATGATGGGATAGATGTTATAAAGATCAATAATCCACAAGAGTTTTGCACAAAATTTACAGACTATTTTATTGACCATACAGTAGACCATATCTTTCGAAAGATTTTGATTGCAGAGAAACCGGATATAGTGCATTTCCAACACACAGCGTATTTATCGTCCCGACTGCCTGAAATCGCATATCAAGTTAATATCCCAAGTGTTTTTACTATTCATGATTACTGGTATATGTGTTTTAGAAGTCAGCTTATAAGATGTGGTGAAGGGGTGTGTCCGGGTCCCTCAGATGGACTGTATTGCGCAACTTGTTATGATAATTTAATCCCAAGCCCTGTTAATGTTCCGAGGTTACCTTTTTATAAGGCAATGGAAGTCTCTTTGATAAGGAAATTTGCTGGGGTGGTTAAGAGTTTGCTTCCCCCTCAAGCTAAGCAACTGCTAAAGAAAATTCTTTTCAAAACACAAAATATATCTGAATTGGAGACAGAAAATAAAATCTTTAAGTCTCCGGAGATGTGGAATATACTGGAGCACACATTTAGAATAAACTTTATGAGAAGACAGCTTTCATTTCCTCAGGTTGTAATAAGTCCTTCAATGCATCTTAAAAAGAGATATGAAAAAGAAGGTTTTAGGGAGATTATATACATACCTCATGGGTTTGAGCCAGTAAAAAAAGTTGACACCTTAAAATATGATAAAAAACTTGTTTTAGCATACATGAGCAATATCCTTCCACCAAAGGGGGCAGACATTATCTTAAGAGAGTTGAAGTATGTAAAAAAGAGAGAGAATCTCAAAATACTGTTTTATGGCAACATTTTAGATTACTCATATTATAAAAAACTTCAAGATATGGCAAAGGAGTATTCTTCACAAGTTGAGATTGTTTTTATGGGACCTTATAACGGGAAGACTGATTTAGAAAAGATATTTACCAACGTTCATCTTGTTGTTTTCCCCTCCGTATGGGAAGAGAATCATCCCTTAATTGTAAAAGAGGCTTTAATATATGGGGTCCCGGTACTATGCACATCCTTGGGTGGAGCACCTGATGCTATCATAGATGGTTTTAATGGTTTTGTTTTTGATCCTTATGTGGAGGGTTCACTCGCGGAAAAAATTCATCTTATAATCGATAATCCTGATATACTTGAAAAAATTACCCAAGGGGCGAGAAAAACCAAAATTGATAGCCACGATGAGCATGTAGATAAAATTATTGGAATATACTCTAATGTCTTAGATAAAGCTTATATTTCTGTAAATTGAAGTATATAAGATGTTATATTTTTTATGATTTCGATTATCATCCGCACAAAAAATGAAGAATCCAATTTAACATTATTGCTGGAAAGTGTTTTTTCTCAATCCATAGATAATGAATTAGAAATAGTCTTGATTGACTCTGGTTCTACTGATCGAACCTTAGATATTGCAAGAGAATACAAAGTAAAAGTATTAGAGATCCCATCCGATAAATTCACTTATGGTTATTCGTTGAACTATGGAATTCAAAACTCATCAGGTGATATTATCTGCTCCATATCCGCCCATTGTCTTCCGTGTAATAAGAACTGGCTTTCAGAATTGGTTAAACCAATACTTACTGGCAAAGCGCATGCTACCTTTGGCAAACAGACTCCTAAAAAGGATGTTAATCCCTTTGAAGAACTCTTTTTAAGACAAAAATTTCCTGAAAGTGGGACGATATCGGGAAGGATACCTTTTTCTAATGCAAATTCTGCATTTTTGAGAAAATTATGGCTTGAAACTAAGTTTGATGAACACATAACGGGCTGGGAAGATTATCTATGGTATCTAATCATGAAAGATAAATATATCTTTAAGTATGTCCCTGAAGCAGAAGTCTTTCATAGTCATGAGTTTTCAATAACTAAAATGGCTAAGACAGCTTATAAAGATGGTTTGGCATTAGGGTATATTAAAGAGAAATATAACATTGGCGTTTTGGGTGATAAAGCGAGTCTTTTAGGTAAAGTTAGATATGTTTTTGACGATCTCATCACACACGCAATCTTTTTTCTTAAAAAAGGATATATCGGTTCTATATTTATGTTACCCTTTGTTAAGGCATATATGTATATGAACTATTGGCGTGGCTATAATTCTTTTTATGGAAAGTAAAAGTCCTATTATATCGTTTATTATCCCTAACTGGAATCATAAAGATCTTCTTTCCGAATGTATAGCATCAATTTATGAAACCGCAGGTAATATATCTCATGAAATTATAGTTGTTGACAACGGCTCTACAGATGGAAGTTATGAGTATGTTAAAGAATGTTATCCAGAAGTGATATTGATTCAGAATAAGGTCAATCTTGGTTTTGCAAGGGCTATTAATCAAGGGGTGGGAGAATCTAAGGGTGATTATATATTTCTTCTTAATAATGATGTGAGATTATTGGAAGGTTCAGCAGAGTTATTAGTTAGGTTTTTAGAGAAAGGTCATGATGCTGGAGCCGTTGCACCAGCTCTTTATTATCCTGATGGCAGGTTTCAAGTGTCATGTAGGAGGTTTCCATCTCCTGTATCAATCCTTTTAGAGTTTTTTGGTATTGAGAAGATTGGGCGATTTAGAAAATGGAAATTAAATATTTATGAACATGTAGAAGGCGTAGTAATGCAACCTATGGCATCTGCCCTTCTTATCAGGAGAGAGTGCTGGGAGGCTGTTGGTTTTATGGATGAAAGCCTCCCGATCTTTTTCAATGATGTTGATTGGTGTTATAGGTTTTATAAAAATACGGATTTTAAGATATATTTCTACCCTGAGGCAAAGGCGATTCACCACCATGGAGCTTCAGTTAGCCGTATGAGAAATCGTAAAAGGCTTGAATTTATACGCTCCCTTGTTAAATTTCAATTGAAACATTTTCCTGTCGCTAATATAAGCTTGTTCTACCTTTTACTTCTTCATCTTTTTAGCCACGTGTATGCATGGTCTTCTTGCAATCACTACGTGAACTCCTTCTGAGTCGAGTTTTTCTTTTAGTATCTTTTCCGTTTTTTCGTGGTCAATAGGGTCAACGACCTCTACTGAAGCTGCACCGCAAGCCTTGCAGATTTCTTCGAGGCTGACTTTTCCGCCCTCTTCACCTTTTGCAGTTATACCTGTAAGGGGGGTAGGCTGATGTCCTGTCATGGCAACGGAGGAGTTATCGAGTATCGCCAGAAGTATATTTGCCTTATTATAAACTGCGCTTATTAGAGCTGGTATCCCCGAATGTAAAAAGGTAGAGTCGCCTATCACCGCGGCAACCCTTTTTATCCCCTGTTGGGATATGCCAGCCGCCTGGCTGATACCTGCGCCCATACAAAGGCATGTGTCCAGTGCAAAAAGTGGAGGAGCAGCGCCTAATGTATAACAGCCGATATCGCCTGCTGTAAAAGTGGGTTTTGCTTTAACAAGGGCTTGATAGAAATCTCTATGAGAACACCCCTGGCACATAACGGGGGGTCTTCCAGGAAGCAGGCCGGGATTGGATGGTTCTGTTGGTTTGTCCCAACCTTCTACATATCCAGCCATTACATCAGGTCCAAGCTCTCCAATGGTGGGTATCTCCCCTGACATCTTGCCTCTTACATTAGGGTGGTATTTTCTTACAATCTCTTCGACAAAGGGGTAGCCTTCTTCTAAGACCCAGACCTCGTCAAGTCCGCTTGTGAAGTCAGAGATAATCTTTTCGTTAATGGGATAAGCTGATATTTTAAGTATTGCGAATTCATCACCATACTCTTTGGCATAGGCATAACCTAATCCGCAGGCTACAATTCCTCTTTTTTGCCCATTTTTATAAATTTTATTTAAGTTGGATTCATCCACCCATTTTATCAATTCAGGCTGTTTGTCATTTAGTATTTTATGACACTTAATTACATTTGCCGGAACGGCTATCATTCTTGACGGATTTTTCTGTAATGAGATGGGATTCTGTGGGCGTATCTCTCCTAATTCAACAACGGTGCTTACATGACAGATTCTTGTAACGACTCTTACGATAACAGGTAGTTCCATCTTTTCGGAAAGGTCAAAGGCAGTGATTACCATATCCTTAGCCTCCTGTCCGTCACATGGTTCAAGGCAGGGTAATTTGGAGAATTTTGCATAATACCTTGTATCCTGTTCGTTCTGTGAAGAAAATGCACCAGGATCGTCGGCGACAACGATAACCAGTCCGCCTTTCACTCCAAGATAGGCAGAGGTCATCAATGGGTCAGATGCCACATTCAGTCCAACATGTTTCATTGAGCAAAGAGCCCTTCTGCCCGTATATGAGACTCCTATAGCTGTCTCAAGGGCTACTTTCTCGTTGATAGCCCATTCAGCTTTTCCTTCAAAATTTTTGGCGATATATTCAAGTATTTGAGTTGCCGGTGTCCCTGGATAGCTGGTCGCAAAAGAAATACCTGCCTCTATCGCACCCCTACCGATAGCATCGTCTCCAAGAAGCAATTCGCGTCGTTTTTGAGTTGTGGTATTCATTAGATTACTCTCCGTGAATAATAGTATTTTTTTAATTAATTAGAAAATGAAGTGTAAATTATAACACAAATGAAATTTATTGGCTATGTGCTGGGAGGATTTTACTTTTTTGGTTTCCACCTGACAGGAAATATCATTTTGACTGTGGTGCCTTTTCCAAAGTCGCTTGTAATCTTTAGTTCTCCAAGGTGTTCAGAGACTATCTGCCTGACCAGGGGCAGTCCCATCCCAAACCTCAATTCTTTGGTGCTGTAAAATGGGTCGAAAATCCTTTCAAGGTTTTCCTGATGGATTCCTCTGCCCGTATCTGAAATGGATAGAACTATGTTTTCTGCTTCCTCTGATGTGTTAATAGTAATCCTTCCCCCTGGCGGTGTTGCCTCTATCGCGTTTCTAATCACATGATAGATTGCTGCCTTGAGCAGATTTCTCTGGAGATTTATTCGCATGGGTTCAGGAGCGAGCTTCAATTGAAGTTCAATCTGTTTATTTGATAACTCCTGCTCAAGTGTGGCAACAACGGAATTAAGGATTTCATTGAGGTCTCCGTATTCAAAAACGCTCTGTCTCGTCTTTAAGAGGGTCTCAAATTCACTTACTATCGTTTCAAGTTTCTTGCATTCATCTATAACATCAAGGAGGTCTGCGTTGAGTTTCTCTTCATTTTTTACAATCCTTTTACAAAGGGCGCCGATAAGCACAGCGGGGTTACGCACACGGTCAGCTACTGTCAGGCCCATCAGAGCCATTGTTCTTTCTGCAACAAGGGGTTCCAGCTCCCTGTTTAACTGTATAAGGTCAAGATTAACCTTTTCAAGTTGTTTTTCCTCAGCCTTCATCTTCAGATATACCTTGTATATTATTATAAAAAATAGGCTGATGAATCCTATCCAGAAGAAAAATATGTTGTTGAGGCTTCCGCTGTAAGGGGCGATATGTTCCCAGATATCTTTATGCCCGCTTGCTACAAGGAAGTGCTGTAAAATATAGGCAAAGCCCCTTGAGATGGCATATACACAAAATGATGCCGAGAGCCACATCATGTAATTCCATAAGACTTCTTCTTTGTCTCTTCTAAAAAGCTCTATGCTTTTTGAGAGGCACATGAAGGAAAGGGCTATAAAAACTATCCCGCCGCCTATCTGGACGGCAATAATCGGCAGTATTGGCAGCATCAATGCAGGAGAGACAATGCCTGTTATGGTTTTTGCTGTTTTCTTGCTGTGGGCTCTCAGGGAGAGGTAGAAAAACAACATTCCTGTGTTAAGGGCTAAGTAATCGAATCTCATAAAATAGAAGAGGATATCACCGTCTTTAAGCATTATCGTTCTCTTAAAATATTCCCAGCCTTCTGTAAAGCCTATAAACTCCAATTCCCTGAGGCGTCCTGTAAAAACCATGAAATCCCAGAGGGCAAAGAATATTAGTGAGATTAGGAAAAATTTCCATTCCCTGGTTTTATGGAGGTTGCTGCGGAGAATGAAGATAATAACAGCTATCATGGAAATCAAGAAAAAGACCCTGCCTATCATGTGAATATAAATAGCAGGATAATCATGAGGCAGAAAGCCGACAGCGGAGGCGCTTCCTGGAAGCATAGCCATAAGAAGCGAGACGAGAAGAATTTTGATATGTTTATTCATCTTTCTTGGTTTTTTTTGCCTTCTTTTTCCTGTATTCACTGATGTGCCACATTCTGAAAAGCTTCTCGAGTTTGTCTCTATATGCAAGGGCAATCAGTATAACAATAAGAGCTGCGCCGGTAAGGATAAAAAATTTGAAATATTCCTCATGTCTGAGGAAGTCGCCGCCAAAGGTAAGCATGACTGTTCCAAGCAGCCTTCCTGTTCCCCCGATTACGAGAAACTCGGCGGTTGAAAGATGTCCTAACCCCAAAACATAACAGAGATAGTCCTTGGGAAAACCGGGTATGAGAAACAAGAGAAAGACAATAAAAGCCCCTTTATGGTGCAGCAGGTAGTCAAACCGTTGGAGGGTAGGGGCGCTTACTACCCTTTCAACAAAGGGTCTTCCGAATTTTCTTGAGAGAATGAAAGCTAAGAAAGAGCCGAGCGTAAGCCCTATTGTTGAAAGTATTATCCCCTTGGTCTTGCCAAAGATAAAACCGCCTAACAACCCAGTAACCTCGCCGGGTATCGGCGCTGCTACTACCTGACATACCTGAAGAAAAATGAACCCTAGAAAGGCTAAGGGTCCAAGCTCATTTAAGAAGTTTATAAGCCTCTCTTTGTCAAGGAAAAATTGCATTAGGCCAGTAATATACAGTAATAAAGTTGTCCCTGCGATAAAAAGTAATAGATAAAAGAGCTTTAGCCACGGCAGGTCTCTTAGTTTTTTAAAATCAAACAAATTAATTTTCGACCTCTTCTTTGATTTGTAATTCTATGCAGCCTGCTTACAGGCGCCGAATGTAAGCCTTGGCAATTAATAAACTCGCGCAACGGGCTTTCAAGCTTTGCTGTCTTTATCCTTAACAAACGCCTTTAAGAGGTCAATTGGAACAGGGAAGATGATAGTAGAGTTTTTTTCGGTCGAGATCTCCGTCAGGGTCTGTAGGAACCTGAGCTGAAGGGTTGCGGGTTCTGATTGTATAATCTTTGCGGCATCTGCCAATTGTTGGGCGGCTTGATATTCGCCTTCTGCATGTATTATTTTAGCCCTTCTTTCCCTTTCTGCCTCCGCTTGTTTTGCTATAGCCCTCAGCATTTCAGTGGGAAGGTCAACATTTTTGACTTCCACAGCCGAGACCTTTATCCCCCACGGCTCAGTTTGCTGATCTATGACCTTCTGTAATGCGGCGTTAAGCTCTTCCCTCTTTGACAGCAGATCGTCAAGCTGGCTTTGACCAAGTATGCTTCTCAAGGTCGTTTGCGCTATCTGGGAGGTGGCAAAGTAATAATCTTCAACCTCAGTAATAGCCTTAATGGGCTCAATAGGCCTGAAATAGACGACTGCATTGACTTTGACGGTGATATTATCCTTTGTGATAATGTCCTGGGGCGGAACATCCATCGTTACCGTTCTTAAACTAACCTTTACCAGTTTGTCTATTATAGGCCAGATAATCACAAGTCCAGGACCCTTAAGCGGTATTAGCCTTCCAAGCCTGAAAACGACCCCTCTCTCATATTCCTTCAGAATTTTTATTGCGCTGGAAAGAAAATAGACAACTAAGATAATTATCAAAATAACTGAAATAAATGAAGTTTGGAACATAGTGCCTCCTCAGGTTTTTTACTATATTATACATAAAACGATTGAGTATTCTAAAATGCCTTTCTTGCTCAAATATAATGAATGATGATATCTTTAATGTAATGAATTTTTGTCTTTTTCAAACCCCAAGCCGTTATATAAATTCTGAAATCAACAGCCTCAATAAATCACATGCAGTGGTCAGGTCTGCCCTTGCCTTTCCTGATGTTTATGAGGTGGGGATGTCTCATCTGGGACTTAAGATTTTGTATGATGTAATAAATTCACTTCCTTATGCCTCTGCTGAGAGGGTTTTTTCTCCATGGATAGACTTTGAGGAATACCTGAGAAGGCAGGAACTGCCGCTTGCTTCATTAGAATCCGGCACGCCTCTGAAAAACTTTGATATTCTTGGCTTCAGCCTTCAGTACGAACTTTCCTACACTACCGTCTTAAATATGATCGCCCTTGGAGGCATCGCGGTTTATGCAGAGGAGAGACTGAATGCATCTGTCAGTCTCCCAGTAATCATTGCAGGCGGTCCCTGCACTGCCAATCCATCCGTTATGTCGCCTTTTATTGACGCTTTTCTGATTGGCGAGGCTGAGGAGGCTATAGTTGAACTCTTCGAGACAACAAGGCAGTGGAAATTAAACGGGGATGGTCGGAGGATAACATTATTAAGGGAGATCGCTGGCATCGAAGGATTTTATGTCCCTCTGATACACAAACAAAAGGACAAGATAAAGAGAAGATTTATTCATAATCTTGATGATGCTGCTTATCCGATAAAGCCTGTGGTTCCGTTTACAGGGATTGTGCATGACCGTATAGCCGTTGAGGTCTCGAGGGGATGCGCTATGGGCTGCAGATTCTGTCAGGCTGGCTTCATATATAGACCCTTGAGGCACAGGTCGCCTGATAGGATTTTAAATATTGCGGATATGTCCCTGAACAATACTGGCTATGAAGAGGTTTCGCTTGTATCGCTTAACACTGGCGATTACCCACACTTGCTGCATGTTATAAGAGAGTTTAACAAAAGATATGGAAAATCGAAGATAGCACTCTCACTGCCTTCTCTAAGGGTTGCTTCTGTTAACAAGGATGTTTTGAGAGAAATCCGATCTGTCAAAAAAACAGGATTTACCATTGCCCCAGAGGCTGCCACGCCAAGATTAAGGAATGTTATTAATAAAGACTTCTCGGAGGATGATTACGAGAGGTCTTTGAATATGATTTTTTCAGAAGGCTGGCTTAATCTAAAGCTTTATTTCATGATAGGACTTCCCACAGAAAGAGATGAGGATATCGAGGCTATACACCAGATGGTGATGAAGGCGCTGAAGACCGCCAGAAAAAGCACTAAAAGATTTGTAAATATCAGCGCTACTGTCTCTCCTTTTATACCGAAACCGCATACGCCTTTTCAGTGGCTAGGAAGGGCGTCGCATGAAGATATACGGAATAAACTGCTAAATCTTAAAGATTTGATGCTGAGAAAAAAGATTAAATTTAAAGGACATAATGAGAAGATGAATTTTCTAGAGGCAGTTTTTGCCAGAGGTGATGAAAAATTATCGAGCCTCGTTTATAATGCCTGGCAATTAGGCTGCAGGCTTGATGCATGGACGGAAGTTTTCGACTTTAACAAGTGGCAGGAGGCTATGGACAGAACCGGTATAGATGGAAACTTTTATGCACAAAGACATTTTGGTATAGACGAAGTGCTGCCCTGGGATAATATTGATTCAGGCGTTAGTAAATCCTTTTTGTCAAAGGAGCTTGAGAGGGCGACCTCTACCGAAAAGACCCCCGATTGCGTCAGGGTCTGCAGTTTCTGCGGATTGGAGTGCGGCAAGACAGAATTAAAAGCACATGGCGATATTAAAACAACTGAACCAGAAAGCTCATCTACTGTCACAGATTCACGCAAATATGGGACAAAAAGAATCCGTGTTCAATATTCCAAGGCGGAAAAACTTCGTTGCCTGTCACATCATGAACTTATGAGGGCGATTCTCAGGGCACTGAGAAGGGCTAAGGTTCCAATGCTTTTCTCGCAGGGCTTTCATCCTGCTCCACTCGTATCTTTCGGTCCCCCTCTTAATGTAGGCGTTGCTGGAGAAAGGGAATATTTTGATATGGATATAGCCGCCCCATTTGATATAAAATTCTATATTGAGCAATTGAACTCAACTCTGCCCGAAGGGATTAAAATTTGCAAAATGGCTGAAATAGTTAGAGATGAGCCGTCCCTGAACAGCTTTATATCAAGGTATGAGTATAAATTAGCTGGTCTGGATGTGAAGCTTGAGTCTCTCAAAAGGGAAGGTTTGATAGTTAAAAGGCAGGAGAAGGAAATAGACATATCGGTATGTCTTGAGGATGTTTTTTTGAATGGCGATGAAAACGGAAACAGAGAGTTCAGGATAATTATTGCTGACAAAGGCGACCTCAAGGTCAGGCTCGGGGAAATAATATCAGCTGTTTTCAATAAAGACATAAAGGACCTCGAAATCACAAGAACTCATTTATACGGCTGGAACAATAACTGGATGGAGCCATTATGACAAGCGAGCTTATAATTAATGCAATGAGGGAAGAAAGCAGAGTTGCCCTTCTCGAGGGCGGTCAGGTAGTTGAACTTTATATCGAAAGGAAAAGGGATGCAAGCCTTGTGGGGAATATATATAAAGGCAAGGTTCTAAAGGTATTGCCTGGTATGCAGTCATCCTTTATAGACATTGGGCTTGAAAAGGCTGCATTTCTTTATGTCGCCGATATTATGAGAGACCTCGAGGAGTATTATTCTACCTTTGAGTGCAATGAACTCAATGAAAACGAGATATATAAGAAGAATGATCTTTTGGCTAAATCCATGTCTATTGAAGAGCTTATTCAAGAAGGGCAGGATATGCTCGTTCAGGTTTCTAAAGACCCGATTGGGAGTAAGGGTGCAAGGGTTACGTCGTATATTACCATCCCCGGCAGATATCTTGTGCTTATGCCTAATGTGGAACATATCGGCATATCAAGAAGAATTGAGGATGATGAGGCAAGGCTGCGTCTTAAGGCGATTGCAGCTGAGATTAAGCCAAAAAACTTCGGCTTGATAATGAGGACCGCGAGTGAGGATGCAACAAAGGAGGAGATTTTACGCGACCTCGAGTTTCTTCTTTTGATGTGGGAAAATACACAGCATAAGAAAGACAAACTTGCCGCTCCAGCCCTTCTTTACAGCGATATTGACCTTGTATTCAGGAGCGTGAGGGATTTTATGAGCCATGAGGTAGAGAGGCTTGTAATAGACTCTCCCGAAGAATATGAGAGGCTCAGGGAGTTTGCCAAGACTTATTTCCCCCGCCTGATCGATAAGATAGAGCTATACGAAGGCAAAGAGCCGATATTCGATGCCTTTGCGATTGAACTCGATATATCAAGGGCTCTTGGCAGAAGGGTCTGGCTAAAGTCCGGCGGATATATTGTGATTGACCAGACTGAGGCAATGACAGTCATAGATGTTAATACCGGCAAATTCGTCGGGAAGGAAAGCCTTGAGGAAACTATCTTAAAAACTAATATAGAGGCTGTCAAAGAAATCGCCTATCAAATAAGATTGAGGAACATCGGGGGAATAATTATCATTGATTTTATAGATATGGAAAGACCAGAAAGCAGGGAAAAGGTATTCAAGGCTTTCACGGATATAATGAAGAAAGACAGGGCAAAAAGCACTATTTATAACCTCTCTGAACTGGGCATTGTGCAGATGACGAGAAAAAGGGTCAGGGACAGTTTGGGGAGGGTTCTTTGCGAGCCTTGCCCTTATTGCGAGGGTAGGGGGATTATTAAGTCCACCAGGACGATAACTTACGAGATTTTCAGGAAACTCAAGAAGATAAGCCCCCATAGAGGCGCAACAGTTATTATAAACGCCAATCCGGCGGTAGCGGAACTCCTCTCAGATGAAGAAAGGGCAGGCGTAGAGGAGATAGAGAATGCCTTTAATATAAACATCATCGTAAAGGAAGATCAGAATATCCATCAGGAAAACTACAAAATTTCGATACTCTAATAGGATTTTTTCAGGCAAGCCTTTTCGAGTGTCGTGTGTCAAGTATCAGTTGTTGGGGGAAAGACACTCAAGATTCAAGATTTAAAGTGGATAAATACAAGAAACTCCGTTCAATTATAATAGAACTCGAATCGGTTGTGCTTGCATTCTCCGGAGGCGTTGATAGCACTTTATTGGCAAAGGCTATCAAGGACTCAGGGATAAAATGTCTCCTCGTTACAGCCTTTTCTGAAACCATGCCAGAATCTGAATTAAGGCACGCAACTCAGATGGCGGTTAATATTAATATCCCTCACCTTGTCATAAAGACCGATGAATTAGCTAATCCACTATACACCGCCAATACGGTTGACCGTTGCTTCTATTGCAAGGATGAACTTTACGGAAGGCTTAGAGACATCGCCGAGAGCTCAGGATATAAGCATGTGATTGATGGCAGCAATGCAGATGATATCTCCGACTGGAGACCCGGAATGAAGGCTGCGAAGCTTCATAATGTCAGGAGCCCCCTTATGGAAGCCGGATTAACAAAGAATGAGATAAGGGATTTATCCAGTCAGCTTGGGCTTCCGACATGGTCAAAACCTTCATCACCTTGTCTCTCCTCAAGGTTTCCCTATGGAGTTGAGATTACGCGCGAGGCGCTTGGTATTGTGGATAAGGCAGAGGCTTTTTTAAAAAATTACGGTTTTATTGAGGTAAGAGTTAGATACTACCGCACACTGGCGAGTATCGAGGTGCGGGAGGATGATTTCTCGAGATTGCTTGAAGGGCACTTTCGGGAATCTCTCGTTGAGTATTTTAAATCCTTGGGGTTTAAACATGTGGCGCTCGACATGGAGGGTTTCCGCAGCGGCAAGCTTAATGATGCAGTGGATAGTGGATGATGGATGAAGTCGAGATTTGAGATTTAGAGATTTGAGATTTAAAATATTTACAGGTATATAGGTGTCCAAAATAATATACAAGCAGGGATATGACACGATTTCTTTGCCAAAAAACTACCTTCTCACACGTGCAAGTCTTTGTGAGGCTTCATACTTAGTTTTGAAGTCTTGACAGTTGAAGCTCCCGTTTCGTCTTCAGGCTCCTTGAGGTTATTCGTGGCTTTGGCGCCAGAAATCGCATCATATCTTTTGGATTGCCAAGTATATGAGAATTTATTTTGTACGGGCATGTAAAAAATAAAATTGGATAATCATATAAATTTTAACAACATCGCCAATTGCTCTCATTGCGGAAGCTGCAAGGCCTCCTGTCCTACCTACTCTGAGGAGCCAAGGGAGTTGATGAGTGCAAGAGGCAGGGTTGCCCTCCTGCAGGCATTTAGCAGGGGTGAGTTAAAGGCATCAAACAGGTTCTATGAGAGCCTGTTTAGCTGCCTTTTATGCGAGGCGTGCAACAAGTCCTGTCCTCTGGGTATAAATATTGCTGATGCTATATATAAAGGCAGGAAAATTCTCAGAGGTTTCGATAAAAAGAGATTTTTAGTCAATCATCTTTTAAACATCGCGATTAGAAATCCTGCGGTTTCCTTTAAGCTGCTAAAAGTCTTTAGAGTATTATCTAATGTTCCTTACGCCCACAGATTTCCCCCCTTTGGCTCTATTAAGAGACTCGGTATCAAAGAAGCAGTTAGACCTTTTAGGGGTGAAATTACCGTCTTCAGGGCTCAACAGACCACCATTGGCAGGATAGCTATATTTACGGGTTGCGTCATAAACTATATCTTTCCATCTTATGGCATGTCGCTTTTAAATGTATTGAATACCGTTGGGTATGATGTGATTCTGCCTGCTGCAGAGGTGTGCTGCGGCGCCCCAATGCTTGAATCAGGGATGGAGGAGAATGCGGCAAGAATGGCGGAGATTAACATTGAGACATTTAAAAACCTGAATGTTGAGGCTATAATTGGACTCTGTCCGACTTGCATACATTTCATTAGAAATGTTTATAAAAGGCTTGTTGGCGATGCCCTTGATAATGTTCTTGAAATCTCCGAATTTTTCAGTAAAAGGTTAGCCATAAGCAGTTTCAATAACAGCAAGTTCTTTAACCAAGAACTTCCAGCGAAATCCAATCTTAAGGCTATGTATCATGATCCCTGCCACTCCAAATACAGCCTTAACTTATACAATGAGCCAAGAAATATCCTTAAGAGCGCTGGAGTAAATTTGCTCGAGCCTTCTGGAGCAGGCTGCTGCGGCTCAGGCGGCACCTTTGGATTGTTTTACGGAGGGCTTTCAGAAGGAATGCTTCAAAGCAGACTTGAGGCATACAAAGCCGCTGATGTGATAATTACATCATGCCCCAACTGCATTATTCAGCTAAAGAGCGGCATTAAAGAGCGCAGAGTGATGCATATAATAGAAATAATTGAAAAGATTTTTGTAAAAGACCAAAGTATGTGATGGTAAGGGTTGTTTTAGAATTTTTATAATCCACAAGTTTTTTTGCTTCAACCTTATTAAGGCAATATTTTTTATAAAAATTCCATGAAGTTTTTTATAAGGGGTCGTATAAAAATTCTTCGCCAGCCCTTCCCATCTAACTTGGCGATTTTATAAAGCTTTTAATTATATCGCCGAATTTGGATAAAAGAACATGTATGACAAGGTCATTTTAAAAAGAACAAGCAGGCTCAATGCAGGACATCTTTGGGTTTTCTCCAATGAGATTAAGACAGATTTCAGAAATATCTCTCCAGGAGGGCTTACTGATGTCTATGATATCAAAGATAACTATATTGGCACAGGATATTTCAACCCAAATTCCCTAATATCAATAAGGCTTCTTACGAAACAGAAGGAGGAGATAAACAAGGAGTTTTTTATAAGGAAAATCGAGGCTGCGCTACATTATAGACGGCATTTAATTCCCAAAAGAGACGCCTTCCGCCTTGTCCACAGCGAAGGTGATTTCCTTCCGGGCATTATAGCGGATAAATACGGAGACTGTCTGGTCTTGCAGATTCTTACGCTCGGAATGGAAAAATTAAAAGGGATCGTTATTGAAGCCTTTGATGAGATATTGTCGCCTTCAGTAATTATCCTGCGAAACGATTCCCAGAGCAGAATCCTTGAAGGGCTTTCTCTGGAAACTCATATAATCAAAGGCGATTTATACTCTCCCCCGATAATAAAAGAAGGCAGGATTAGCTTTGAGATAGACCTTTTTACCGGACAAAAAACAGGCTTCTTTTTAGACCAATGGGAAAACAGGCTCACCGCCTGTAAATATATTAATGGAGGGCAAGGGCTTGATGTCTTTTGCTATTCAGGGGCGTGGGGGCTGCATCTCGCACAAAAGGGTGCATCGGTGGTCTTTGTTGACGAGTCAGAAAAGGCGCTCTTGCAGGCGCGCAGGAACGCCGCATTGAATGGTCTTATTGAGAATTGTGGTTTTGTGAGAGAAGACGCCTTTATATTTCTGAAAAAAATGCTTAGGGAAGGCAAAAGATTTGATTTTATTATTCTTGACCCCCCCGCATTTGCTAAAAGCAAGGCAAACATTAAGGATGCGATAAGGGGCTACAGGGATTTAAACCTTGTTGCTATGAAACTGCTTGAAAAAGATGGGATACTGATAACTTCATCCTGTTCTTATCATATTGACAAACAGACGTTTCTGGATATAATTAAATCGGCTGCGCAAGGCGCTGGCAGGGCTGCAAGGCTGCTTGAATTCCGCTCACAGGGGGCTGACCACCCTATATTACTCTCCGTCCCTGAAACAGAATATCTGAAATGCGCCTTCATTGCCGTTTAAATTTCTAAGGAATTAAAATAATCTCCCCTCACAAAGGCGAATGAAAATATTTTCCCCCTTTGTGAAGGAGGGATGAAGGGGGATTTTAGATATTAAAGAGGTTGATAAAACCTCTCCTAACCCCTCTTTGTCAAAGAGGTATATTGTCAGGGCAATGTAATAATTATTACATCTTTTCAGGCGCTTTTACTGATAAAATTTTAAGGCCGTGTTTCAAGACTATCCTAACCGCATCGCAAAGGGCAAGTCTTGCCTTGGTTAATTCGGTATCATCTGATATTACCCTATATTTCTGATAGTATGTGTGGAACATACTTGCCAGTTCCTGAAGGTAGAATGTTATACGGTGGGGCTCACGGGCAAGCACGGCATTTCTGAATATCATGGGGTAAATTAGTACCTTTTTGATAAGCCTTATTTCGTCCTGATTAAAAAGATTGCCGTTGAAATCCGAGATGTTTGCTAATCCAGCAGGATTAGCATTGTCCCTAAACTTTTCAAAGATGCTGTTGATTCTTGCATGGGCATACTGCACGTAGTATACAGGGTTTTCGTGGGATTCCTTTTTGGCGGTTTCGATATCTACCTCAAGGTGGCTATCGTGCCTTCTGGTGAGGAATAAAAATTTTGTGGTATCAACACCTATTTCATCCATAACCTCCCTGAGGGTAATGAATTCCCCCGTTCTTTTAGACATCTGGACGGGCGAACCGCCCTTAAGAAGCGTAACCATTTGAACAATAAGTATCCTGAGCTTGTCTCTAGGATACCCAAGGGCTTCCATCACAGCTTGAACTCTTGGTATATAGCCGTGATGGTCGGCTCCCCAGATATCTATTATTTCATCATAACCTTTTTCTATCTTTTTTCTGTGATATGCTATGTCTGATGCGAAATAGGTATATTCTCCATCATGTTTTACGATCACTCGGTCTTTGTCATCACCGAGTTCGGAAGATTTAAACCATACTGCCCCATTGCGATCATAAACATAGCCCAGTTTTCTCAATTCATTAATTGAGTCCTGCACTATAAAGTTTTCAAAAAGTTCCTTCTCGCTCTGCCAATGGTCAAAGGTTATACCGAAATCTTCAAGGTCTTTTTTAATCCCGTCAAGCATTTTTTTGCTGCAGAATTCTGTTATATTGCTGGCTGGCATCCCTGATTGATGAAATTCTTCAGCAAGGGTGTTGATATAGTCACCCCTGTAACCGTGTTCAGGATAGGCATAGTCTCTGCCTATCATCTGATTATACTTTGCCCATACAGAAAGGCCGAGCAATTGAACCTGTCTGCCCGCATCATTAATGTAGTATTCCTTTTCAACATTATAGCCAGCAGCCTCTAAGAGATTTGAGAGGGCTGAACCAACGGCGGCTCCGCGCCCATGACCAAGGTGAAGAGGGCCTGTGGGGTTGGCGCTTACAAATTCTATCTGAACGCGCTTGCCTTTGCCGATATCCTGATAAAGATATCCCTCGTTTTCCAGAATTAGTTTTCTCAATTCTTCCCAAAGAAAGCTTTTTGTGAAGGTAAAATTGATAAAACCTGGTCCTGCAATCTCTACCTTTTCAAATATACTGCCAGATTCTATTCTGCTTATGATTTCTTGAGCAATTTTTTTAGGGGATTTTTTTAATTGTTTCGCAAGTCCCATAGCAACAGGCGTTGAAAGGTCACCGAGGCTTTCATCTTTTGGAATCTCTATTTCTATGTCTCTGCCGGGTTGCTCGGTTTGTTTTATGCCTGTTTTATCGAGAACATCCTTTAATGTTTTATACATGTTTTATTCAACTGCCACAAAGGTCTCAGTGCGTTTAATGCCTCTTATTTTTCTTATTTTTTGCAGAATCTTGTCAAAAATCTCAGCAGTGTCATCTGCTTCTACTACGGCAATAATGTCATAATGACCCGTTATCACATCAGCCTGAACTATACCTTTTGTCCCCCTTAGTGAGTCTCTTACAGATACTTCCTTGCCAGGTATTACATTTGCGAGAAGATATACCCTTGCCATATGAACCTCCATTTTTGGATACCGTTAAATATATCTCATTAAGGCGGAGATAATCAACATTAAATCAAGGCAGGCAGGGAAACGTGTATTGAAATTAATTATAATAGCTAACTATAATATTCAATTCAATCCTGAAACCCTTAAGCCCTTTTCTATGATAATACAGGAAGATAAAAAATTTTTTAGACTATAGGAGATCATCAAATGTCATCAAATGTATTGTTACTACAAGAAAAATCATATCTTAAAAAAACGAGCGAGATAAAAGACAAGCGTCCTTATTCTCCATGCCGTGCAGCGTGCCCTGTTCATACGGATATACAGGGTTATGTGGGGCTCATCTCTAAAGGCATGTATAACGAGGCTTTTGATGTGATAACAGCGCCCAACCCTATTGCGTCAGCGTGTTCAATGATATGCCACCATCCCTGTGAACAGGCATGCAGACGTTGTTCTGTTGATGAGCCGCTTGCAATAAGACATCTGAAGAGGTTTGCCATAGAAAAATCTCTTGAATACCGCAAAGGCAAGCGGAAGCCTGTAGAAAAAACCAGAGGTAAAAGTGCTGGAATAATAGGTTCAGGGCCTTCTGGTTTGACTGCAGCTAATGACCTGGCATCTTTAGGCTACGATGTGACTATTTATGAACGCCACCATGTGCTGGGCGGAATGCTCGCATCGGCTATTCCGCCCTACAGGCTTCCCAGGGAGATACTCCAGGAGGATGTGGAAGATGTCATCTCAAAGGGCATAGATGTGAAAACTAACTGTCAGGTAGGCAAGGATATTACCCTCAATGAAATTATCTCGAAACATGATGCCGTGCTTATCGCAGTTGGGCTTTCCCTGAGCCGCTCTCTAAATATTCCTGGCGTTGAAGGACCCGGTGTATTACTCGCAATCCCTTTTCTTACTGAAGTTGCCTTTGGCGGAAAGCCTAAACTGGGGGAAAATGTGCTGGTAATAGGCGGTGGAAATGTAGCGGTGGATGTTGCCCGCACGGCAAGACGGTTGGGGGTAAAAAAGGTTTCGATGGTTTGCCTCGAAAGCGCAGAAGAGATGCCTGCCTGGACATGGGAGGTCAACGAGTCTCTCGAAGAGGGGATTACGATACTGAACCGCTGGGGACCTAAGGCTGTTCGCAGGACAAACGGAACTGTTCAAGGGCTCGAGGTCGTTAAGGTCAAGTCTGTATTTGATGAATGGGGGAGATTCAGCCCAACTTTTTATGATGATCAGACATCATTTATCGAAGCAGATACAATTATTATCTCAATTGGACAGATGTCTGACAACTCTCTTCTAAAAGACAGCCCTGTCAATGTAGATCAAAGAGGAAGGATTGATTGGGATCCTGATACCCAGATGACAAATGCAAAGGGTGTATTTGTCTCCGGAGAGGTGGTAACAGGTCCTGGCTCTGCTGTTGCAGCAGTCGCAAATGGTCATCGCGCTGCCCTTGCAATGCATCTTTATTTGCAGGGCGAAGGCATCAAAGGGGTGCTTCCCGCCGCTGAAAAGGAGAAAATCGCACCTCTCCCTGAAGATGTCAAGAAAAAAATTCTTGCAGTGCCTCGTCAGAGCATCAAACATCTCGCACCCGAGATCAGGTGTGAGTCTTTCTGCAGCTTTGAGTTGAGTTATGATGAAGAAGAAGCCCTTAAAGAGGCCGGAAGGTGCCGGGGTTGCGGTGGTGGTGCTTATGTCAATGTAAACAGGTGCATGGGTTGCCTAACATGTCAGAGAATCTGCCCTTATGGAGCACCTGTGGTATCGTCTTATTCTGAAATCAGGCCTGAGTATTGTCAGGCGTGTGGTCTTTGCGCTCCGGCATGTCCAGGACGCGCTATTAGCATGCTAAGCTACGATATAGATGGAATAAGGAATGCACTGCCATCAATGGTAGGGACCATAGACCCGAAACGCACTGATCCAGTTGTTGCTGCCTTTTTGTGTAACCATCACGCAGGTGTGGGCGGCTTTAACCTGCCAGAAAACATAATACAAATTCCCGTTCATTGTATCAGTCGGGTTGATATTCTCGACATTCTCAAAGCATTTGAGTGCGGTGTTGACGGTGTTGCAGTGCTTCACTGCGCAGATGGCACCTGTAAATATCGCGGCATCGCTCGTAGGGTTGGCGCCCGTATGGAGAACGCAAAAAAGCTGATTAGCGCCCTTGGCATAGAAGAGGGGCGTCTTTCTTTGATATCTGCAGATGCCACAGTTTCAGAACTTTTTAGACCAGAGTGCTTAAACTTCTCCGTCATGATAAAGAATTTGGGACTCCGTTCACTTTAACCCTGTTTAATGTGGTATAATTCAAGTTCTTTTTTGAGAAGGTGTAGGTGATTGTTTTGAGAATAGGCATATTTGGATGAGTATTACACTCGTCCTGCCTTGCAACGGAGTTCTGGATTGTCTGATAAAAACAGTTATTCTCTTGGCATTTTTGATTCTGGGTTGGGCGGGCTGACTGTGCTTAAAGAGTTGTGCAGTATGCTCCCGGATGAAAACATAGTTTATCTGGGGGATACAGCAAGAGTTCCTTATGGCATACGTTCTCCTGCTACAGTTACGAGGTATTCCTTTGAATGCATCAGGTTTCTTCTTCAGCAAGAAATTAAGCTTCTTGTGGTAGCTTGTAATACCGTTTCGTCAATCAGCCTGCCTGAAATTCAGAAGAACCTTGAGATACCAGTCGTTGGGGTTATTGAGCCGGGAGCAAAGGCAGCAGCAGAAGCAACAAAAAATAAAAAAATTGGTGTGATAGGAACAGAGGCAACTATTAGAAGTAAGGCTTACAGCAAGGCTATCGAAGGCATCTCTAAAGAAATTCAGGTGTATGAGCATGCCTGCCCTCTTTTCGTTCCCCTTGCCGAAGAAGGCTGGACAGAAGACATTATTGCCTTTCTTATAGCTGATAAGTATTTAGCAAGCGTAAAGGACAAGGGAGTGGACACCCTTGTGTTGGGATGCACCCATTATCCCCTTCTGAAAAATGTTATTCAAAAAGCCATGGGAGATGTTGTATTAATAGATTCCGCAGTCGAGACCTCAAAGGTAGTTCGTGATGTATTGTTGAAAAATGGCTTAGGTCGGCAATCAGTTTCGCCACCCAAAAGGAAGTATTATGTTACTGATTCGCCGGAAAAATTTAGAACACTGGGCGAGAAGTTTCTCCACAGCCCTATTGATGATATAGAAAAAATAGCTTTGCAATAGAGGCTAATTGGTGTAAATTTTTTATCCCTATAGCTAGTGTTTTTGTATTGATTTTATTATTTTCCACAGGAGGTGCGATGAGGCCTGATTCGAGAAAAACAAATGAGATGAGAAAGGTAAATATTGCAAGAAATTTCATAAATAACGCAGACGGTTCTGTGCTTATCGAAATTGGCAGAACAAGGGTAATCTGCACTGCTTCTATAGAGGACAAGGTGCCCCCTTTTTTAAAAGATCAGAAAAAGGGTTGGATAACGGCAGAATACGGCATGCTGCCGAGGGCTACACTAACTCGCACAACGAGAGAATCTACTTTAGGACGGATTGGTGGTAGAACCCACGAGATTCAACGCATGATCGGGAGGGCATTAAGGGCAGTTGTTGATCTGAGGATGTTAGGAGAGAGGACGGTATGGATTGACTGTGATGTTATTCAGGCTGACGGCGGAACGAGAACAGCCTCAATTACAGGGGCTTTCATTGCGTTGAATGACGCCTTTCAGGGTGCCGTTAAGAGAGGAATTTTGGAAAGGAATCCTATAAAAGATTTTTTAGGCGCTATCAGCGTCGGTATTGTCGGCAAAGAACTCCGCCTCGACCTCTGCTATGCCGAGGATTCAGTGGCAGAGGTTGACATGAATATTGTTATGACCGGAAATGGTAAAATTGTAGAGATTCAGGGGACTGCTGAATCGGAACCATTTTCAATGGATACAATGAATGCCCTGCTAAAACTTGCCGAACACGGCATATTGCAGCTTATTAAAATAGAACGAGAGATATTTAAGTCAAATATGTTACACTATTAAGAAGCTATGGATAAGAAGAATCTTTATAAAAGCCTGTTGATATGGACGCTCATAGGGACTACTATCATACTTTTATACAACTTTTTCTCGATCCCGCCAAAGACAGAAAAAGAGATTATCTTTTCTGAATTTATTAAAAAGGTTGAAGCAGGCGAGGTTGAAGAGGTTACAGTCAAGGAAAATCACATAGTTGGCAGACTGACTGACGGCACTAAATTCAAGACTTATGCCGCCAATTATCCCGAACTTGTTAAGGAACTGAAGGCAAAAGAGGTTAAGATCACTGCCAAACCGCCCGATTCAAACCCATGGTATGTAACCTTCTTCTTTTCTTGGGGGCCTATTATCTTCCTCGTCCTTATCTGGATCTTTTTCATGAGGCAGATGCAGATGGGCGGCAACAAGGCAATGTCCTTCGGGAAGGCTAAGGCAAAGCTTGTATCTCAGAAATCTGTAAAGGTCACATTTTCTGATGTTGCCGGGATTGAGGAGGCAAAATATGAAGTAGAGGAGATAATAGAATTTCTCAAGGACCCTCAGAAATTCTCCAAACTTGGCGGCAAGATACCGAAGGGCGTTCTTTTGGTCGGCTCGCCAGGAACAGGCAAGACCTTACTCGCAAAGGCAATTGCAGGCGAGGCAGGCGTGCCATTCTTTTCGATATCCGGTTCTGATTTTGTAGAGATGTTTGTAGGCGTTGGCGCCTCAAGGGTGAGGGATTTATTTGACCAGGCTAAGAAAAATGCCCCCTGTATAATTTTCATTGACGAAATAGACGCTGTTGGCAGGCACAGAGGCGCAGGCTTGGGCGGGGGACATGATGAAAGGGAGCAGACACTTAATCAGCTTCTTGTTGAGATGGACGGTTTTGAGGGCAATGAGGGAATAATAATACTTGCTGCTACAAACAGACCTGATGTGCTTGACCCCGCTCTTTTGAGACCGGGAAGATTTGACAGACAGATAGTCGTGCCTACACCTGATGTAAAAGGCAGGCTTGAGATATTGAAGGTGCATACACGCAAAATACCTCTTGCAGATAATGTCCCGCTTGATAAGATTGCCAGGGGAACACCTGGATTCACCGGCGCCGATCTGTCTAATCTGGTTAATGAAGCGGCCCTTGCCGCTGCAAGAAAATCTAAAGACAGGGTTGACATGTCTGATTTCGAGTTTGCAAAAGATAAAGTCTTGATGGGCGTGGAGAGAAAGAGCATGGTCATCAGCGAAACAGAGAAGAAAAATACCGCCTATCATGAAGCGGGGCATGCCCTTGTCGCCAAGCTCTCTCCCGGCACCGACCCTATTCATAAGGTCAGCATTATACCAAGAGGAAGGGCGCTTGGTGTTACCCAGCAGCTTCCATTAGGCGACCGTTATACATACACAAAGGACTACCTGATTAACACCCTTAAGGTGTTATTGGGCGGCAGGGCTGCTGAAGAAATCGCCCTTCAACACATGACCACCGGTGCGGGCAATGATCTTCAGAGAGCAACCGAGCTGGCAAGAAAAATGGTGACGGAGTGGGGAATGAGCGACAAACTTGGTCCCCTTACCTTTGGCAAAAAGGATGAGCAGATTTTTCTGGGCAGGGAGATAGCCCGCCACAAAGATTACAGCGACAAAACATCGGAAGCCATAGATGAGGAAATAAAGAGAATAGTTATGGAAGCCTATGAAAACGCTAAGAAGCTGCTCATGGATAATTATGAGTTTCTTGAAAGGCTTGCGAACGCACTTTTAGAGAAGGAGACAATTGAAGGCTCTGAGATAGACGATATCCTTGCTCAAAAAACCGCTGCTACTTCATGATTCTTTGTTCAAAAGGCATCAATTTCGATTTTTCCAAAAAAACCTACATAATGGGGGTGCTTAATGTCACCCCCGATTCATTTTCAGACGGCGGTCTCTATTTTGATAAAGATAAGGCTGTCGAACAAGGTTTAAGGCTTGTCGAAGACGGCGCTGATATTATCGACATCGGTGGCGAGTCTTCGAGGCCCGGTTCAATTCCGGTCTCAAGGGATGAAGAGATAAGACGGACAATCCCTGTAATAAACGCCCTTGCCAAAAAAATTCCTGTCCCGATCTCAATTGATACTTACAAGTCTGACGTAGCAAGGCAAGCTCTGGATGCTGGAGCTTCTATGGTTAATGACATCAGCGGACTTAGATTTGACCCAGACATGGCAGCGGTCATTTCACAATACGGTGTCCCAGTGATAATCATGCACATAAAAGGGATTCCAAAGAATATGCAGATCAACCCTGTTTATGATGCGCTGATACCAGAGATTATGGATTATTTGCGGGAAGGCATCAACATATGCAGGGAAAATGGAATTCCTGAGGACAGAATCATAATAGACCCCGGAATCGGTTTTGGAAAGACCTTCGACCACAATCTCGAGATAATAAATAACTTAAAAGAATTTTCACTTCTGGGCAAACCAATTGCAATCGGAGTTTCGAGAAAGGCATTCATAGGAAAAATCCTTGGAGATGCCCCTGCCTCCGAAAGGCTCGAAGGAACTGCTTCTGCAGTTGCTATATCTGTCTATAACGGCGCCAATATAGTCAGGGTGCATGATGTGGCTGAGATGTCTAAGGTCGTCAAAATCGCAGATGCAATAAAGAGGCAAACCTGCTCTGTAAGTTCTTGAATTTAAGAATTCATTAGTTTCTTTCTAATACTTATGGTATTAGCGTGTGCTTCAAGCCCTTCTGCATCTGCAAGGGTTTCGACTAAATCCGCAATTTCCATAAAGCCTTTTTTATCGAATTGAAGAAGACTTGTTCTCTTGATGAAATCATAGACTCCAAGGGGCGATGAAAATCTTGCTGTTCCACAGGTTGGCAGGGTATGATTTGGACCTGCTGAGTAATCACCCAAAGGTTCAGGCGTCCATTGCCCTAAAAAAACTGCCCCTGCATTTTTGACCATTTTTATATCTTTTGAAGGATTTTCAGTGATAATCTCAAGATGCTCTGGGGCGATTTCATTGGCAATATTTAATGCCTGAGAGATAGTATCGGTTTTTATTATTGCCCCAAAGGCTCTCAGTGATTTTTGGGCGATTTCCTTCCTTTTAAGGTTTTTTATCTGGGATTTCAACTGTTGGGACACCTTTATTATCAATTCATCAGAATTTGTTATCAGGATGCTCGAAGCCATTTCGTCATGCTCTGCCTGCCCGAGCATGTCAGCAGCAACAATTGCAGGGTTAGCTATATGGTCGGCGACAATAGTTATCTCGCTCGGACCTGCTATCATGTCAATGTCAACATTTCCAAAGACCATTTTTTTTGCGGTTGCAACATAGATGTTTCCAGGACCAACTATTTTATCCACTTTTTTGATAGTTTTAGTCCCGTACGCCAATGCGCCTATTGCTTGGGCGCCACCTATTCTATAAACCTCTTTTATTCCAAGTATTTTCAGAGCAGCCATGACTGATGGATTGATTTGTCCGAAAGGAGATGGGACGCAAACTGCTATCTCTTTTACCCCTGCAACTTGAGCAGGTATCACATTCATTAAAACTGTAGATGGATATGACGCTTTCCCGCCAGGAACATATACACCGATTCTCTGGAGAGGTCTGATTAATTGACCCAAGACAACTCCGTTTTTTGTAAAGGACCAGGAAGTCTCTCTTTGCCTTTTGTGGAATTCCTTGATTTTCAAAGCTGAATTTTTTAGAGCCTTTATAATTTTTGAATCAGCGTTATTCGCATACTTCAATATATCCTGTTCGTAAATTCGTAGCGGCAAGTTATGTCTATCATAAAGACGGGTATATCTTCTGAGGGCTGAATCCCCTTTGTTTTTGACATCAGAAAGGATAACCTCGACTGCCTTCTCCACTTCTTTAGAAAAACCCACAGCTCTTTTCCTGAGCAGTTGCATGAACTTTTCAAGCTCTTTGTTATTTTTAATTATCCGCATAATCTGGGATTATATCACATAAATCTTTTTTAAAACCATTTACTAATAAGGTTATGAGTAGGAAAACATGGAGATTATCAAATCCCTTCTGCCCTCTCTTTGCCCCCTCGGCTGCAGTCGGGGTAGGCACCGAGAGGGAATATACCCCTCTTTGTCAAAGAGGGGAGTGGGGAGATTTTTCAATAATGAAGCCCTACTCATGCATCCTTTAGTATGTTGACTTTTAAAAACGGCGATAGAGGCATAAACCAGTTAATTTATAAGTGATTACGAGAATCCCAAGGGTTAATGGCGATCTCAGCATTACAATTGGGATTGCTTCCCCTTCGCTCGGGTCGCAATGTTATCTTCCCATCTTTAAATTTGCCACTCAGTCATTTCTTTGACATACACACTATCCTTTAATGCCAACTGTAAAGGCTAAATTATTGGCTACAAGGGATTATAGGATGTTTTATTCTTGATTCGCCTATGTTCAAAAAATTGATACTCCTAATCTAAAATACTATCTAAAAATCTCTCGATAATTGTTAAATCCTTGCCAGTATTGATTATTTAGCAATAGGCATAATCCTTGAATTAAACTGATTCAACATCTTATGTAAAACGGAGGCAATCTATATGGCAGATGATGTTAATGCTGAAGCTTTAGATCAACCCGTAAAGGAAAAAACTAAAAAGGGCTTTGGCATGAAGAAACTGATAATAATAGTGGTCGCCGCACTGCTTTTAGTTGGCGGTGGAGTGTTTGGTTACACCATGTTTTTTAGCGGTAAAGATAAGGGGGGTGAGGCAAAGAAAGAAGAAAAAAGTAAAACTAAGACTGCCATGATGCCTTTAGAGCCCTTTATCCTTAACCTTGCTGAGTATGGCAGATTTCTTAAGTTAACCATTCAGTTTGAATTAAGCGATGCCACGGCTCAGCCAGTGGTAAATGAAAGAATCCCCCAGCTCAGAGACTCAATTATTACTCTTGTCAGCAGCAAATCAGCTGATGCCCTCTCGAGTCCGGAAGGAAAATTCTTGCTAAAGGATGAAATTCTCCTTAGAGCGAATCAGGCAATAGGCAGAGATGTATTTAAAAACCTATATTTTACGGAATTTGTGATGCAATGAGCGATTTACTCACACAGGATGAAATAGACGCCCTTCTAAAGGGGGTGCAGGCAGGTGAAATCGACACCGAGACAGCGAAGGAAAAGTTAGGTGCCGGAATCAGGGTTTATGACTTTACAACTCAGGAACGGATTGTCAGGGGCAGAATGCCAGGGCTGGAGTTGTCTAATGAGAGGTTTGCAAGGTTTTTTCGCAACTCCATCACTTCCCTCCTCATGAGGCAGGTTGATATTAATATGCAGAGTCCTGAGATTATAAAGTTTGGGGAATTTATGAGGACTATTCCATTTCCATCGAGTATAAATATTTTTAAGATTAATCCTTTAAAAGGTTATTCCATTTTGCTTATAGAGGCACCTGTTGTATTCGCCTTTGTTGAATTCTTTTTTGGCAGCAACACCGCAAAAAATGTCAAGTCAGAAGGAAGGGCATTTACTTCCATTGAACAAAGAATAATTAAAAATGTTGTGGAGTTAGCCTTTAGGGATTTGGCGTCTGCATGGAACGGAATTGCGGAGATTACTCCCGAATTGGTTGGTTCTGAGATGAATCCCCAGCTTGTAACTATTGTGACACCAGGGGAGATAGTTATAAAGATAACCATGCAAATCGAAATAGAGGATTTTACTGGAAATCTCTATTTTTGTATTCCTTACTCCACGGTTGAGCCTGTTAAAGAAAACCTCTATTCTTCAATACAAAGTGATGAATTTGAACTTGATAAGAGATGGTCTGAAAAGATTAAGGATATTCTGATGGATGTGTTTGTAGAGATAAAAGCAGAACTCGGGAACGCCAAGATCAGCCTTGAGCAAATGTTAAATCTCGAAGTTGGCAGCGTTATAACATTAAACAATGCGGTAAGCAATGATATTTTAATCAAGATAGAAAACAAACCAGCTTATGCAGGAGTGCCTGGCTACAGCAAAGGCAATCAGGCAATAAAGATTACCAAAATTCTTCAATAAGGAGATTTAACCTATGGATAAGGCTCGGGAACAAGTTGCTGAAGAGGCAAATTTCAGAGATTTGAAAGAAGAAAAAAAAGATACTCCAAATATGAGGGAAATTGATTTTTTGCTCGATATACCTCTTGATGTAAATGTAGAACTCGGAAAGACTAAGATGCAAATTAAGGAACTCCTTCGGCTTGGGCAGGGCTCAGTCGTTGAACTCGACAAGCTTGCAGGCGAACCCATGGAAATTTTGGTTAACGGAAAGCTCATAGCACGCGGCGAAGTAGTCGTGGTTAATGAAAAGTTTGGCGTAAGGCTTACAGATATTGTAAGTCCTTCTGAGAGAATAAGGCAGCTAAAATGATGGATTTATACATTCAAATGGCAATAGCGCTTGCAGTAGTTGTGAGCTTGATCATTGTTTTATCTTTTCTTCTGAGAAAGCGGCAATCAAAGCACGGCATTATAAATGTTGTTTCTTACCAGTCTCTCGGTCCTAAAAAAGCCATTGTAGCACTCGGCATCGGCAAGGAGATTTTATTGGTCGGCATTACTCCAGGAGATTTAAAGCTGCTCAAAACCTACGACAGGAATGACTTTGAATCTGAGCCTATCAAGGAAATGAGCGACAAGCTTGTAAAATTGAAAAACATCAAGGCAGGCTTGTATGAACCTAAATGACCCTATAATTAATGTCTTTCTGCTGATAAGTTTCCTTTCTCTTTTGCCTGCAGTTCTTATCATGTTCACTTCTTTTACCAGAATTGTAGTTGTATTGTCATTTCTCCGTCAGGCATTGGGCGGGCAGCAGATACCACCTAATCCGGTAATCATAGGGCTTGCGCTCTTTCTTACTTTTTTCATAATGTCTCAGCCTCTTGATACTATCACTAAAGACGCCGTCAAGCCATACATAGCTAAGCAGATAACCCTTGAAGAGGCATTGCAAAAGGCAGAACCTACAATTAAGGAGTTTATGTTGAAACAAACCCGCCAGAAGGATATCGCCCTTTTCCTGGATATAAATAAAGAGAAGGCTCCTGCTACCCCAGAAGATATTCCTTTAAGGGTTTTAGTGCCTGCATTTGCAATAAGCGAACTCAAGACAGCTTTTGAGATAGGGTTTCTCATTTATTTGCCTTTTCTCATCATTGACATGGTTGTTTCGAGTGTTCTTTTGTCTATGGGTATGATGATGCTGCCACCGATATTGATTTCTCTTCCTTTTAAGCTTCTGCTTTTTGTGCTTGTGGACGGCTGGAACCTTGTAGTAGGTTCACTGGTGAGGAGCTTTGTATGACGGTTGATCTGGCAAAGGAGATATCTGCAGAGGTATTAAAAACCATTTTGCTTGCCTCTGGTCCAATACTGTTGGTAAGCCTGCTCGTTGGGCTCATAATTAGCATATTTCAGGCTGTGACACAGATACAGGAATTTACCCTGACCTTTGTTCCCAAGATAATAGCCGTCTTTATTTGTCTGTTTATTTTCTTCCCGTGGATTTCGAGCACTCTGATAACGTTTACTCTGAATATAATTCAAAAAATACCAGTTTATATCAAATAATGGCTGGAAATGCCGTGGTTGAGGAGATTTTTGCTAAATATCTACCGAATTTTCTTTTCATATTGCTGAGGACGAGCATAGTAATGAGTTTTCTGCCGGTTTTCAGCAGCAAGAATCTCCCAACCCACTTTAAGATAGGCTTTGTGGTTGTAATTTCCCTTGTTCTATCTTCGGTGGTTGACATTAAAGTTTCCCTGCCTGAGTTGCCTTTTTTCGTGATTCAGGAGGTTCTTTTCGGGATAGTTTTCGGGATGGCCGCAAGGGCAATTTTTATGGCTGTTGAGATGGCAGGACAGATAATGAGCAATGTAATGGGACTTTCTATAGCAACGGCGTTTAATCCCGAGATGGGGCAGTCAACGGAGGTGGCACGTTTTTTTGGTCTTGCTACGGTGCTCGTTTTTTTAACCGTTGACGGGCATCATGACCTTATATTTGCCTTTGTGAAGAGCTATGAAATTCTGCACCCCGGCAGCATTCAAACTGAAGGGCTTATTGCAAGGGCGATTTCAGGGGGGTCAAATCTTTTTATTATGGCTCTCAAGATAAGTGCCCCTGTTGTTATTGTGATGTTTATATTGAATATGGTGTTAGGCTTTCTCTATAAAGCAGCTCCGCAGATGAATATTTTCTTTATAGGTTATCCTGTATTCATATTTGTAGGTTTTTTTGTGATGCTTATATGCATACCTGTCTTCATCAATCTAATTGCGGATAATTTCGATTCAGTAAGGGACGAACTTGCAAGGGTTCTGTCCCTCGCAAGGGGATAATAATGGCTGAATATCAGGAAAAAACCGAACAAGCAACACCCCGTAGGCGGCAGAAGTCCCGCGAAAAGGGGGAGGTTGCAAGAAGTCGTGAATTAATCTCCATCTTAACGGTAGGCGCAATTATTTTTATGTTTTATTTGATTGGTAGCGATTTTATAAAAAACATTTCTGAATTGACGACAAAGCTTTTGCGGCTGCAATATGGGAACGACATCCCTGCTGTCATGAGAACAGCTTCTGTGGAGGCGCTTTTTACTTTGATGCCTTTTTTTGCAGTTTCTGCTGCCTTTGCATTTATTTCAGGGATCATGCAGGGCGGCTTTGTTTTTAAACCAATAAAAATCGAATTTGAAAAAATCAATCCTGTTAATGGTTTCAAGAGGATGTTTTCAAAAGAGAAGCTTGTTGAACTTGTGAAAACCTTATTTAAATTTGCTGTGGGCGCTATAGTCTGTTATTTTGTCATCAGTTTGACAGTCCAGATAATACCCTCAATTATTACCTTTGATATTCAGTCCATACGGGGCATTGCCTTTAGCCTTGTGGCGAAGGCTGTAATTATTACATTTCTAATCTTTTTTGTCGTAGCCATATTGGATTATCTATTTGAAAGGTGGAGGTTTGAGCGCTCAATAAAAATGTCAAAAGAAGAGATGAAGGAAGAACATAAGGAAACAGAAGGCGATCCTCTTATAAAGGCAAGGATAAAGAGCATTCAGAGAGAGATAGCGAGAAGAAGAATGATGCAGGAAGTGCCTAAGGCTACGGTTGTAATTACGAACCCTATTCACATCGCTGTTGCCCTTCAATATAAAAGGGCAGAAATGGCAGCACCTAAAATAATCGCTAAAGGTGCAGGAGTGATAGCTGAGAAAATCAAGGAAACGGCAGCTAAACATGGCATTCCCATAGTAGAAGATGTGCCGCTTGCAAGGGCATTGTTTAAGTTGAAAATTGACTCATATATACCTGAAGAGCTTTACAAGGCAGTTGCCCGCATACTCGCATACATATACAAAATGAAAGGGGTTGTATAATGAATATTGCTGAGTTCATCAAACAGCGTGGTGATGTTATTGTAGCAGTCTGCGTTGTAGGGCTTCTCGGGCTGATGATACTGCCGGTGCCACCTTTTCTGCTGGATATTTTTCTTTCCATATCTATCTCCCTGGCGATTGTCATTTTGATATCGGCAGTTTGCATAAGAAAGCCCCTTGATTTTTCAGTATTTCCTTCTATATTGCTTATTACCACACTATTCAGGCTTGCCCTTAATGTAGCATCTACAAGACTCATACTTTTAAAGGGCAATGAGGGCATAGAAGCTGCCGGGCAGGTAATCATGTCCTTCGGAAATTTTGTCGTAGGAGGCAATTATGCTGTCGGTTTTACAGTTTTTCTCATATTGATTATTGTCAATTTTGTTGTTATTACCAAAGGGTCAGGAAGGATCGCTGAGGTGGCGGCAAGATTTACTTTAGATGCGATGCCGGGCAAGCAGATGGCTATTGACGCCGATTTAAATGCAGGTTTGATAGATGAAGCTGAGGCGAGAAAAAGAAGACAGCTAATCGCTCAGGAGGCGGATTTTTACGGGGCAATGGACGGCGCCAGCAAGTTTGTCAGGGGAGATGCCATAGCAGGCTTAATAATAACGGTGATAAATATTATTGGAGGTCTTATAATTGGCATTCTTCAAAAGGGCATGGGATTTTCAGACGCTTCACAAACATACACAATTCTGACCATAGGGGATGGGCTCGTTTCTCAAATCCCAGCGCTTTTAATCTCCGTAGCAGCCGGTATTGTTATCAGCAGGGCGGGGGGCGAGTCGAATTTGGGTAGCGATATTACTCGTCAGATATTTTTTAGCAAGAAGACATTAATTGCCACATCTGCGATAATGTTGATTCTCGCTCTTATCCCGGGACTCCCAAACATACCTTTTTTCATACTTTCAATGTTGTCCGCAACGATTGCTTATGTTGTAGCAAAGCCTGTCCGTGAAGAAAGAAAGGAGCAGAAACCCGAACCTGTAGCTGAAGAAGCGCCTATCGAGACACTTATAGAGATAGAGCCTCTTTCTTTCGAGATAGGATACGGATTAATACCTTTTGTGGAGTCTGACAGGGGGACGCTCCTTAATAAAATAAAGGCTATGAGAAGGCAAATAGCAGCAGAGATGGGTTTCGTTGTGCCTTCGATTCATATAAAAGACAATCTACAGCTCAGACCTCATGAATACTGTTTTTACATCAGGGGTATCGAAGTTGCCAGAAGCGAGATAATGACAGGCTATCATCTTGCTGTTGTTTCCCAAGAGGCTGAAAAGATAGATGGCATCCCAACAAAAGAACCTGTTTTCGGATTGCCTGCTTTCTGGATACAAGATAGCGAAATAGAAAAGGCACAGACAAAGGGTTACATGGTAGTTGACCCGGCTACGGTTATAGCAACCCATTTGACCGAACTGATCAGGTCACACGCATGGGAACTCCTTACGAGGTCAGAGGTGCAGTCCCTTCTGGATAAGGTCTCACGCACTTACCCCAAGCTGGTTGATGAACTTATCCCTTCTATGATTACTTTGGGGGGCGTTCAAAGGGTATTGCAAAATCTCCTGAGAGAAAAAGTCCCTATTAATGATATGGTGGGCATATTAGAGACGCTCCTTGATTATGCACCCACCACCAAGGATGTCGAAATTTTGACAGAATATGTGAGGCAATCTCTTTCGAGGTTTATTACAAGGCAATACATTGGCCAGGATAATACCTTATATGTTGTTTCACTGGACCCCAGATTTGAGATTATGCTTGCTCAGTCAATGGAAGCCGGGGGCGCAGTTAGTCCTGAATCTCTGAATAAGTTGATTAAAGCGGTTGAAAAGACTGTTTTAGAAGAAAAGTTTAAGGGGCCCCAACCGGTTATACTCTGTTCCCCGCATGTTAGGAGATTTTTGAGAAAGATAATAGAACGATTTATTCCTTCAATTACCATACTCTCCAGTGCGGAGATTGCGCCTTCTGTAAAATTACATACAACAGGGGTAATTAAATATGAAGATTAAAAAATTTAGCGGGAAAAATTACAAAATTGTCCTTGAAATGATTAAAACCGAGTTTGGTGAAAATGCAGTTATCCTTTCTACTAACGAAAAGAAAGGTAGGCAATCTTATGTCGAGATTACGGCGGCTATAGACTATGATAACGAGTTTTCAGCAAAAGATAACACTTTGCAGCTTAAAGCGCCCTTGCCAGATTCCAGTTTCAACCCCCTTGATATAGGTTCTTTTTGTAAAAAAGATGATAAAAAAATAAAAAATAATTTATCTGAGCAGGATGATTCAGGGGAAAAGGAACAAAGGGATAAAGTTTCTCTTTCTGCATGCTCGGGATTATGGCGTGACAGAAAAGAAGAGCTTTTAGATCTTCTCAATAAAAACTCACTAAAGGGTGGCGTCAAGACGAATAACCACAATAGATACGAGAATTCACCTTCTGGAGGCTTACAGAATAACTGTGAAATAGTCATGTTGATTGGCCCTACCGGAGTTGGCAAGACGACAACTATCGCAAAACTTTCAGCTACGGCATTGAAGGAGGGTAAAAGGGTAGGGTTGATCAGTCTCGATAACTACCGTATAGGAGCCCTTGAGCAGATACGGATATACGCAAGGATTATGGGCATCCCTTTATATCCTGTATCATGCCCTGATGATCTTAAGGAAGGAATACCGAGATTTATGAAAAACAGGGATTTAATTTTCATCGATACAATGGGAAGGCATCCCGGAGACAGAGCTTACCTAAAACTTCTTTCAGAAAGTTGCATGATTGGCCTACCGATGGAAGTTCATCTTTTGATCAGCGCCAGCAGTGATTATGAATTCATGTTAGAGACCTACAAATCCTACAATGAATTGCCGGTTAAATACATAGCTCTGACAAAATTTGATGAGGCAGTCAGGGTGGACAACCTGCATAGCCTTCTAGATATCTGCCGTAAGCCCCTTGCGTATATAACGACGGGGCAAAAGGTTCCCGATCACATAGAGTTTGCTTCCTACGGATTTGCTTCTAATTCTTTCTCAAATAAGGGGATGAGCGTATGTTAAGGATTGATGGCGGAACGAAGAAAAATGTTACTACAACAATAGCTATTTCAAGCGGAAAGGGAGGAGTTGGCAAGAGCAACATTGTGGCAAATCTTGCTATAGCCCTGACCAAGCTTAAGAACGATGTCATGATTTTTGATGCTGATCTGGGACTCAGCAATATCGATGTATTATTTCAGATGGCTCCCAAATATAATATCCAGCATGTCTTAAACGGTGAAATGTCTCTAAAAACTATTATTGCTGAAGGTCCGCACGGCATAAAGATATTGCCTGCAAGTTCAGGCACTCAAGAACTTACAGCCCTTAATGAATTCCAGCGTTTGAAGTTATTAGAGGAATTCGATTTCTTCGATGTAGAGCCTGATGTTTTACTTATTGATACCGCTGCAGGTATATCGGAAAATGTAGCCTTTTTTTGCGTTGCAGCCCAAGAAATAATAATTATCACAGCCCCTGAGCCCACCGCCCTGACTGATGCCTATGCCTTGATAAAGGTTCTGTCCACCCGCTATCAGGAAAAGAAGTTTAATGTGCTCGTTAACTCAGTCAAGGGACAGGAAGAGGCTATCGAGATTTTCAGACGCCTTTATCTTGTTGCAGAGCGATTTTTAAATCTTTCTCTGAATTATCTTGGATACATACCATATGATGAATCCGTCAAGGATGCTGTTAAGATGCAGAGGGCTTTTGTTGATGCCTTTCCCAATTCACCTGCTTCTAAGAAGATTATTGAGCTTTCACATAAGATAATGAATCTGGAAGGGAAAGTTAAGGGTTCTCTCCAGTTTTTCATAAGTAATCTGCTATCTGCAACGGGGACTAAATAATATACCTTTATGAAACCCAAGAAAAAAAACTTAAATTATAAGAGAAAAGAATTAACCGAAGAAGAGAAGGAAAACATTATAGCCGAGCTTCTTCCTTATATTAAATATACCGCCCTTAGATTAGCCTGGAGATTGCCTCCGCAACTTGATATAGAAGATTTAATGAGTGTGGGGGTTGTCGGGCTGCTGGATGCTATTAAAAGGCACGATGAGGCTGAGGGCAGCCTCGCTACATTTGTAAAATATAGGATTAAAGGTGCAATGTTGGATGAATTAAATGAATACAACACTGTCCCGAAATCCCAGAAGAAAAAAATGGACATGATAAAAAAGGCATCTCTGATGTTGCAGAGAGATTCGGGCAGGATGCCGGAAGATGAAGAAATCGCGGCTGCCATCAATTTAACTCTCGATGAATATTATGAAATAATTCACAATTCCCGGTCGGCGGCTATCCTGAATATTGATGAATTTTCACAAAAACAGAGTAACGGTGAGGAAATTAATCTTGAGGAAATTATACCTGACAATTCTTCAAGCAGCCCTTTGCAAAAACTTGAGGAGATAGATAAGAGGCAATGGCTTGAAGAACGAATAAATGAATTGCCCAAGAGAGAAAAGCTGATTTTATCCCTTTATTATTGGGATGAGCTGACTATGAAAGAAATAGCGGTGATCATGGAAATGACCGAGGGAAGGGTGTGCCAACTCCACAAGAAGGCTTTGTTGTGGCTAAAGGCAAAGATTCAAAATGACGACAGGGTTAAAGAATTTACCTAAAAATCTGATAATAATATATATCTTTAGGATTTAGTAGTTGCTTAGAATAAGCCCTCAAAAATGTAATAATTAAAAAAACTTGCGTGAGTTACTAAGGAGTGGACAAGCAAGGCATAATTATTGAGAATTTCCCCTTGCCCCTCTTTAACAAAGAGGGGACCCCCCCTTAATTCATTCTTTATAGATGGGGAACATACCTCCCGGCACCTGCCTAGAGCGCAGTCGAGAGGGTAAAGGGAGGTTAGGAGGGATTTTATAGTCAATGTCTTCCTGCTTATGCCCTTATTAGCAAAAAAGTGTTTGCCGTTAGAGGCTTTAAGTAGTTAGCAAGACGTGCGATGCCATATGCAGATATTACATAAAGTTTTTTATACGGTGTCTTATAAGGATCCTTCGCCAGTCTTTCTATTCAACTTGTTGATTTCGTGAAACTTTCTAATTTTACTGCAGAATTTGGCTCAACCCCCAAATCGGCGATAGAAAATTTTCATTGCGAGCGGAGCGAAGCAATCTTTGTTTTTATGATGAGATTGCCCCGAACCCTTCGTGGTTCTCGCAATAACTTTGAAATTAACTGGTTTATGTTTCTATCGCTACCGTTCAACCCGTGCTATTGACAACTATATATCTCTGAAATTATATTATATGTCTATATACTTTTTCTCTATTTGACAGTTTTTACTGTTTAAATTCCCGTCTGACGGCGAAAACAGCAGGACTCCCAGGAGTGGCAAACAGATGAAAATCAAGGATTTCTACAACCACATTGTTGGCAAAAAAATAGTAATGGCTTGCACAGGGTTCTTTCTGGTTTTTTTTATAATTGTTCATCTTCTTGGCAATTCGTCTATTTATATAGGACCTGACGGCATCAACGCTTATACAAAGCAGCTTCACAGTATGCCGGCATTAGTCTGGCTGTTCAGGCTTGTCATGGTTGTCCTTTTCACACTACATGTATTTACGGGGATACAGCTTTATGTTCAAAACAATGCCTCAAAACCAATAAAATATTCTGTAAAAAAATCTCTCAAGGCTACTTTCTCATCAAAGAACATGATATGGACGGGAATTGCAATAGCAGCCTTTCTCACATATCACCTCCTGCATTTCACCTTCAGGGTGACAGGCGCTGAATCATTGGGGATTGATGCGCTCGGCAGGCCTGATGTCTATTCTATGGTTTTAGCAGGGCTCAAGCAAGCACCCGCGGCAATAATATATATCCTTGGACTAATCGCTTTACTTTTGCATATGTTGCACGGGATTCAGAGTCTTTTTCAGAGCACAGGTCTTAATGGCGAAAAAATCCAGCCTTCCATTATCAAGGCTTCAAGAACCGCTGCGGTAATAGTATTTGTTGCTTACCTTTCAATTCCTGTCGTAATATTTGCAGGCCTTTTAAGGTTTTAGGAGGAGACACTGTGATACTTGACGGCAAATGCCCTAACGGACCGCTTCACGAAAAATGGGATATTAGAAGACATGAACTTAAACTCATAAACCCTGCCAATAGGCGGAAATATAAAATTATAGTTGTGGGAACGGGGCTTGCAGGTGCCGCAGCCGCAGCCAGTCTCGGAGAGTTGGGCTACAATGTTGACGCCTTCTGCTATCAGGACAGCGCCCGCCGCGCCCACAGCATTGCGGCTCAGGGCGGCATAAATGCGGCTAAAAACTACCCAAATGACGGCGACAGTATTTACCATCTGTTTTACGACACAATAAAGGGCGGCGATTTCAGGGCAAGGGAGGCTAATGTTTATAGACTCGCCATGATAAGCAACAACATAATAGACCAGTGCGTCGCTCAAGGAGTCCCCTTTGCCCGTGACTATGCAGGCTATCTCGACAACCGCTCATTCGGCGGCACACAGGTAAGCAGGACATTTTATGCCCGCGGGCAGACAGGACAACAGTTGCTTTTAGGAGCTTATTCAGCCTTGAGCAGGCAGGTTAAAGCCGGCACTGTAAAACTCTATCCCCGGACAGAAATGCTTGATCTCATTGTGATTGACGGGGAGGCAAAGGGTATAATTGTTAGAGATCTCGTCACAGGCGAAATGAAAGGCTATGCTGCAGATGCAGTGTGTCTTTGCACAGGCGGTTATTCCAATGTCTTTTACCTATCAACAAACGCTATGGGAAGTAACGTAACAGCCACATACCGGGCTTATAAAAAAGGTGCCTATTTCGCTAATCCCTGTTATACGCAGATTCATCCCACTTGCATACCTGTCTCAGGTGATTACCAGTCAAAGCTTACCCTCATGTCTGAATCTCTCAGGAATGACGGCAGGGTCTGGGTGCCAAAAAATAAAGGCGACATGCGCCCCCCCGGAGACATACCTGAAAATGAAAGGGATTATTTCTTGGAGCGCAAGTATCCCTCCTATGGAAACCTTGCCCCAAGAGACATCTCATCACGGGCTGCAAAGGAGGTCTGCGACGAGGGACGGGGGGTGGGTCCTGGTGGAAGAGGAGTCTATCTCGACTTCGGAGATGCAATCAGAAGGCTCGGCGAAAACACCATAAGGGAGAAATACGGAAACCTCTTTGAGATGTATGAAAGAATTACGGGTGAAGACGCATACAAGCAGCCAATGAGAATATATCCCGCCCCTCATTACACTATGGGTGGGCTCTGGGTTGACTATAATCTGGAAAGCAACATAAGGGGGCTCTTTGTTCTGGGGGAGGCTAATTTCTCAGACCATGGGGCAAATCGTCTCGGTGCAAGCGCCCTTATGCAGGGATTAGGAGACGGCTATTTTATCATACCTTACACAATAGCGAACTATCTTGCCCAAACTTCACCCGGCAAAATAAAATCAGACCATCCTGAGTTTAAGAAATCTCTCGATGATGCCTCACAGTATGTAAGAAAATTGCTTTCTATAAACGGCAAAAAAACTGTCAACGAATTCCACCGCCAGCTTGGCAAAATCATGTGGGACAAAGTCGGTATGTCCCGAAGCGAAAAAAGCCTCAAGGAAGCACTTAGTTTAATCCCTGTGCTCAGACAAGAGTTCTGGGAAAATGTCCGTGTCACGGGAGCGGATGCCGAGCTGAATCAGGAGCTCGAGAAAGCTGGAAGGGTTGCCGACTTCCTCGAATTTGCTGAGCTTATGACTTTGGATGCCCTCCACAGGAATGAGTCGTGCGGCGGGCATTTCCGCGAAGAATTCCAGATGCCCGATGGCGAGGCAAAGAGAAATGACGAGGATTTCTGCTATGTCGCAGCTTGGGAATTCAAAGGCGTTGGCAAAGAACCGGAACTGCACAAAGAGCCTCTTTCCTTTGAGTCCATAAAATTAGCAGTAAGGAGCTACAAATGATGAATCTTACCCTTTTGGTCTGGAGACAAAAGAACGCAAATGATAAAGGCAGATTTGAAAAATACGAGGCAAAAAATATTAGCCACGAAATGTCCTTTCTGGAGATGCTGGATGTCGTAAATGAAGAACTCATAAAAGAAGGGGTAGATCCTATAGCCTTCGATCATGACTGCAGGGAAGGGATTTGCGGAATGTGCTCACAGGTTATAAACGGCGTCCCCCATGGACCTGCTGAGAGAACTACGGTGTGCCAGCTTTACATGAGGCATTTTAAGGATGGAGATACGATTTATATCGAGCCCTGGCGAGCAAAGGCATTCCCAGTCATAAAAGATTTAATCGTTGACAGAAGCGCCCTCGACCGCATTATTCAGGCTGGCGGTTATGTATCTGTCCATACAGGGGGCGTCCCTGACGGAAACGCTATACTTGTCCCCAAGCCTGATGCCGATATTGCTATGGATGCCGCCGAGTGCATTGGATGCGGCGCCTGCGTTGCTGCATGTCCCAACGGTTCTGCTATGCTGTTTACAGCCGCAAAGGTTACACACCTTGCTATGCTGCCGCAGGGGAAGGTAGAGGCTATGAGAAGGGTGTGCATGATGACGGAGGCGATGCAGAAAGAAGGATTCGGGTATTGTTCAAATCACTATGAATGTCAGGCAGCCTGCCCAAAGGGGATTAAGGTATCATTTATAGCTAAATTAAACAGAGAGTTTATAAAGGCTCAGTTTAAATCGTAGCCTTGAATATCTCATTCCTTTCGCTCATGCAGAAGTATTATGCTTATTCTTCTGTTTCTTGCGTCAGTAGTATCTTCCTTTACAAAGGGATCTGTATCGGCATAACCGGAAACCCTGCTGAATCTGGATTCGTGAATGCCCATCTTTTCTAAAATTTTTCTTGCAGCTAGGGCGCGTTCTGATGATAATTCCCAGTTAGTGTAGGATGTGTTCTTGTATGCCAGAGAATCGGTATGTCCCTCTACTGCCACATTATTAGGGGCAGGGATAATGCTTTCGCCTATTACAGTGAGAATTCTCAAGGCAAGGGGAGTTGGTGTTGATGAGCCGATATTGAACATTGGTTTACCCTCTTTATCTATGAGTTGAATTCGGACACCGCCTTCAAAGATATCAACAAAAATCTGGTCCTTCACATCACCGAGCTTTTCTTCCACAGCCTTTTTGAGGACTTCTTTGAATTCCTCCGGTTTCATGATAGGCAAAGTAGGGGCTTTCATTCTTTCAACAGTTATCGCACCCTGACTGGTAATGCCTGCGCTTGTATCCATAAAAGACTGCCCGGATTTTTCAAACAGTGTAAAGTGTTTAAAATACTGCGATAGAATAGCTCTTTTTTCCTGCGACACCATAGTCAAAAGCCATAGAAGCAGGAAAAAAGCCATCATAGCAGTAACAAAATCAGCGTAGGCAACCTTCCATGAACCGCCGTGATGTGCTGCATGCCCTTTTTTTACAACCTTCTTAATGATTATCTTCTGGGCTTTCATTTAACGCCCCTTATCGCCTTTTCAAGCTCGCTGAATGTAGGTTTTTCCTTGCCAGGTATTGCCCGCCTGCCAAACTCAACGGAGATTTGGGGTGCCGCTCCGCCTACAAAGGCAATAAGCGCTACCCTGAAGACATTATAGCTGACGGAATCCTCCCTAACCTGATGCTCAAGGTTAGCAGCCATAGGTCCAATATAGCCATAACACAATAATACCCCCAGAAATGTCCCGACCAGAGCTGCAGCTATCTTATTGCCCAATACTGCAGGGGGAGAGTCAACATACTGCATCGTTATGACAACTCCTAAAACTGCGGCTACTATACCAAGTCCGGGCAGGGCGTCTGCGATTTTATTAATACTCCCTGCAGGTATAAGCTCATTTGAGTGGTGGGTCTCTATCTCTATTTCCATCAGGTTATCAAGCTCGTGGGGTGGAATGTTGGATGTGATGATCAGTTTTAGATTGTCGCAAATGAAATCCATAAGATGATGGTCTTTAAGTATATTTGGATATTTTTTGAAAAGGAGACTTTTAGCAGGATCCTCTACATCAGCCTCCAGAGAGATGAGTCCTTCTTTTCTTATTTTAGAAAAAAGCTGATAAAGCAATGTGAGTAATTCCAGATATTTTCCTTTAGAAGGACCCTTCCCTATGAAAATTTTGGCAATATTTTTTGCAACAAGGGCGGTAACTTTAGCTGGAGAAGCTATGAGAAAACCCCCGATTGCCGCACCAAATATAATTACAAATTCGGCAGGCTGAAAAAGCAGCGCAAGATTCCCTTTCACCATCAGATATCCCCCGATTACCGAACCAGTAACAACTAATACCCCGATTATTGCAAACATAAATTAAACCTCGTTATCAGTGAATAATATTAAGTCAAAATCAAAGTGTCATCCTGAGCCCTAAGTTTGTCCAAGTGTTGAAGGATTAGCCCTTCTAATCTCCTATCCACCATCCACTAAACTCACTCTCTTCTGCTTAGAAATAAAATATCAACCCTCCTGTTTTTTGCCCTTCCTTCAACGGTAGAATTTGTAGCAACAGGTTTATATTCCCCATATCCTGCCGCTGAAAGCCTTTCAGGCGGGATGCCGTGCTCTTTTATGAAATACATAAGGACGCTCGCCGCCCTTGCTGTTGAGAGTTCCCAGTTTGAAGGGTATTGAGCGCTCTTCATAGGCAAATTATCTGTATGTCCTTCAACAACTATATAATTGCTCGTATTTTTCATTATGTCCGCTATAAGAGATAAAAGGGGTTTGGCATCTTCTCTGACACTCGCAGAACCCTTTTCGAAAACCATTAGATCGCTTAGAGAGATATATATCCCCTTGCTATTGGCTGATATCGTAATGCCTTCAACAAAGCCTGCCTTGTTTAAAACCTCCCTTGCGTTTTTTTCGAGCTGAATATCGCCGATATAGAGGGGTTTAATCCCTTCGATAATAGTAGTAGTTTCGGGCTTTTCAGGAGGTCCTCCCGTCCTAAAAGCCTCTTTCATTGAGCCTGCAAATTTATTGAGCTTCACGGCATCAACCTGACTTATGGCGTAAAGGGCAGTAAAAAAGGCAAACATCAGGGTGATGAAATCGGCATACGAAACTACCCAGCGGTCTGGATTGTCGCTTTCTATCGTCTTGAATCTTTTTCTCATGATTCAGCTTTTGAGCCTTCTTCCAGAAAAGACCTTAACTTTTCCTCGATATAGTGGGGATTAATTCCAGATTGTATAAGGATAACTCCCTCCAAAATCATATCCCTTAAAAAAATTTCTTTCTGTATCTTGTTTATAAGTCTTTTGGATATCGGCAGAAAGATAAGATTTGCCGAACCAACACCGTAAATCGTTGCTACAAAAGCAACAGCTATTCCTGCCCCGAGCTTGGATGGGTCAGACAAGTTCTCCATTACCTTAATCAGCCCCATAACAGCGCCGATTATTCCAATTGTAGGGGCAAAGCCGCCGGCTGTCTCGAATACCTTCGCTATCCGTTTCTTGTTCTCCTCGTATGTGAGATTTTCCTGCTCCATTGTTTCCCTCAGCAATTTCGGGTTCATGCCGTCTATTGCGAGCCTCAGAGATTTTCTGAGAAAGGGGTCATTTATCCTTTCAAGTTCAGCTTCAAGGGCTATCATACCGTTTCTTCTGGCGATGTAAGAGCATGTGATAATATCACTTATGATTGAATCTGCGTCAATTTCTTTCACAAAAAAAACTTCCCTCAAAGACGCCCCTGCCAGCATAATATCTTTCATAGGAAAGCTTAAAAGTGTTGCCCCGAAAGTCCCACCAAAAACTATCAATGCGGCAGTGAGCTGAAAAAGGGAGTCCGTCGTCCCCCCTTCTATGAAATTGGCAGATACCACCGCAGCAATCCCCAAAAGTATGCCAAAGACGCTACCCCTGTCAATCAATTATCAAGTCCCTTCTTCATTCTCTGTCTTTTCATTATATCGCGCTGCCGTTTTAAGGTATATTGAATTATCTCATCCCTTATCTCATCTTCAATGTCTTTAAAAGACAGTGCAACATTATATTGCCCACACTCTGACTGGGTCACCCTTACAACCTTTCCGTATGTAACGATGCCAATGGGAACGATATTTGGGAGGAGCATCTTCACCTCAACCATATCCCCATTTTCTACCCTTTCATCCATAGCGAAACATATGCCAGCTCCACTGATGCTTACGGCTTTACTTTCAGCTTTGAGGAGTGATTCAGAATCAGGGTTCAGTCTTTCGAGTATGAGACCCAGCTTTGAATTAATATCTACGAGCATCTTCCACAAAACAGGATTGATTGTTTCATCAGGAATTAGTTCATCGGTTACATTAATACTGCCGCCAGAAAATATCCTTGACCTAAAGCATAATTCATCCCCCGTCACTTTTTTGGCGACTATCTGAAAAAAGTCATTAACTCTGAAATATTCTCTCTTTTCCGTCCATAATATGTTTGCTTTCATTACAGCGCCGTCAAAATATTCAACCTCTCCGTAATAATCGAATTCATTGTATGTGACAATAATGGAGGTGCCTTTAGAAGGGGGGGGGTTATATCATTCTGGAGCTTAAGGGTTAATGAGTTGCCTTTAGCTGTAATGACTGTGGAGTTATGAATTTCCGTAGCAGGTAAAATTTTAAAAAATATTTTTTCTCCTGTCTTAATGTCCATTATATATACCTTTCCCAACAGGTGTTTGAAGAAAAGCCTTTACAATTTCAGGATCAAATTGCGTGCCAGAGCATCTTTTTATCTCTTGCACAGTGTATTCATGAGTTCTCGCCTCTCTGTAAGGTCTTGATGATGTCATGGCGTCATAAGCATCAGCGACAGACAAAATCCTTGCTAAAAGCGGTATCTCATGCCCCTCAAGCCTGTCAGGATATCCTTTTCCGTCGAACCTTTCGTGATGATATCTTACGAGTTCCCTCTCTTTGGGGAAAAACTTTATAGGTTTGATTATCTCATCCCCTTTTAGTGGATGCAGCTTTATCTCCGCCATTTCATCAGGTGTAAGCTTGCCTGGCTTTAACAAAACAGTATCCCTCACACCCATCTTGCCTATATCGTGCAGGTATCCACCAAATCTTATGGCGTCTTTATCTTCTTCGCCAAGTCCTATAACATCGGCTATCTGGAGCGAATATATGGCAACTCTCTCTGAATGCTGTTTAGTGTATGAGTCCCTCGCCTCTATCCCGATTACGAGCGATTTCAGGGTGTTGATCAGGTTGTTGTAAAAAACCTCGTATAGGGCGTTGTTTTCGATCCTTAATGACGCCTTTTTTGCAAATGTCAGAATAATGGCAATCTCTTCCTCAGTAAAAGCCGTATTGTCAGCTTTATCGTACAGTCCGAGTAATGCAAAGACCTCTTCCTTGAGAGTAAAGGGTATTAGCAATATCTCCGAATGAAGAGGTAATTCTTTAAATATCCCTGTCCTATTGTTAGAAATTATACCGTAGCTCTTGTTTTGAATAACGCCCTCAAATATTGAGCCTTTGATTTTAAATTCCTGACAGCCCAACCCTGTGGATTGCCTTATCCTTAAACTGTCACCTTCGACCATAGCAAAGAATGCATGCCTGACAGCGAGCAGCTTTACAGCCATCTCTACGATCTTTTTATATATCTCTTTGTTGTTGTATATTTCATCAAGTTCGAGGCTTATAGCGTGCAGGTTGCTTATTTCCTGAAGTTTTTTAAAGAGTTCGGCATTAATTCTCTGGATAGATTCTTCCGTGCTGGTATCGGAAGCAATTTCTTTGAGTAGTTTTCTTTCGCCTATTATCCTCTCAGCAACTGAGACGACCTTTTCTATCTGGAAGGGTTTAATAATGAAGTCTTTTGCCCCTTCCTTCATCGCACTGACGGCGGTGTCAACGGTTGAAAGTCCAGTGATCATAACAACGGGTAGTGAAGGGTATAATCTTACACTTTCTTTGAGAAGGTCCATCCCTCCAAGGCGGGGCATATTGAGGTCTGTAAAAACTATATCGTATAAGTTGGTTTGAAGCTTCTTCAAACCTTCAAGTCCATCTATGGCGGTATCAGCTTCAAAACCGCATATTGTAGAAAGTATATCTGCGAGAACTTCTCTGACTATTCCATCGTCATCCACTATCAAGACTTTTTCTTTGTGCATCACCTAAAACCAGCCTTTCTTTTAAAATTGCTGCTTCGTGGGGTGAGAGAATATTCAAATTTGCCAATTTGTCTATCCTCTCAATCCACGATATCGTCATAAGAGGTTCACTGCCTCCTGCGACCTTCTTGATTATTTCCAAATCTCTGTAGGTATCCCTGAGATATTGCTTTAATTCATTTCGTTCATTAATGTATTGTATTCTTTTGTATGCCTTTTCAACGGCAAAAAGCACCTCCTGGATCTTGAAAGGTTTGGTGAGATAATCAAAAGCGCCCATTTTAAGGGCGTCAAGGGCGCTGTCAAGACTCCCATATGCTGTAAGGATAATGACGGCGCAATCAGGATTATTCTTAATAGCCTGCCTTAAGACCTCTATCCCGTCGGCATTCGGCATCTTAAGATCTGTGAGGACAAGGTGCATGTCCTCTATCATAAGCATTCTGATAGCATCTAAACCGTCTCTCGCGGTAAAGGCAGAATAACCCTCTTTAGAGAGGATTTCGCTAATGACCTCACGAACCACATCATCATCCTCCGCAATGAGAATCTTAAAATCCTGCTTGAGCACGCTACTCTACCTGTCTTATCCTTTGCAGTGCTTCCTTTCTTGTCTGTTCAAAGATCTGTTTCTTCTTGGCTTCAGCAGAGATATTCACTATATCCTGAGGCTCGTTCGGTTCCTTCTCCAAAATTGTAGATGGCTTTAGCTTTGCAAGCCTGGTGTAAACCTGGTTTACCTCGCTTACTTGAAAGGGAAAGATCGTCATCTTATACTCCTCCAAGCGTCTCTTAGCTCGCTTAAAATAAATTTAATGTGCTCTATCTTCTTTATATCATTGGCGGCATTAGCCTTTGTAAGCTCCAAAAGCATATATAAATAAAGAGACTCGAGATTTACTGCAACCTCGCCGCCCCTTTCCATGTCCAGAGATGCAATAAGCTCTTCAATTATCGCCCTGGACCTTGAAAGGCAGTCAATTTTCTTGGCAGTCTCACCTTCACTGATGTGATAAGCCGCCTTTTGCAGATATTCTATCGCCCCGTCATAGAGCATTATGACCAGATCAAGAGGAGTTGCAGAAGTATTTACCCTTGTCCGAGTGTAAGCGTTTCGTGCGTATGCAAGCGTCATGTTTTTACTCCTTCTGTCGTCATCCTATACTTGTTATGTTCTTACCTAATTTATGTCACCCTGAGCCTGTCGAAGGGCGACTTGTTGCTTGCTACTTGACCCTTAGCTACTATCTACTATTTTTAACAGACAGCTTCGACAATTGCTGTTCCAGATAGTTCCCCCTAGACTGCATCTGCCCCACCAACTGTTCAAGCTGTGCAAACTTCTTTTTAAGTGTCTCTTCTTTTTTACTGAGCCTCATTTCAATCCCCTGCTGAGCCTTTTCGAGTCTCTTTATACTGTCAGCGAGGGTGTCTTTCCGGGCTGGAATGGTATTGTTGGCAATATTGCTAAGGGTGGAGTCAAAAGACTCAGCCATCGATTTAAAGACATTGAAGACCCCTTTTGGGTCAGCCTCTAATAATGATGCAAGCTGCGAGTCATTGACCTGAAGGACTCCGTTTCTGTCGTGGCTCAAACCAAGGCTTACGAACATCTGGTCGTTGTATTTATAGAGCGTAACGCCCCTCAAAGTATTTATTATCAGGTCAATGCCTGTGTCAAATGAGAGTGTCTGCCCCTTTGCAGATAAGCTCTTTGCTTGAGAGACAAAGTTATTGTACTGGGCAACGAATATATTTATCTTATTTTTGATTATAGCGGTATCCCTCGATACGGTCACTGTTACAGGCGAAGCATTGGGGGCGCCATAGTCGGGGTCTGTTTTAAGGAGACTAAAAGTCACGCCTTTTACGGCATCTGATATGGTGTTTGAATCCCTCTGAATCTCCACCCCGTCTATTTTTAAAACAGCATTCTGCGCCGTCTGCACAGTCGTATAGGAGTTACTGAAAACAGTGTCATCTTGGGCAATGACGATATTTTTGGAGGCGCCGGTTGAATTAGATGAAAGGACGAGTTTGTATGGCTCATCACCAACTCCTGTGTTGATAATTGATGCGGTCACGCCTGCATTTTTGGCGTTTATGGCGTTTCTCAATTCTTTTAGAGTCATGCCGTCGGAGAGGGCGAACTCTTGAACCTCACCGCCCTCTCCAACCTTGAATTTAAAAAACTTATCCGCTCCCTCTGCAACAATCGCAGACTCAGAAGCAACGCCGGATGCCGAAACAAGCCTGTGAGCCTTTGCCAACTGTCCTATTTCGACCGTAAATGTTCCTGCATCAGCGCTCTCAGAGGCGCTCACAGTAAGCATAGATATATTCGATGAAGAGGCAGAAAAGGGAATCACCGTATTAGTCTTAAAAAATGACAGGGATTCCCTTAGTCCTGAGAGCCTTGAAAGGAGGTCTCCATAACTGCTTATTTGTTTTTGGTATGCGCTCTTCTTGTTCTGAAGCGCAAAGAGCGGTTTTTTCTCAACCGCCATCAAATTGGAGATTATAGTTGATGTGTCTAAGCCCGTAAATAATCCGGATACAAGGCTTGCTGCCATTTAGACCTCCACGCTAAATAGATTTTTTGTGTGATTCTGCAGGTGTTCTACCATTTTCAGGTATTCCTCAGGCGGTATCTGCCTGAGCAGTTTGCCCTCGGAGTCAACTATCCTGATTACAACATTTTTATTTTCATCAAGGGCGAAAAAAGCCTTTGCAGTTAGATCCTTTACCTCGACCTTTTTGTTCTCCTTAGGCTCTTCTGACTCAGGCTTCTCAATCTCCGCCTTGCGCACAGATACGACATCAGGAGAGACATCTGTCTGCTTTTTGGCGCTTTGAGAACTGCGGACATTATCCGTATTCAGATTTCCCAAAAACTGCCCTATGTTATTTACGATGCCCGTTATCATGGCCGTTTAACAGGGAGGCTTTCGCCTCCCCATCCCCCATGTTATCTTTGCAGCAACGCAAGGACATTCTGAGGCAGTGTATTAGCCTGAGCAAGCACAGATATGCCGGCTTGCTGCATAATTAAAGCCTTTGTGAGGTTTGATGTTTCAACGGCAAAGTCCGCATCCATTATTCTCGATTTAGCTGCAGAGATGTTCTCACGGACATTATCGAGGTTTCTGATAGTTGACTCAAACCTGTTTAATTTTGCGCCGATGATTGACCTTTCAGCATTGAAAACCTCCATAGCCTCTTTGAAAGCCAAAATAGCAAGGTTTGCAGCAGATGCAGAGGTGATAACCTGTGTGCTTACTGGAGCATTAGCTAATGTAGCACTTGTTCCTAAAACACCTGTTAATGATGCACCTGTGGCATTGTCATCAAAAGTCACAGTAGTTTGTCCATATCTTTGGTTAAGCACTATCAATCCATTTTCACCTGCTCCCATTGTATGCACGCCTGCTG
>DAIQAO010000009.1:0-42439 GCA_036781645.1 Dissulfurispiraceae bacterium
GTTCTTTTTTAATGTTTTTAGGAATCATGGTAATTTCGGCTCAATTTCGTTTAACTCGTTCACAGACGACATACTTACGAATCATGTCAGGTCTTACAGCCTGTTGAAAAACTAATTTTGCAAACAAACATCGGTTCTTATTTTTGAATTATATGATTATAGCATATCTATCTGCTGATGATATAAAACTTCATTTTATTCCAACATCATTCTTCACGAATGTCCTCTCGTGTAATGCCGAATGCTGTTGGACATATAAGCCAATGCACTGGTTTTAAAATGTCTTTATTTGTTGAAGCTGATAGCTCTTGTTCATAGACGTAGATGGCGTCAGGCTTGACTATTGACTTTCTTCGGCTAAAGCCAATAATACAAAGCCACACGCCCAGCCTCGAGTTTCAATTAGAAAGTCAATTTATCAAGTCTGACCCCCCAGTCTATTCGTTTATTTATGCTTCTTTTTAGCCTCGTTCACTTCGTCATAAACCTGTTTTCTAAACCATACCGGTTCTACTACCACTACATTAGGAAGCCAGGAATAAATCCACCTCTTTATTTCATCTATGCCAGCAACGGTCAGCTTCAGCTCTACCTCGCCTGACGACAGGACTGTCCTTTGTTCAGTAGGATGCCATTTGTCTCTCCTTGTGATATATTTGGCTACATCTTTCGAGAACCTTAGCGTAACCTCTACATCATCATCTTGGTAAATACCCCAGCTATGCCTGCATTCTTCTTCAAGGTCGCAGCCCTGCTTTTTTTGAAAGTGTAAATGTGTATTTTCAAGCTTAAGTATCCGGTCGATGGCGAAGTTTCTAATCTCTTCTCTTAAATGGCAATAAGCGTTTACAAGCTATGCTCCTTCATAGAAGATCAGCCCGTAGGGGTCTATTCTCCGTTCGGTCTTTTCGTTACTGTGCAGGGCGTGATAGACAATATCAATAGAATTTTGTTCCCTGATGGAGTTAACTATCGCTTCATAATTAGTGTTAAACGCATCGCTTCTAATCACATCGGGTATCTTGATTGTAAAAGGCACAGGACTGCTAAGATTCTTGTTTTCGACACTTTCAGCGATACTATCAACAAGCCTTTTAAAGTTCTCTTCGAAAGATTTTCCAAGATGTCTCGACATCTCTCCAATAGCCATGAGGAATCCAATCTGGTCATTGGAAATAATGAATTTCTTTATCCTGTTGCTGTTGGTAAATTTGTAGCCTCCACTGTTCTGATCACGCTCGATTTTGTCAATATTATCGATTATTCTCAGGTATCTATAAATAGTCCTTTCGGTAACTTCATATTTATTAATTAGCTGATTAATGGTCGGTTTTCTATCTTTTGCAATAAGGGTATATATATCAATAATACGGATGATTTTTTCAGAAAATCCGTGGATTCTGTGCTTTTTCTTTTTAATGTGTTCTGGTTTCAGGTTTTTAGGCATTTTTTTGTCTTCCATAGTAATAATTATCTTTAATTTAAGCCCTGAAAGCAAGAGTATTTTTCGCATAGGCAACTTTCATTTAAACCTCTGAAAACCTTCTGACATAATGCTGTCAGTAAGATTTGCCATAATTACTAAGGAGTGCATAAGTAAGGCGTCATTATTGAAAAATCTCCCCTTGCCCCTCTTTGGCAAACTGGGGAACACACCCCTTAATCCATTCTTGATAGAGGGTAAACCGCTTGCCCCGAGCGCAGTCGAGGGAGCACTAATGTCTTCATACTTATGACCCCATAATTAAATCAGGATAAAAAAGGTTAAAAACAGGAGGGTATATGAGAAGAAGGTTAATCAAAGGAAATATTCCCGTAAAGTCTTTCGAAGACTCATTTGAAGAGCAGACGATGCTTATTTATGCCTACAACCTTATAAACTCAAGCTATGTGAAGACAAAAACGAGGGCTGTCTATGAGCTTGCAGACTATGTGCTCTCCGGCAAGGCATCCGCACTAATTGGAAAATATACGGCAAAATACGAAATAGAAACGGACACTGAGGGAGAGATACCCGAAAAATATCTGATGTTCCTGCTCAAATCGGATATTTCAGGGATGATTGCAGAGAGGCTTAAGAAATTGTCAGGCAGAAAACAGAGCCAATTGAGCAAAAGGCTTTGGATGATTGAGGGTGCCTTTGATTTGAGCCAAGAAGAGACTTTAGTTCTGCTGTTCTTCTATCTTATTGAGGCGGATTCAATCCTGTCGGATTATCTGACGGGTGAACATGAAATAGCGGATTTTAGCAGGCAGAATATCTTTTATTCCTCCGGCCACATACTAATCGGACTCGAAAAGAAAGGTCTCCATAATGCCCTGAAAAACGGCGCACTGTATAAATCATTGCTGATTCAAAAAGGACATTCTCATTCATTGGAAATCAGCGACTGGTGCTTTGACCTTCTCTCAGGCTTCGATAGCGGCGGACTTTCTCACATCTTCTTTTACAAATCAGGGAAAACTAATCTCAAAACGACCGACTTTAATATTTCGTCAGACAATCTTCGCATGCTTCATAATATTATGAACGGGGCGGATGGCAAGAATATATTGATTTACGGCGCACCCGGAAGCGGCAAGACATCCTTTGCAAAAGCCTTCGCTGCTGAATGCCGCAGGGACTTGTTTATCGTCAAGACTCCGGAATCAGGCGAACATGACACCCGTCTAAGCTGGATTTGCGCCACACTAAACATGGCTGATAAGAATGACTCTATTGTGCTTATAGATGAGTCCGATGAAGTTTTAAACTCATGGGAGTCACCTTTTTTCGAAAGCAAGACAAATAAATCATGGATTAACAGCGTTCTGGACGGTCACAATAAAAAAGTCATCTGGATAGCCAACAGGATAGAACAGATAGACAAGAGCACGCTGAGAAGATTCAATTTTTCATTACAATTCAATGCTCTTACTTCATCCCAGAAAGCGGCGCTGCTAAAGGTTGAACTCAAGAGGAGGGGTATGAAGGACTACCTCACAGAAAAAGAAATAGGAGAGATATGCAGCAAATACACCGATAATGCAGACGGAATTGTAAGCGCCCTTGATGAAATAAAGGCTCTGAAGAATAAAAGCAAGACCACCGTCATCAAACAGTTAAGGCTGATTCTCGAAAACCGTCAGAATCTGCTCGGAATGAATAAAACAGACACCGTGCAGATGCAGAATAGCCATCTTTATACAATAGAAGGACTAAATTGTTCGGAAGATCCTAAAAAAATTGCAGGTATCATTAAAAAGCGCATTGAGTTCTGCGAGAAAGAATCAACAGGCGGAGTCCGTGCATTGAACATTTTATTATATGGGCTTCCGGGGACGGGAAAGACCGAATTTGTCCTGTATCTCGGCAATCTCATCAACAAGGATATCATTTTGAGAAAAGCCAGCGATATTCAATCCAAGTGGGTCGGCGAGACGGAGAAGAATATTGCAGGAGCCTTTCGAGAGGCTAAGCAAAAAGGCGGGATACTCTTTTTTGATGAGGCAGATACATTTCTATTTCCAAGAACAGAAGCAAACCGCTCGTGGGAAAAATCAGCCACAAACGAAATGCTTGCCCAAATGGATGCATATAGCGGCATAGCGATATTTTGCTACAAACGACATCGCGGGACTTGATCATGCTGCACTCAGACGATTCAAATTCAAGGTTGAGTTTAAACCGCTTAGTTCAGAAGGGGTATTGACATTCTATGAAAAAATGCTTGTCCCGCTATTGCCTCAAAACAAGAAGCTCAATGCTGAACAGACAAGATTGCTGAAGCAGTTTACTAATCTTACACCCGGTGATTTTGCGGTTGTGCGGGATAAGATGTTGTTTAAAGAAAGAAAGGATATCAATCACGACATGCTCATACACGCTTTGACTCAGGAGATAAAATATAAGAGAAATTCCGGCAAAGTGATAGGATTTGGAAGGTGAATGACAAAAAGTTCAGATGAGGACTTCTTATAACATCGATTCTTTTTTTTAATAACTATGAAAAAAGACTGAAAATCTCATAATTTAACTCTGACAATATGTTGAGGCTCTTGCAAAGGTCTCTAAGTTGTCACCCTGAGCTTGTCGAAGGGTGGCGGGGCTAATTCAGAGGACACCATACCTAATTGCTTATGAACTAAGTAAGCTGTCCCCGGAATACGGGGGGACTTAAAATAGAGATAGAAAACTGTCATTGTCTCCCGGAGCGAAGGGGCCTGTCCTGAGCCTGTCTAAGGGGAAGCATCTGATGAGATTGCCACGAATCCTATACGGGTTTTCGCAATGATCTATAAATCAATGGGTTTATGCTATCGCTATTTTAGGGTATAGACTAAGGTAATGCTTTGGCAAAGAAATCGTGTCATATCCCTGCTTGAATATTATTTTAGACACCTGTGATAGAGGATATAATATCTGAGGATATTCTCAAATAATATCAAGAATATCTCTCCTCTTTCCAGGGATCAGCGGAGTTGCTGTATCCTCTGACTTCCCAGAACCCGGGCTTATCTTCGGCAAGAAGCTCTATTCCTCTGACCCACTTTGCGCTTTTGTATGCATATCTTTTGGGAACAACAAGTCTCAAAGGAAAGCCGTGTTCGGGTGTTAGAGGTTTACCTCCATACTCATAGGCGAAGATTACATCGTCGTCCATTGCGACATCAAGGGGGATGTTGGTAGTATAGCCTTGCTCAGCAATAATATTCACAAATTTTGCTGTTTTGAAAGGTTTTGTCATCGAAGCAATTGTCTTGAAAAGAACACCTTTCCATACAAGGTCAAACTTGCTCCAGCCTGTAACACAATGGAAATCTGCAGTAATTTCAATTGAGGGAAGGGTTAAAAATTCACTATATGTCCATGTTAAAGGGTTTTCAACTTGCCCCGTGGCTGTAAAGTCCCATGTCTTTTCATCGAACCTCGGAATTGAACCGTAATGCAAAACCGGGAAGTCGTTGATTAATCTTTGATTTGGTGGCAATCTTTTTTCTTTCATTTTTAAATCTTAAAAACCATACTCCTTCCATCTTCTGTCAACAAGGGCTTTTATCTCATCAGACATAAAGAGTTCATCGGGCCAATCCCTCATCATGCCTTCTTCTTTTGTCTTTCTGGTCGCATCAATTCCCATCTTTGAACCGTAGCGAGGGAATTTTGCAGCATGGTCGAGGTCGTCAAGCGGACCTTCCGCAATTATTACGTCTCTTTTCCAATCCACGCTATTTAACACGCGCCATGCAGTGTATGAGATATCCTGCACATCCACATCATCGTCAACTATAATCAAGAGCTTTGCGAACATCATCTGCCCCTTTCCCCATAAACCGTGAATAATTTTCCTTGCATGACCTGGGTAACTCTTTCTAATAGATATAAGAGCGCAGTTATGAAAAACCCCTTCCATCGGCAGATTAATATCTTTAATCTCTGGGAAATCAAGCTTCATTAAAGGCAGGAATATCCGCTCTGTTGCTTTAGCCATATAACAATCTTCCATAGGAGGTTTTCCAACAATCGTGGCTGGATATATCATGTCTTTTCTGTGAGTTATACAAGTTACATGAAACACCGGGTAATAATCTGCCGCCGAATAAAAACCTGTATGGTCACCAAAAGGCCCCTCAAGGGACATTTCGCCGGGCTCAACATAGCCTTCAATAACAAGCTCGCTGTTAGCAGGGACTTCAATATCAGAGGTTATGCATTTGACCATTTCAACAGGCTGATTTCTGATAAACCCGGCAAATATCATCTCGTCCACCGCTTCAGGAAGAGGCGCCGTCGAAGAATACATAACTGCAGGGTCGCCCCCGACTGCAATGGACACAGGCATTTTTCTTTTAAGAGCTTTGTATTTGTCATAATGCCTCGCACCGTCTTTGTGTATATGCCAGTGCATACCTGTTGTGGTTTTATCATATATCTGTATCCTATACATTCCACAATTCTGCCTTCCAGTGTCGGGGTCTTTTGTAAAAACCATAGGCAGTGTTATAAACCTTCCTGCATCCCTTAATTTTTGTACATCTTTCGAAGGTAAGCCATCAAATGGCCAGCATTTAATAATTGGGAACTTGTGTAGGTTGGGTGAATCCCTTTCTATTATCTCCTGACATGGGGCGTTCTTTACTTTTTTTGGCAGCCACTTAGAGAACTCAAGAAGTTTAGGCAGCATAGCCAGTTTATCCATAAGTGTCTTAGGCGGCTCCTGATGTAGCAATCTCTCTATGCGCTTTGCGATATCATCGAGATGATTTACCTCAAGCGCAAGACACATCCTCTCGTATGAGCCAAAGATGTTTGTTACGACTGGATATTGAGAGCCTTTAACCTTTTCAAAAAAGAGAGCCTTGCCCCCGCCAGGGCTTTTGCACATCCTGTCCGTGATTTCAGAAATCTCAAGAACTGGGTCGACCTCCACAGGAACCCTGTGAAGAAACCCTCTTTTTTCGAGAAGAGAGATGAATTCTCTTAAGTCTTTGTAAGCCATTCGATATTATATATGATTTGTTAGGACTTATCAAAATTAGTCTTCCTGCCCTAAAAACAGCGATAGGCGCCTCGTTATTGCAACCTGTTAACAAAATATCAAAGATTAATTATTTTATGATAATGGGAATCAGTACTTCAAAATTAAGTATGAAGTCTCACAAAGGCTTGCACATGCACGAAGATAGTTCTTTGGGAAAAAATGGTTTCATATATCCCTGCTTGAATATTCTTTTGGACACCAGTGTATTTTCATGAAAATTGATGCTACCTAATTCTAAAAAAAGGGCGAACATATATGTTCGCCCTTAAACATTTCCATATTTTTGATGTAACTCTACCTCTTCATATTTACCAGCTCCGCCATTAAATCATCCACTGTAGAAACCATTCTTGAATTCGCCTGAAACCCTCTTTGCATAGAAATCATTTTTATGAATTCCTCAGCAAGGTCAACATTGCTAAGTTCCAATGAATTAGTGAGAACTCTACCAAGTCCAGAGGTATTAGGGCTCCCAATTATCGGCTGCCCGGATTCATAAGTTTCAGCAAAAAGGTTTTTACCCATCTTCAAGAGCCCTGTTGGGGCAACAAATCTTGCGAGGGCAATCTGTCCTAAAATTCGCGTCTGTCCGTTAGTGAAAATGCCTGTAATGATACCATCTTCCGATATTGAAACTGTTTTTAAATGACCAGCAGGATAACCGTCCTGATTTATAGTAAGGACCGAAAATGGGGAGGCAAATTGTGTAGTGCCATCTAACCCTGTGCCCGGAGGGGTTTCACCAGTCCCCCTACCAAAATCAAATGTTATGGACTGAGGAGTGATAACTGACGCCCCAAAGTCAAAGTCTATAGCTGTGCCACTATTATCATCAATTAAAGCACCATTTGCATCAAAGGTGAGGTCCTGAGTCCCTGCCTCAATATAAATATTAGGGTCTGTTGGATCTGGATTCCTATGAACATAATAGACGGTCCATGCATTATCACCTGTTTTGACAAAATATAGTGTTACAGTATGAGCCCCACCCTGAGAATCATAGACAGTGATGGTAGTTGAAGAGTTGAAGTTTGCAGGGTCATCATCCACCCCATCTCCGTTTCCATCAAGAGTAAAAGGGTCGGCAGGTGGCACAGCTTTAGCATCTAGATTCACAGCTATATTTGCATTTACTGTCATATTCGGGGGGCTCTGCGTTGTTCCAAGCTGCAAATCACTTAAAGCACCTAAAATTTTCCCTGTAGCATCCGCAAGATAGCCCTGCAGATATAGTCCTTCGGGATTGGTTATATAACCTTCCTTATTTAAGAAGAACTGTCCAGCTCTTGTATAGTATCTTGCTCCCGAGGCTTCTTTCACAATAAATAAACCTTCCCCATCAATAGCTATATCCAGAACATTTGGAGATGTCTGAAAGGAACCCTGTGAGAAAAGTGGAGAGATATCGCTCAGTATAACGCCGCGTCCTATTTGAGATAAGCCTCCAGCCAGGCTCTGACTGAGTATATCACCAAAAGAAACCCTGCTACCTTTAAATCCAATGGTATTCAAGTTTGCAATATTATCACCTATCACCGTAAGAGCTGTACCGTTGGCACTTATTCCGCTTACTGCTGAATATAAGGATGTAATCATCTTGAAACCTCCTTTAACATATTTCAAGAATTTCATTTAATTTTAGTTTTATTTTTCCATCAATTATGATGTAAGTGGTGTTGTTATCGAAGGTAATACCGGTCACCTGCCCCTTGGATGTCGTCGTTACCTCCACCGGCTTGCCGTTTGTATCCAAAGCCTCAACTTTAAATGTGTAGGCACCATCGGGCATCTTGTCCCCCTTCGAATCCTTTCCGTCCCACACATAATTATTAGCACCCGCATTCTGCTGTCCTGCTTCAATCTTTCGTATCAGCTTGCCTGAAGAATCGTATATTGAAATATTAACCTTTGATGCATTTGCTGAAAGATTATAGCTAATTTCACCTTTGTCTTTAAGATTTACCTGATTGCCCGAAAAGCTGACATTCTTACCAATAAGATTAAGTGTGAGCGTATTCTGAATAGAGTTCTGATAAAGAAGCATATCGTTCATCTGCGCGACTATTTGATTAAGAGCTTCAAGGGAACTAAGCTGCGCAAGTTGTGAGGTAAACTCGGTGTTGTTCATGGGATTCAAAGGGTTTTGATAACGAAGCTGCATGGTCAGTAGTTTGAGGAATTCATCCTTTAACAACATCTTTTTTTCGGCGGCGACCTTTTGGACTGTCGCGTTTGAGTTTAACTGCATGATTTCCATACCTACTGCTCCTTTCAAACAAAAATGCTTATTAAATGGTTTTTTAAAGGGTTGCTAGATATAGCTATCTCATCAATAGTTTTCGGGGTTTTCTGGGGGGCTGCCAAATGTTCATTTTTAGCTTCATCCCTTTTATAGCCTAAAAAAATTGAGAATTTCCCTATATTCAGCCCTTCCCGCAAAAGACTATTTAAAAGTGCCGAAATATTATTATCAAGAAAATTCTTTCCTGCGGTCTCAGATGCAAATATCTGCGCATTAACGACACCCTTTTCGAGGGTGAGTTCAATGTCCAGTGTCCCTATTCCACCCGGTTCAATAGTGAGCTTAAGAGATTTGCTATCTGAATTAATAATCGCCAATTTTTCGGGCACAATGTCCGGAAAATTAAGGCGGACTAATTGTTGTGCAAGCGAAGATTTGCTGTCAAGGACTGCTTTATTTACGAAGGAGGGAAATCCATGACCAGAGCTTACTGGAATATTTTCGGTCGCTGCAGTTTTGTTATTCTGGGCATTATAACCCGTCTCTTTTTGCTCTGAAGAGTCTCCTGATGGAGACTGTAATGTTTTCCCCTGAACAATTGCAATGGGTTCCCCTTTAGCTAGACTATAATTTTTTGTCTTCAACGCACCATTGACGTCATTAATCTCTTTATTTGAAGGCATCGTAACAGCCTGTTTTAAAATTGATGTGGGTGGGTCATCAATTAATCCATCCATTTCTTCGGAGATTGGGATGATTTTTGTTGAAGTTTTAGTAAAGCTCATACTATCAACTTCTCTTACGTTCTCTTTTGGCACTGCTACACTATCTGATACTTTTGAATTAACCTCAATTTCTGAATCAGAAGCTACTCCTATGCTTGAGTGGGCATCAGGCAGAGATTTTTGAGTCAATTGCTGTGTATCTTGAGAAATCTGAAAAGCAGGAATGTCCTGGACGGTCACATTTTGTATAGTATTAGCATCAGTTTTTATTCCGATATTTTGGTCTCTTGGAATTATCAAATCAGGGGGGATAAGTTCAATGTTTTTGAATGATTTTAATGACTCTGTAATGGCAGAAGAGTGATAATCTATAATCTCAGCAATATCAGCATTTAGCTGCATATCTTCTGTTCGTTTACCTAGCTCCGTAAGGGGGTGATTAACTAAGGCTGTAGCGTCAAAGGTTGGAGGGGCGGTAGAAAATAGAGTAAATTCTTTTATTTTTTCCTCTATAATCTGGGGATTTAAGTCTTCATTAATTAGCTTCGAGATAACAGTCAAAAAATCATTTTTCTCCCCATTCTCGAAAAACTCTGAAGCCTGTTTAACAATAAGAGCCTTAATATCAGGAACCAGGGAATAAAGACAATCTGTGAGAAGAGGTATTTGCATATAAAAACAAATGTCAATTATTATGCCAGCAATTAATCAAGGACAAATCTTTGTCAAAAAACAGCGATGGAACCCATATATCTTAGATAGGGACAAAAATTTTATACCTTTGACAAAATCCCAATAGTTCTTGGCAATCTCATGAAGAATGGCGAGATTGCTTCCCCTTCGCCAAGCCTGTCCTGAGCCTGCCGAAGGACTCAGGGTCGCAATGACAACATTATATAACTATTTTTCGGATTGGGAAAAACCCTTAACTATAAACAATATTTAGAGAAAATGAGATGAAGCAAAGCAGTTCACTGAGGGACATTTCACTCATTAAAAGGGGAAAAAAATCACCTGGTAGGAAATTTTTTCTCTATCGTGTTCATGCTTTGAGTTATATTGGTTGCTTTTTTAGTATCCATTAAAGCCATTATTGCAGCAGCTTTTTTATATTTCATTTTTGAAATTATCTTAACAGCGAGTTCTTCATCAAGAGCCGACAGTTTTATCGCTGCATCTTCAGGAGGCATAGCTTCATAAGTTCTCACTATTTGTTCAAAATTTTGATCTTTTATCTGTTCTATTTTTTTCAGCAGGCTTTCAATCTGAGCGAGTATTTTTGTATATTTAGCAATTCTCTCATCCAAGTCCTTTCTGAGGGTTTCAATCCTTTTTTCTTCCTGTCTGAGCTGGTTCTCCCTGTCTTTTAATTCCGTCTGTTTCTTTTCAACTATTTTCAGTAGATCATCCTGGGCATAGGACACCGAAGAAGAAATAAATAAGAAAATGCAAAAACAAGGCATAAATAGCAAGAACATACTCAAATAAAAGTAACTTATTGTTAGAGGTATCTTGCAAAAAGGCTTATTTAGTCGGCTAATTTTCATTGCCTTGTTTTCCTGTGAAGAAAATTCAAATCCAACTCCTTTTGTTCTTTTCTATCCGAATCTTTACTTTCTTCTTTGAGCATTCTGTTGTGAATAATTTCAATTATCTTCTCTTCTTTATGGGCGCTCACAACCTTGTCTTTTTTCTTCTCTACATCTATCGTCTTTCGGGATACAACCTCTTTCTGTTTTGCTGCCTGTTTATTCATATGAATCAAGTAGTCGTAAAACATTTCAAGTTCATAAATATTAATTAAGCCGTCTTGATACATTTTTTTGTAATCAAAAAAGGTTTTCTGTAGCTTATTTTCTATTAAATTCAGTTTGGCCTTTTCAGCTTGAAGAGATTCTAGGCTTTTTTTAAATTCTGTCTCGCAAATGTCTTTGGAGAATTGCTTTAATTCTAATATCCTTGATATTCTTTTGCTCGTCACTTTCGATGTTCCCGCAAATATTCAGATGTAATATAACTTTCTCTATATAATTCTATACAATATAAAGGCTACTCAAATAAAAGATACAACCCCTGAACGCTATCTGTGAAGTCGCGTTTCTCATCAATTGCCTGCCTGATGTAAGACTTAAGCTGATCTATTTTCTTTATTGCATAATCAACTTTGTGGTTTGTCCCTTCTTTATAAGCTCCCAGATTAATCATGTCCTCAAATTTTTTATAGAGGGCAAAAATTTCGACGAATTTAGACGAATACTCCATATGAGATGGTTCGACAATATCAGGCATTACCCTGCTTATGCTCTGGAGTATGTCAATGGAAGGGTAAAGATTTTCCATAGCGAGCTCCCTTGACAATACAATATGCCCGTCGATTATAGCCCTGACGGCATCAGCAACAGGCTCTGAAAGGTCATCCCCCTCAACAAGAACTGTATATATTCCTGTTATACTCCCTTTTTCTTCGGAAGTCCCTATCCTTTCAAGAAGTCTGGGCAGGAAGGTGAAAACAGAAGGGGTATATCCCCTCGCAGTTGGCGGTTCTCCGATTGCCAGTCCTATCTCTCGCTGAGCCTGTGCGATTCTCGTTATAGAGTCCATAAGGAGGAGAACATCATTTCCCATATCCCTAAAATATTCAGCAATAGCAGTGGCTACAAGAGCAGCCCTTATCTTTGAAAGGGGCGGCTGATCGGATGTCGCCACGACCAGCACAGATTTGCCCATTCCTTCTTTACCAAGGTTTTTCTCAATAAATTCTCTAACCTCACGCCCCCTTTCGCCTATCAGAGCAATAACATTCATTGACGCCTCAGTATAGCGAGCTATCATACCTAAAAGGACACTCTTGCCTACTCCCGAACCAGCCATAATCCCCAATCTCTGTCCTTTTCCACAAGTCAAAAGGCCGTTAATTGCCCTTATTCCCAAATCTAATGGTTCTGTAATGCGCCTTCTCTTCAACAGATGGGGTTTGGAAGAGTAAATTGGATAATCCTCCCCGCTTATTTCCTCTTTGCCGTCTATAGGTTCGCCTTTGTCATTAAGGACTCTCCCGATAAGATCACGAGAAACACTTACAAAAGCACGCTTACCGCAAGAAAACACCCGACTGCCAGGCTTCACGCCTGTCAGATCCCCAATACCCATAAGCATTATCTTTCCGTCTTTGAAGCCGACAACCTCAGCGTCAATAACCGAACCGTCCGAATATATTTTGCAGGATTCACCTATGCTTGTCCTTAATCCGGTAGCCTTGATGATTATCCCAGTAATCTCGGTAACCCTCCCATATACGCGCAGAGGATCAGATTTTTCAATAGCATGTATGTAATGACTGAGGTCGATCTCAAGCAAGTTTAACACCTATGTCTTGGAGAATATTTTTAAATTGTTCTTGAATGTCAGTGATTATGCTTTCTTCGGGACCTATTACCTCTACGCCGTAAAGAGGAGCCTTTGCATCTAACTCAAAGGAAATGTTTGGATTTATGCTCAATAATTTAGGATTGTTCTTAAGAAAGATTTCGTGAAGAGAAGGGTGAATCCTGATGATAACCTCTCCTGTCTTTTGCAACTTTGTCAATGCCTCCCTGACAATATCTGTTATTATGTCAGGATTTGTTATAAGTTCCTGCATCACAATCTTTCTGGCAATAGTAAAGGAAAGATCTAAAATCTGTTTCTCCAATCTCTGTAATTCTCTTTGATGCAAATTAGCAACATCGGCAAGGGCTTTTTCGAGCCTTTGAATCAGTAAAAGGACATTTTGCTGTCCTATCTCAAACCCAGCCGATTGTCCAGCACTGAACCCTTTTTCATAGGCTTCCCGTTCAATCTCTTCAAGCTGCCTGCTTATTGATAATTCTCTAAGTCTATCGTGATGATCGTTGCTTTTAGCACCATCACTATGGCAGACATCGAGGCTTTGCATCTTATAGGGGACTGCCTCAATATCGTAAAGGGTTTTTCTAGACAAGTTCTTCCCCTCCTTTTTTGGCTATTATAATCTTCCCTTCCATTTCGAGTTTTCTTGCGACATTTACTATATTAAGCTGAGCCTTTTCCACATCCGATAATCTGACAGGCCCCCTTGTCTGCATGTCTTCTTTGAGTATCAAAGCAGCCCTTTGAGACATGTTAGAAAATATCTTTGCCTTCAGTTCCTCAGAAGCTGTTTTAAGAGCAATGCTGAGGTCTTCAGACGATATCTCTTTGAGGATTGTTTGAATACCTCTGTTATCAATTGTGATAAGATCTTCAAACACGAACATCAACTGTCTGATTGAATCAGCTAAGTCAACACTCTGTTCTTCAATATGTTCAAGAACGGTTTTTTCTGTAGCCTTATCACATAAGTTCAATATATCAGCTACAGACTTTATCCCGCCCAGTTTTTTCCCTTTCCTCTTGGTTAGATCAAGCTGCCCTCTCAACACAGACTTTAACTCATCGAGAGCTTTTTCAGAAATACGGTCTATGGTTGCCATCCTCATTACTACATCGCCTTTGATGTGTTCAGGCAGTTCACTCAGCACCTCCGCTGCCTGTATCGGCTCGAGCAGACATATTACCAAAGCTATGGTCTGGGGATGCTCAGCAGAAATAAAACTGCTAAGGGTTTTAGAATCAATCCATTTAAGTTCATCAAGGGGGCTTTCTTTTAAGGCCATCTCGAATATCTTTGCCGCGCCATCTTCACCGAGTCCTTTAGACAAAATACGCTTGATGTACTCTTCCCCACCTATGTTGAATGTCTTATTTGAGAGGCTTTCCAAAACTTCCTTAGTAATATCTTCTACGATTTCTGCAGACACGCTCTTTGCTGTTGCCATTTGTGCAGTTATTTTACCGATTTCCCCAACATCAAGGTTTTTCAATATTTCAGCGGCAATATCCTCACCTATAATATTTAAAAAAACCGCTGTTTTTTGGCATCCGTCGAGTTTACTTGCTTTCATTTAACCAATTCCTTATAAGATTCGCAGCCTCTCTTGGGTTATCCTTTGCCCAATTAGAAATCATATCTTTGGATGTCTTGCCAGGGAGTTCTTTGTGAAAATCTCTTTCTAACTCGGCAGGGGCAGGAGAAAGGGCTGGGAGAGGCTGTTTTTCAGGAGCTCTAGGCGTCGTTGCTATCTTTAGCAAAGGTTTAACGACAAAGAGAAAAAATAACACAACAGCAATAATGGGAAGAAGATATTTTACAACATCCATAACAATAGGTATAATTTCTCTTGTAGGCGGCTGGATTTCTTCTGTGGGCACTGTTTCAAAGGGCATGTTGACGACTTTTATGTCATCTCCTCTTTCGGCTATAAAGCCAATCGCCCTCTTTACCATTTCTTCATACTGTTTAATTTCTTCTTCTGTCCGAGCAGTATATTTCGGTTCTTTGCTCCCTTCAGCTGGGGTATAACTTCCATCCACCAAAACTGCTGCTGAAAGCCTCTTTACCTCTCCAGGATTTATGATTTGGTGGCTGATTGTTTTAGATATCTCGTAATTAATCGTTTCGCTTTTTTTATCTGTCTGCCCTTTCGACGCTGTAGTAGCAGGTGATGTTTTCCCGGGGATATTTGAAGCTACACCTGGAACACCTCCAGATGTCCCCGTTACTGACTTTTCGGAACTTTTTTGTTCGCTTCTGGGCACCTGTCCATCAGGGTCATATTTTTCTTCAGTTTTTTCTGTTCTTATGAGATTAAGATTGACGGCTACCTTCGCCCTCACCTTGTTTTTCCCTATTACGGGTTCAAGGATACCTACTATTCTGTTTTCAAGATCCTTCTCAATCATCTGCTGTCTTTCCATCTGTGCGTTAGTCATCCCGACTGTTTCATCACTAACAGATGTAAGAAGTTCCCCCTTGCTGTCAACAACTGTAACAGCCTTTGTATCAAGGCCTTCTATACTGCTCGCAACCAGATGAACTATACCGTCAACTTGACCTTTTGATAATCTTTTGCCTGGTTTTAGCTTCACAAATACAGAAGCCTTTGGTTTTTCAGCATTCCTTACGAAAACAGACTTTTCGGGGACAGCCAAGTGAACCCTGCATTGCTCAATCTCTGGCAAAGCCCTGATTGTTCTCGAAAGTTCTCCCTGTAAAGCCCTTCGGTAGTTCAATTTCTGGACAAAATCAGTTGTTGATAGGTCTGTTTTATCAAAAAGTTCAAAACCTATTCCACCGCCCTGTGGAAGCCCCTGACTCGCAAGCTGGATACGCAGGTCGTGAACTCTTTCAACAGGCACTTTTATAGCGTTGCCTTCAACCTTATGAGGGATCTTTTGCTCTTTTATTTTCTGCACTATTATTCCAGCGTCTTCGTCAGACAGATTAGCGAAAAGTATTTGGTAAGAAGGCGCCTGAATTAATGTTATAGCTACTATTAAAGCAGCTATAGCAAGAGTAAGCCCCCCCATGAGAACGAGTTTTCTGGTAAAAGATAGCTCCTTTAGCCAATCGCTTATGTTGCTAAGGGAAGCCATTATACCTGCATCCTCATTACTTCATCATAAGCATTTAGTAATTTATTTCTTACTTCCACCATTAGCTGAAAAGACATATCAGCCTTCTCCATCATTAAAATAGCGTGAGCAATATCCCCCCCTGATGCGAGTTCTTTCACTGCATTGTCGGCGTTTATTTGAGCTTCTGAGATCATAGCCATTGCTTCTTGCAAGAGGTCATTAAACCCCCCGTTATGTTGAGTTTTATTAATTCCTGAACTTAATGGTATCTGCGCGTTGCTATTTTGTAATATTTTTATCTCCGACATTACTGCCTCCCAATCTCGAGAGTTTTAATAAACATTGATTTAGTTATATTAAAGGTGGAAACTGACGCCTCATATGCCCTGTAAGTCATCATCATATTTACCATTTCTTCGATAACACTTATATTTGGCATCTGGACAAATCCATCTTTTCCTGCGTCTGGATGTGAAGGGTCATACACCAGTTTGAAAGGTTCTTCAGATTCAGAGATATCAACTACTTTGACTCCTTCCGGAGAACCTGCAACTGGTTTGAGGGGAATCGCTGAGAAAACCACTTCTTTCTTTTTATATGGTCCTCCTTGTTCGGTTTTTGTGGAATTTACATTTGCCATATTGGACGCTATAACATTCATCCTCTGCCTTTGCGCCCACAGAGCGGATGCACTAATTTTTAAAGCTGCGAAAGAATCCATTCCTACCTCCTCAACGCATTTTTGAACATCTTTATCTTTGAAGAGAGCATGTTTGCCCCAGCCTGATATAAAAGTGCATTTTCGGTCATCTTAGCCACCTCCATATCGAGCTCCACATTGTTCTCATCGAGCCAAGGTTGGGTTTCCTCAAGCTTGATCTCTGTGGACATAGCAGGGGACACATTGTTTATGTGTCTTGCGTTAGTAACCTTAAGAGCCATCACCTCTTCTTGGAGATTCATCTGAAATTTGATATCCTTTGCCTTGTAAAAAGGTGTATCAACATTAGCAATATTGGAGGCTATTACGTTATGCCTTGCATTAGTAAGATATAACAAGACCTCTAAAGCCTTGAAGCCATCGCTCATAAAAATCTCCTTTCTTATTTAAATACAATTATTGTGCCAGTGAGGGTATTCGAGTCCGTATTCATGGAGTTTGTTTCTAATTGTTCTTACGCTCACCCCAAGAATTTTTGCTGCCTTCGTTTTGTTTCCCCTGACACCATTTAATGTTTCTAAAATAAGCTCTTTTTCGGCATCTTTCAGCTTTCCGTTAGAATTTTTTTTGTGGTTAAAATCCTCAAGCATAAAGTCATTTTTGCCGATTTTCTCCCCGCTGCACATAAATACTGCTCTCTGAACAACATTTTCAAGCTCCCTCACATTTCCCCGCCACTGGTGCATCTTAAGAAGCTCCATAGCCTCATCTGTAAAGCCAGAAATGTTTTTGCCAAAAGATGCTGAAAAAATATCTGCAAAATGTGATGCCAGCACAGGAATGTCTTCAGGTCTTTCCCTCAAAGGCAAAAGTTTTAAAGGAAAAACATTGAGCCTATAGTAGAGATCCTCTCTGAAACGCCCTTCTGAACATTGTTTATGCAAATCCTTATTGGTGGTAGCTATGACCCTTGCATCAACCGGCAGAGGTTTTTTGCTCCCCACCTTGTCGATTTCCTTTTCCTGTAGCACCCTTAAAAGTTTCGATTGAAGGGTAATTGGCATCTCGGCTATTTCATCAAGTAAGATAGTGCCCTCGTTTGCCGTCTCGAATTTACCCTGCTTTTTCTCCATCGCCCCTGTAAAAGCCCCCTTTTCATAACCAAAAAGTTCTGATTCGAGCAGATTATCAGGTATAGCTGCACAATTAACAGCTACAAATGGACCTGTTCTTCTCTTGCTATTTGAATGGATGTGTCTTGCGAGAACCTCTTTACCGGTTCCACTTTCGCCGTAAATCAATACTGTTATATCACTCATCGCAAGGTTTTCTGCCAACTTAAGTATATTTTGCATATCTGGGTTTACCGTGATTATTTGTCTTTTGCGGTCTTCTTTGTGAATAATGGCATCAATAGCCTTTTTGATGGCTTCAAAAGAAAAGGGTTTGATTAAATAATCCACAGCCCCTTCCTTCATGGCGTCAACGGCGTTTTCCACAGTTCCAAAAGCTGTAATAATTAATACAGGCGTCCTGCAAGAGACTTTTCTCACTTCTTTAAGCAACTCGAGGCCGTTCATAGCAGGCATTTTCATGTCCGTGATAATCATTGAAAAATTGGCTCGTCGAATTTTTTCAAGGGCATCTTTACCGTTATCGGACAAAACAACCTCGAATCCAAGCCTCTTGATAGCCTCGGTTAATGCAAGCCTCATCTGTCGGTCATCATCTACTACGAGTATTTGTTTAGCCTGTTTTTCTGTCATTTTCTAATCTTTTATCTCTGCTCATTCGTAAAATAAAGGCTGAAACAACTTCCCTCTCCATGCTTGCTTCTGACCTTTATATACCCACCGTGAAGCTGCATTATTCTTGCAGAAATGGATAATCCAAGCCCTGTTCCTGTATCCTTTGTAGTAAAGAAGGGATCAAAAATCCTCTCAAGGTGCTCCTGTGGAATGCCTACGCCGTTATCCCGAATATCCGTTATTATAAAATTACCTTCCTCCCTCAGGGTGATCTCGATCAGTTGTTCGAAGCCTTCGTAGGGCTTCGATTGAATGGCGTTTATCATGAGATTTAAGAAGACCTGTTTGAGGAGTTCTTCATCTCCTTCTATCTCACAGTCGAAGGAGGTTTTTTTAATCTTAGCGCCTGATGATTTAATCATTGGCATTATCATTTGAATACAACTTTCAATTACCTTATCGAGGTTTAAGGGTCTCAACGCAGGCTTTTTAGGGCTTGCAGCAAAGATAGACATATTATTAAGGACGGAGTTAAGATTACTAACACTCTCTGAAATGCCTTCTGCCAACTCTTTATGAGCTAAATTTTGGACTTCCTTTGTCAGGATTGATGCATACAACTCAATGCTGCACAGGGGGTTTCTGATTTCATGAACAATCTTCGCTGCCATCTCACCCATAGATATAAGCCTCTGATTTCTCTCGCTCTGAATTTCGAGCTCCCTCAACCTGGTTATGTCTCTGATTAATATAACCCTGCCCATCTCAGTGCCTTCATAGTCAACCACTGAAGAACTCGAAACAATCACATTATATTTATTGCCATTAACCGTCAAAAAAGTATCTGTCCCCTCTTTAGTGATAATAAATCCAATGTCATCAAAAGGCTTCCCCTTTAATTGTTGAGAATTTATGTGCAGTTTTTTTTCAGCGGCTTTGTTAATAATCGTTACCTTTCCAACACTATCAAGGACTATAATCATCTCATCGATGTTATAAAGCACTGCATTTAAAAAGTTGTTTGCCTTTTCAAGTTCAGAGGTGAGAAAATTTATTTTTTTCTGCAAAAGTTCGTAATAAGACTCTATGCTTTTGGATGCATCGGAGAAACTTTGAAAGGCGTCTTTTAAAAGTGAGATATTCATTAGAATAACCTTTTAATCCTCTCATTGATGTTATTTTCTTTCAATTTTATACCTGCAAGACTATTTGACTTGTCTTGTATTTTTTGAAAATTTGTGGTTCCACCTTCAGTTGCCTGCCCTACCGAAAGCGCAGCAATTCTATAGAGACACCAATCTATATCATCGCTTTTAAGCCCCTTATTTGTTTCGTGAAGGGTGATCGCTGCCTTATAATATTTAAGGGCATCCTGACTTCTGCCGAGATGATAAAGGGCGTCAGCAAGATGTATATTGTATTTAGCATTACCCGGAACTTTTTGGAAGGCCCTTTCAAGGAAAGCAACGAGGTTTTGATGGTTTTTTATAGTCGGAGATATTTGTGATGAAATATTAACAAATAATGATATATCCTCTTCTTTTATTTCGTTTATCTGTCCAATCTCTGAAAGGGCTTTTTCCATCTCTCCTTTTAGATAAGCAAGCCTACCGTTAACTCTTCTTAGATCGTCACTGCCTCCCACGATTTTTACATTTTGGAGATGTCTCGTAGAAGATGCTACATCTCCCATTTCTGCATAGAATTCAGCCAGTAGTAAATTGCCGTAATTTTTTGAGTCCCCTGATCCATACCTTGAAAGCCATTTACAAACATCAAAATAAGGTTTGCCAGCGGGTCTCAAATCTCTGACAATGGTTGATATAAAATCTGACCTCGAGGGTTCTAACATCCAGTGTCCTACTGTCTTCCAGAGTTTGATGAATTCTTGATTGTTTCTGTTTCTTGCTGCCATAAGCAAAGATTCAAATTCATTGAGAGCTTTTTTATCTGGGTTTTTTCTGAACACTAGTTCTTTGAGCACAGACACGGCTTCATCCAGATTGCCTTCGCTTTTTAAAATGCCTGAAAGCCTTAAAAGTGCCTCATCGTAGTCTTTGCCATAGGGGTATTTAGTTCTTATTTCGACAAGCTTTGACTTAGATTCTTGCAACTTGTTTGCTTGCATTAAAACATCTGACCAGTGAAGAAGTGCCTTTTGTTTTACTGCCCTTTCAGGCGACTGAACGGCGACTTCAAAATATTTTATTGCTGAATCCATTTGCCCTTCAGCAATCGCAATCAGTCCTGCTGATAAGTCTGCCCTGTATTTCAAGGGATAGTCTTTGACCAAGGCAAGATAAATCTTTGCAAAGGAGAACTTCCCCATCAATCTGAAGTTTTCACCAATGTTATATAAGGTCAACTGGGATTTCATGTATCCTTTATCCTTGTTTATCAAATCCAGGTATATCTCATGAGCCTCCGCAATCCTTCCCATAGCATGCAGGGTATCTGCCTTGCCGTAAAGCGCCCTGAAGGAATTCCCGCCCTTTTGAAAAAATGTCAGGGCATCATTAAACCGTTTAATGTTGAACAACGCCTCTGCATGTCCCAATAAAGCCTCTTCTCTAAATTTTGAAGCTTGAAACTGATTGAGAAAAATCCTGAAACAGACAACTGCCTCGTCATAATATTTGTTGTTAAGATAGGTCACAGCCCTCTCAAAGAGAATTTGCTCTTTTTCAACCTTTTCGGAGGAATATATATATGCTAGACGATAATGCTCCATGGATTCACTAATCCTCCCTAATTGGGAGTATGCCTTTGCATACGCATAATGGTAAGAAGGCAAAGAAGCCTTTCCGGGGGAAAAAGCGGAAAGTATTTTAATGGCTTCGAGAGCTCTTTGAGCTTTGGTCAATTCGAGAGCTTTTTCTACTGGCGTAACGAAAGAATCCTTATCCATAGGCTCTGCAATAGCCGCACAAAAAAGACAGAAAAATACACATGCAATTACAAAAAGCTTCATGTCACTAAAATTGCAACAAATATGCCATTTGAAAAATAGTGTTAGAAGTATAAAACTTTTGTTTCGCCGGTCATTGTAAGAGGCATTGTAGGAGACAGGTTCAAACTGCGAGCAAGCCTAAATCGGTTCAGTTCATCTGAAAAGAAGAAAATAAAAAAGTTCAAGATACCCAGATGTCATTTAAATGACATTTATGGTTGGAGTTATTGTATTGATAAATAACTATAGGATTCAGATATAAAAGTGAAATTATCCCAAATTCGACGATATAGATTTATTATTGCAAACTAAGGAAAATGTTCCAAGTTTAGGGTTGTAAGTTTCTATTTAAATGTCTTTAACTTTAGACTATCAAACTTTAAAACTTTAACTTTGTTCTGATGAGGATTGCTACTAACCCTTCGGGTTTTCGTAATGACCTGTAAATCAAGATGTTTATGATTCTATAGCCGATTTGGGATTAGGAGGGGCTTGCGAGGGATTTTCATACGATCCCTTATAAAGGGAAATACATGGAATTTTGGCAAAAGACATTGCTCAAAAGGATAAAGCAAATTTTAAGAAAACTTGTCGATTATAAAAATCCCGAAACAGCCATTCCCATCCCTAAATTGCGGATGATACATATATTGGTCTTTGTTCAAGGTTGGTTGCTTTGGAGACTAAATATCCTGTTAGTCTTGTTTTTTTTCCATCCCCATTTTTTTTATCTTTTCAATGAGAGTCGTTCTTTTAAGCCCAAGAAGCATCGCAGCTTTGCTCTTAACACCGCCTGATTTTGATAAGGCTTCATTTATGAGTCTTTTTTCCATATTAGAGATAATTTCGTTCAAGTCACAGCCAGTTTCGGGGAAGGTCGTATCTGTGAGTAAATTTTGTATAGAGAGTATTTGACGGCTTTTTGAAGTTCGAAGTGTCTGTTCGTCAAGGAATTTTTCTGGCAAGTCGGATATATTTATAATATCGTTATTTGTTAGTATAGCGAGCCTTTCTATTAAATTTTCAAGTTCCCTAACATTCCCATTCCAGTGATACCCGAGAAGGCACTGCAAAGCCTCATGAGAAAATCTGAAAGGTTTTCGTTTTCTTTTTTTGCAAAAGAGTTGGATGAAATGTTCAAGCAAAAGCGGGATATCTTCGATCCTCTCTCTTAAAGGAGGCAGGTGCAGAGGTATCACATTCAACCTGTAAAAAAGGTCTTCCCTGAATTTACCTTCTCTAACGGCCTTCTCGAGGTCTTTATTAGTTGCAGCAATAATTCTAACATCCAGCTTGATGGTTTTATGCCCCCCCAACCCTCTCGAATTCTTTTTGCTGGGATTACCCTCAGAAGTTTCACCTGTAAGGAAAGGTCTAATTCTCCGATTTCATCCATGAAAAGGGTTCCCGAGTTTGCCAGCTCAAAACGTCCTATCCTTGTATGTATCGCTCCGGTGAAAGCACCCTTTTCGTGACCAAAAATCTCGGATTCAAGGAGGTCTCTGGGTATGGCTGCACAGTTCAGAGGAACAAAAGGATAATTTTTACGGGAACTATTGTAGTGAATAGTTCTGGCAACGAGTTCCTTTCCAGTCCCGCTCTCACCGGTGATCAAAATAGTGCTCTCGGTGTCAGCAATTTTCTCAATCATCTCATATACTGATTGCATTTGTATTGAATCGCCTATTAAACCTTCAAAGGTATATTTCTTTTTGAGCTGTTTTTTCATAAGTATGTTTTCCCTTTGAAGTCTGGAAATTTTAAGGGCTCTTTTGATTATTATTGCGAGTTCATTTAGATTGAAGGGTTTGGTTATGTAATCGAAAGCACCGTACCTCATAGCTTCAACAGCCGTTTGAATTGTCCCGAAGGCAGTCATCATTATAAAAGGCGTATTGATTTTCAAAGAATTAGCCTCTTTAAGGAGTTCGATACCTTCCATGTTAGGCATAACAAGGTCAGTCAAAATAATGTCAAACCGCTCATTTTTAAGAATTGCAAGGGCATCAAGTCCATTAAATGCTCTGACGACATCATAACCTTCTTTTTGAAGGAAAGTCTCGAGCATTTCCATTATAATTAAATCATCATCAACGATGAGAATTTTAGCCATGCATAAAGAATATCAAATAAATATTATGATGTCAATAGATTGACAAGCAAAGATAAAGATAAGGAAATAGTTTTAAAAAAGGGAGCAATAATATGGACGAAAGAAGGGTCAGAATCCTTAAACAAAATGGATTGAAAAAAGGCCCCATTGTTTACTGGATGGACAGAGATCAAAGGATTGATGATAACTGGGCACTTTTTTATGCCCAAAGGCGTGCCATGGAAAAAAAAGTTCCCGTTTGTGTAGTGCTGTGTATTTCACCTGATTTTACATATACCTTGAGACATTTTGATTTTATGCTAAGGGGTTTAAAAGACACCGAATTAATGTTCATTGATAAAAATATACATTTCTACATTCTTAAAGGCAGAATTTGGGATAGTATTCCACAATTTATCCGGGAGATCAACGCCGGCAGTCTTATCGCTGATTTTAGCCCTTTGAGACAAAAAAAAGAAATTAAAAAAAGGGTGGCAGAAAATATTGATATACCTTTTTATGAAGTAGATACACATAACATCGTTCCTTGCTGGATTGCATCAACAAAACAGGAATATGCTGCCTATACTTTCAGGCCTAAAATTAAAAGACTGCTCAGGGGTTTTTTAGGAGTAATGCCAAAGCTAAAAAAACACCCTTATACTCTGGATGGCAGCTTCCAAGAAAATAATTGGGAAGAGTTAATTAATCAACAAAATATTGACCGGCGTATATCGGTAGTTGATACATTTATACCGGGCAGCAGGGCTGCATTGGAAAACCTTTCGTTATTTATAAAAGAAAACTTAAGGCATTATGATAAGTATAGAAATGACCCTTTAGCCAACTGCCTCTCAAATTTATCCCCCTATTTGCATTTTGGACATATATCTCCTCAAAGAGTGGCTCTGGAAGTCATAAAAAGTAATGCCCCCTCGAGGTCAAAATATGCATTTTTGGAAGAACTAATCGTTAGGCGTGAACTTTCAGATAATTTCTGTTTTTATAATGATGCTTATGACAATTTTAATGGATTTCCCGAATGGGCTCAAAAAACCTTAGACAAGCATAGAAATGACAGAAGGGAATATCTTTATAGCTTGAAAAAATTTGAGCAAGCACTGACCCACGATGAACTATGGAATGCAGCTCAAATGGAGCTGACTAAAAAAGGGAAAATTCATGGTTACATGAGAATGTATTGGGCAAAAAAGATTCTGGAATGGACAGAGTCCCCTGAAAAAGCTCTCGAAATTGCTATATACCTTAACGATCTTTACAGCTTGGATGGATGTGATCCTAATGGCTACACAGGTATTGCATGGAGTATCGGGGGTGTCCATGATCGTGCCTGGAATGAGAGAGAGGTTTTCGGGAAAATACGGTATATGAGCTATCAGGGGTGTAAGTCCAAGTTTGACATAAAAAAATACATCGAAAAAGTAAAAAACTTCTAACTTATTAAGATATCCTGAGGCAAAGACTGTGTGGAATTATCAAGCTAAAGGCAGACGCCAACGGTTGGGTTTGCCCAGAATCAGCGAAAGAAATTTAATGCTTAATAAAAGCAATAAGATAGATATTAAGGGCTGGTGGAGGATTTTTATACGTCACCTTATAAAAAAGTAAATGAGATTTTGGCAAAAATCATTGCATTAAAAAGATAAAGCAAAACTAAACTTAAATTCGTCAATTAAAAAACCCTGAAACAAACCCTCCTATAGCTTATTTTAGAGGGTTTAGAGTTCTATATAATACCCTAAGCGTGCAGAAATAGAGAACCTAAAAATAGCGATAGAATAATAAATATGCTGATTTATAAGTCATTGCGAGAACCCGCAGGGTTCGTGGCAATCTCATTATAAAAGGCGAGATTGCTTCACTCCGCTTGTAATGACAATTTTCTATCGCGGATTTTGGGGGAGATGAAATATAGCTAAATTAAGGGTAATCATGGAATAATATATTATGGAAATAGAAGACTATCTTAAAGAAAAAAAACGCTTAATTGACTCCTTTATAGAAAACTACTTTTTTGAATCTAAAATATATCCCGCCACACTGAAATCTGCAATGGTTTATTCTCTTGCCGCTGGGGGCAAAAGAATCAGACCAGTGTTATGCCTTGCTTCTTACGAAGCCTGCGGCGGTAGAAAAATCAAAGATGTTGTCCCGTATGCCTCTGCCCTTGAGTTTATTCATACATATTCATTGATTCACGACGATCTTCCTTCGATGGACGATGATGACCTTAGACGGGGTAAACTTACTAATCACAAAGTTTTTGGAGAAGCTATAGCTATACTTGCAGGAGACGCCCTTTTGACAGAGGCTTTTTACTTGCTCTCTTTAATCCCGGACAGAACCACTGATATATCTCAGAAGTCAATCCTTAGAATAGTCTCTGAGGTTGCTTACGCAGCCGGAGCTCATGGGATGGTAGGTGGTCAGGCTAAGGATATTCTGTCAGAAGATGTAGAACCTGATCAGGAGACCCTTTCTTTTATTCATCTAAAAAAAACAGCAGCACTTTTCACAGCTTCCACAAGAATGGGAGGCATACTCGCCAATTGTGGGGCTGATGAACTTAGAAGTCTTTCAGCATATGGGGAGAATATAGGACTTGGTTTTCAGATTATTGATGACATTCTGGATGTCCAAGGGGATCCTGATATTACTGGAAAAACAGTAGGCTCAGATGAGAAAAAGAAAAAAATGACCTATCCAAGACTTTTTGGGCTAAGTAAATCAAAGGAAAAGGCTGAAGAAGTTCTCAGCTATGCCGTAAAGTCACTTACACTATTTGATGAGAAAGCAGACCCTCTGAGAAAAATTGCGCTATATTTATTAAACAGAAGTAGCTGATTTATGATTATCGAAAAAATACACTCCACTGACGATATAAAAAAATTAAAACATAGTGAAATGAATTCCCTTGCTCAGGAACTCAGGGAGATTATAATACAAAGGGTCTCCCTAAACGGCGGTCATCTTGCCTCGAATCTTGGGGTAGTAGAGCTTACAATAGCCCTGCATTATGTTTTCGATTCACCAAAAGACAAGATTATATGGGATGTCGGGCATCAATCCTATCCCCACAAATTGCTGACAGGCAGATATAAAGACTTTCACACATTAAGAAAACTTGGCGGAATATCCGGATTCCCTAAGATCTCCGAAAGTCTCCACGACGCTTTCGGCACTGGTCATAGTTCTACATCAATCTCTGCGTCAATAGGTATTCTTGAAGGCGGATATCTCCGAAAGGATAATTTTAATGTCATCGCCGTCATAGGCGACGGGGCTATGACGGCAGGACTCGCATTTGAAGGACTTAATTATGCGGGGCACCTCAAAAGAAACCTTATTGTCATACTCAATGACAATGAAATGTCTATTTCACCAAATGTCGGAGCCCTCTCAAATTATCTCAACAAAATACTTACAGGTTCTTTTTTTAGAAAATTTAAAAGGGATACCAAGGCAATAATTGAGGGCATACCAAAAATAGGCGAATCCGTTGCAAAGATAGCTGAAAGAGCGGAAGGCAGTATAAAGGGTTTTTTCCTTCCGGGTGGCCTATTTGAGGACCTCGGCTTTAATTATGTTGGCCCTATTGATGGACATGATATACCAGTTCTGATTGAGACATTAAGCAACCTGAAAGATAGCTTTGAACCTACATTAATACATGTCGTTACAAAAAAAGGAAAAGGTTATAAATATTCTGAAATTGACCCTTGCGTATATCATGGAACAGGACCTTTTAAAATTGATGCCGGGATTTGCGACAACTCACAAAAGTGTCTGGTGGATGAATGTTTATCATACAGCGAATTATTTGGGAAATTCATGATCGAGTTTGCACAGAAGGATGATAGAATTGTAGCGATAACCGCCGCCATGAAAGAGGGCACTGGTCTCTCAGTCTTTGCCCAAAAATTTCCTGACAGACTATACGATGTAGGTATAGCAGAGCCTCACGCTGTTACTTTTGCTGCCGGAATGGCAACTCAGGGAATCAGACCAGTTGTTGCTATTTATTCATCCTTCCTCCAGAGGGCTTATGACCAAATTATACATGATGTCTGCCTCCAAAACCTTCCTGTGATATTTGCCATTGACAGGGCAGGTATAGTAGGAGAGGATGGGGCTACACATCAAGGTTTATTTGATATATCATTTCTAAGAAATATACCGAATCTCCTTTTAATGTCCCCGAAAGACGGACATGAATTGAGGGCTATGCTACATCTCGCTTTAAAACATAACGGACCCTCGGCGATCAGGTATCCAAGGGGTAATATTCACTGGAAATCAAGGGATGATACAGAATATACCGAGCTTAGATTAGGAAAGGCTGAGGTATTGTCAGAGGGAGAAGATGTTGTAATAATAGCAGTCGGCAGCACTGTAAATCCATCTCTTCAGGCTTCTAAATTGCTTGCTGACAAATCTATCAAGGCAACGGTAGTAAATGCCCGCTTTATAAAACCCCTTGATGAAGGTCTTATATGCTCTCTTGCAGCCAAGATTAAAAGATTCATTACAGTTGAGGAAAATGTCCTTGCTGGAGGATTCGGCTCAGCAGTCCTTGAAACCCTCAATAGTGCTGGTTTTTCGGATGTGCTCATAAAAAGAATCGGCATAGATGATGTTTTTGTAGAGCATGGGTCTCAGCGAATACTCAGAGAGAAATTCGGACTCGATGAAAAAGGAATTCATAACTCTATTTTGGAATTTTTGTCAAAATATCGTTATTGTTCAGGTGGCTCCTGAAATAGCTTGTTAAATATCTTTTTTCAAACTTAAAAACTCAGGAAATTCCAGAAATTTTAAAATTTGACAAAAACCTTTGAAAAAAATATAATTATTATTTACATCTTCATGCCTGTCACTATATAGCTTTATTATGAAGATACATGTTTCTGAAATCCCACCTGAGGGGTTAGAGATTGATTTATCGAAAGATGCGGGATTGAGGGCTGTAAAGGCTCTCACTCCTTGCCGCTTATCCATAAAGATTATTAAAAGTGGGAGCGAGATATATATCAACGGAAAGATCGGTTGTGCAATTGAATTGCAATGCAGTCGTTGTCTAACGCCCTTTGTATACAAGATAGACTCGCCGCTCAATATTATCTTTAGACCAGCTGGTGAACTTGATAAGGAAGGATGCTACGAACTGCAAAAAGAAGATCTTGATATAGCCTTTTATAGAGATAATTTATTAGAAATTGACGATATAATAAACGAACAGCTCGCATTAAATATCCCCATGAAACCTCTTTGTATTGACGAATGCAGGGGAATATGCCCTGAATGCGGCTCTGATTTAAATAAAATGCTGTGTAAATGCAGAGACAGAAATATTGATGAAAGATTTAAGATTCTGGAGAGATTGATTAAAAAAGAGGAGTAGAATATGGCAAATCCAACCCACAGACATTCAAGATCAAGAAGGGATAAAAGAAGGGCAAACTGGAAGGGTATAATCCCTCAGCTTGCTGAGTGCCCCGAGTGCAAAGAAAATAAACTACCGCACAGGGCATGCAATAAGTGCGGTTCTTATAATGGGAAAAAAGTTATTGAGATAAAAACAAAAGAAGCATGAAAATAGCCTTAGATGCGATGGGAGGGGATTTTGCCCCTGAGATGCCCGTTGCCGGTGCTATCGAGGCTGTTAATGAATATGATGTTGAGGTAATCCTTGTAGGTGACAGCGAAAGAATAAACGAATGCCTGAAAAATAATCATTACCCGCATCATAAGATATCTATTTACCATGCCTCCGAAGTCGTTCAGATGGATGAATCACCAGCTACTGCTATCAGGAAAAAACAGGATTCATCTCTCAGAAAAACTGTTGAATTAGTGAAAAAAAGAGAGGCAGAAGCCTGTGTGAGTGCCGGGCATTCAGGTGTGATGATGGCAACATCCTTTTTTCTGCTCGGCAAACTCCCTAATGTTGATAGACCTGCGATAGCCACTGTGATGCCTTCACTAAGCGGTCATTTTGTTATATTAGACGTAGGGGCAAATGTTGACTGCAAGCCTAAAAATCTCCTTCAATTTTCTTATATGGGAAATGCTTATTTTACTGCCATTTTAGGCAAGCCCTCTCCCAAAATAGCCCTTTTGAGCATTGGAGAGGAAGACACCAAAGGCAATGAACAAACCAGAGAAGCCTTCAAACTCTTAAAAAAAACCGACCTTAATTTTATAGGAAATATTGAGGGTAAAGATATTTTTACCTCTGCTGCTGATGTAGTGGTATGCGATGGTTTTGTCGGCAATATCGTCCTCAAGGTCAGCGAGGGGTTTGCCGATACCATGATGAAGATGCTGAAAAGAGAGATAGCAGCTATGAGTACCGGGAAAATCGGTTATTTAATGATAAAACCAGCTTTAAGGCTATTTAAAAAAAGAATTGATTATTCTGAATACGGCGGTGCGCCATTGTTAGGAATAAATGGGACTTCAATAGTATGCCACGGGCGGTCAACAGCAATCGCATTAAAAAATGCTATTAGAGTAGCTATGGAGATGTCAAGGCAGAAGGTGCACGAAAAGATTGCTGATTCTTTAAAGACATATCCTAAATAGTAGTCTTTTATTAAACTGAAATGTAAAAGCTCGAAACAGTAGCAGGTGAAGGCTTTAAATGGATATACATAACTGCAATGCTGAAGGCTAAAATTATTTCAACTGGTTCCTATGCGCCTGAAAAGAGGCTAACCAACGAAGATATCGAAAAGTTTGTTGATACTTCAGATACCTGGATAACCCAGCGCACGGGAATTAAGGAAAGAAGGATAGCCTCTTTATCCCAGTCCGCCTCTGATCTTGCCTATGAGGCATCAAAAAAAGCTCTAAAAAAAGCCTCTATTAAGCCTGATGAACTGGACATGATTATAGTGGCAACAGTAAGCGGCGATATGCCTATGCCCGCTACTGCCTGCGTCTTACAAAAGCTTCTTGGCGCTAAGAATGCCGTGGCTTTTGATATAAACGCCGCCTGCTCAGGCTTTATTTATGGCATGTCCATAGCTGACAGTTTTATCAAAGCCGGGGCATATAAAAAAATACTCCTTGTAGGTGTTGAAGTATTATCAAAATTTCTCGACTGGGCAGACAGAACCACTTGCATATTATTTGGGGACGGGGCAGGTGCAGCGATTATTGAACCGACTGAGTCGGATAACGGGATATTGTCAACCCATCTCTATTCGGATGGTATATTATGGGATTTTATTTACCTTCCGGGCGGTGGTTCAAGGAATCCCGTTTCTGCCGATACAATTAAAAATAGACTTCACTTCATAAAAATGAAAGGCAATGAAACATTCAAGGTTGCAGTCAAGACTCTCGAAACCCTTGTAAATGAGACATTGCGGAAAAATAACATTGAGCCTTCAAGGCTCTCTCTTCTAATTCCTCATCAGGCAAATCTCAGAATAATACTTGCAATTGCTAAAAGGCTCGGCATCCCTATGGATAAAGTGTTCATAAATCTTGACAGATACGGCAATACCTCTGCGGCATCTATCCCTATCGCGCTTGACGAGGCTCTTGGCTCAGGCAGGATTCAAGAAGGTGATTACGTGATGCTCGAGGCTTTCGGTGCAGGATTAACATGGGCATCAGCCCTTCTCAAATGGTAACCTAATCTGATAGGAATTAATGTCAAGTCCAAGATACATCAAGGTAATATTCCAAGGCTTTATAGCATTCTTCAAGGGCAACCGCTTGATGCTTGCCGCTGCTCTGACATTCTTTTCGACAACAGCTATAATACCATTTTGTCTCTTACTCTTAGCATTTTTTGATTACATTTTGGGCTCTAATATAGAATTTCTGGAATTTTTTACGAACAGACTCGAAAGGCTATTCCCCGATATAACGTCTGAATTTATGGACAAGCTTAAAGCGCTCCTTGCAATCAGAGGAGTTGGGGGCATCACGCTCGCTATATATATTTTTCAGTCTTATCAGTTCTTTGTAGCTCTTGAATTTGCCCTAAATATAATTTTAAAAACAAAGATTTACCGTCATTTTTTCATCTCCATTATTCTCTCTCTGTTATTGGTCACATGGATGGTAATCCTGATTCTCGCCTCTTTTGGCGCATCCTCCGCCATAGCTATGCTTATCTATTATAAGGACGTGTTACCTTTTCTTGAACTCGACCGTATAACAGGATTTTTGATTGGATTTGCAATCCCGATGTTGCTTGTTTTTGTAGCAGTAGCTTCTGTTTTTATTATAGTCCCCAAAAAAAAGATAAGCCTTCGTAATGCCTTTAAAGGGGCTTTTATCACAACCCTTTTTCTTGAAGGCGCTAAGTTTATCTTTACGCTCATTATCGGGAATGTTCTCAATCTTGGCTTGATTTATGGCTCGCTCTCAATCATGATAATTTCCCTGCTGTGGATGTTTTACTCATGGTGTATATTCCTTATAGGGGCGGAGATTGTGCATATTCTTGAGGGATGATGATAGGGGCTAAAAATTTTTAGCCCCTACCATTACCGTCCAAAATAAATTCTTAATTATATACTTTGCAATTTGAGGGATATGATGCGATTTCTGGAACCAAAGCCACGGATAACCTCAAGGAGGCGAAAGACGAAGCGGAAGCCTCAAGTGCCAATACTTCAAAGCTAAGTATGAAGTCTCACAAAGGCTTACCCATGCACAAAGGTAGTTCTTTGGCAAAGAAATCGTGTCATATCCCTGCTTGAATATTCTTTTGGACACCTGTGAGCCCTTACATTTTAGGCAACGCCATGCTTTTTGAATTCAAGCTGAACTGGTCTTTTGCCAATTATTGGTATTGGAGGACTGAACCTTTCACAAAGATAACCAAGAGCAAATATAGCGATACCAACGAAGGTATAGTAGCCTGGCCCCATCATTATTAACCCTCCAACGCAGTATAAAATTCTCTCAAGAGGCGTTGAAGGTTTTGTCAGATATCCCATAATCCCTGCTTCTATAGCAAACATAGCGATAACAGCCCCTACAAAAAGGAAGGCTATCTCAAAAGGGGTTCCTTTCATCAAAAATTGAGGCACAAAGAGGAAGTAAAAAGGCACTAAATACCCGCCTATTCCGAGCCTCATTGAATCCCATGCAGCCTTGAGCCAACTGCCTCCTGATATTGCGGCGGCTGTAAAGACTGCTATGCATACAGGCGGTGTTAGACCTGATTTAATAGCAAAATAAAAAATAAAGAGATGGCTTGCCAGTGGGTCAAATCCCATCCCTTCCATAGCGGGAACTAAAACTGCAGCAGCAATAACATATGCAGCCGTCGTAGTCATCCCCATACCTAAAATTATCGCTGTCAGCATAGCAGCGATAAGGGCTAACGCTACATTATGACCTGAAAGTCCTATTATTATCTCGGAGACCTTAACGCCAAAGCCGGTAAGAGAGATAATGGTAACAGCCACCTGAACACAGCTCATCATAACCATGAGCCATGCCAGAGCAGTCATTATCCCGGTAAAATAGCCGCCCCATACAGTCTTTACCCTCTGCCATATCTCCTTTGGAGAAAGAGGTCCGCCGATCAAAAGAAAAACTGTAACAGATACAATTAAAGCCCATGCAGCGCAGACCTGCGGGGGGAAAAATGAGAATAGTAGAGCCGTCAGCGTCCCTATTGGGAGGATAAAATTCAGAAATACCCTTGGTTTTAGAATTTCTTTGAGGGACGGAATGAGTTCTTTAGGGAGTTTGCCCATGCCATATCTGCCTGCTTCTATCCAGACACCTGCTGAAATACCCACAAAATATATGACAGCCGGGATGATGCCGGCTATCATAATATGTGTATAAGGAATATTCAAAAACTCAGCCATGATGAAGCAACCAGCCCCCATAATTGGCGGCATTATCTGCCCTCCGGACGATGCCGATGCCTCAACGCCTGCTGCAAGCTCACGCGGAAAACCGAGCCTTTTCATAGTAGGAATCGTAAAAGCGCCTGTTGTTGCAACATTAGCTACTGAGGAGCCTGAGAGCATCCCGAAAAAGGAACTTGAGATAACAGCAACATGACCCGGTCCTCCTCTCATCCTGCCTCCCCAAGCCTGTGCAATATCCATAAAGACCTTCCCGACTCCTGTAGCAAAGAGAACAGGACCAAAGATCACAAATGGCGCAATAATCCTGCTTGTCATATCTGTCAAGAGCCCCCATACGCCCTCAGTCATCAGATAAAGCTGGTAGAGTATCTCTTCAAAGGTGAATCCCCCATGGCCGAAGGATCCCGGCATTAAAGGCCCATATAAAGCGTAAAGTATAAAGCCAAACACAACAAGAGGAATAATAATACCAAGGGATCTGCGGGTGCCTTCAAGCAGGCAGAGTATAAGAACAGCGCCCAGATAAAGCTGGTAGGCTTCATATTCTCCGGGATTACGGACTATCTGCTCCCAGTAAATCATGATGTAATAGCATGGTATAAGGCTGACTGCTATAAGGAGAATATCGGTTATTGAGGGGGCTGTTTTTGAACCGAAGATGAGCAAACGCAAAAATCCAGAGTGTCCCTTGTAATCATCAACAAGTGTCTTTTTAGTCAAAGGGTATGCCAAAAAAACAAGGGCTAACCCAAAGCTGAGTGAAATGCCGCCCTGAAGTAGCGGATGGAGAGCCACCGTTAGAGAAGTATATATTAAAAATATACCCCACACCCCAGCCAGAATACCTGCTAATATTTTCCAAATGCCAGTTAAATTCCGCATTCTATTCTACCCTTTCCTGTGAATAAATATAGTCAAAAATTATTTCCCCCCTCCCCCCTCGTGTGAGAGAAATGGGGTGAGAGGGGTCTTTTATACTTCAATATGTTTTAAGACAGTTTTTCATATAATTTTTGACACTGTCTCTTAATAATTTATTTTTTCGCTGTCACTTCAATTGTGACTTCGGTCCGACTTCCCTTGCCTCCGATAACTTCAATCTTATACTGACCCGGCTTTGCCATCCGTGGGATTGCAGAGTTTGCCGTGAATGAGCCTGTCGCATCAGTAGTGATTACATCAACCTTTTCGGTTCCGAGTCCAATCTTCATCCCTTCCTCAAGAATGAATAAAATATCTACCTCTTCCCCTGGTTGAAAACCCTTGCCCGTTATCTTCAATGCTGTCTCTGGAAGTCCGCTCGATGGTGTTATCTCCACAGATGGTCCCTGAGCCATCAAAGCTCCAGGCAGAAAAACGCAAATTGTGATAAGGCTTATACAAATCAGACTAATCGAAAAATATGTTTTATTTTTCATTAATAACCTCCCTGGACTTTTATTTCTTTTTCATCTCTGGCGGTAGGAGTCTATCAGGAACCTTTACTTTGAGGACTTCCTGATAAAACTTGACAGCGCCCGGATGAAGAGGTACATGAATATACTTTTCTGCATTGCCATACATGTCGTCAAAATTGCCCTCTCTCAATGTAGCAAGCGCCCCTGTGAGTTCTTTTCTCTTGTCCCATACAGCCTTTACTATCTTGTAAACCACATCTTCAGGGACATCTTTATGAATGAAGTCAGTAACTACATAAGCAAAACTCAATTGGTCCTTTTTTACAGCCTTGAAAAGATTCGCGGGAATATTCATGCTCTTTGCCTGTCCTGGATACTTTTCGTTCATTTTATCAATCATTTTTTTGTCAATAGGAAGGACGTTAATCTCCATTGTAGATTCAAGGTCCAATATCGCCGAATCTTTAAAACCTGCCTTGAACCATCCCTGAGCAACTCCTGACTTCAGAGCATCAACACTGGCGCCTATTCCCATCATTTTATAGTCTGGCTTAATGCCGTTAGCGTCAAAGAACATCTCGATAGCCCTTCCTGATGTTGTTCCGGGGTTCATAGCAAAGGGCAGCCCGTGAATCTTCTGAATAGTATCAGCGTTGCTTTTTTTGGTGGTAATGATGTGTATCGGAGTTATATAGCCTCCCCACAATGTCCTCAGATCCTTATTAGGCTTGCCCTTATAGTCTATAATGCCCTCGTAGTTGGCATAACCTGCTGCGGCATCTGCTGGGCCAAGCTGGATAGTCTTTTTCTGAATTCTCGTAAGATTTTCAATAAAACCTCCTGTTTCAACAACAGTAATCTCGATTTCTCCTGGATAAGCCTTGTTAACAATGCCTGCCATTGAGACAGTGTTAGCATACAACCCTGAACGGACGCTTGTTGCGCCCCACTTCAGATAAACCTTCTTAGCCTCTGCCAAGCCAGAAAAAGCTACTGACAGGATGAGGATGGATACTAAAAAAATAAGTCTTTTCATGTTTCCCCCTTATATAGAGAATTTAATGCTGTAAAACAGCAATTTTTATTCTATAACAAATACAACATTTTTAAAACTTTTATATTTCACCGAAAATCGGCGATACAAAGCTGCCATTGCAACCCAGAGCGATTTCCTAAAATCATGTTAATTGCCAAAAACTGCTATCATCACCCCTGCAGCAACCGCCGTACCAATAACTCCAGCAACATTGGGACCCATAGCGTGCATGATTAAGAAATTCCCTGAATCTGCTTCAAGCCCCAGTTTATTTGAAACCCGAGCAGCCATGGGAACTGCAGACACACCTGCAGAACCGATAAGAGGATTGATTTTATCCTTCATAAAACGGTTCATGACTTTAGCAACAATAACCCCTGAAGCTGAGCCGAAGCTGAAGGCAACCAAACCCAGAACAACAATCCCAAGCGTTTCAGGCTGGATGAATTTGTAAGCCACCATCTGAGTGCCGACGCCTAAACCGAGAAAAATTGTAACTATATTAAGTAGTTCATTCTGCATAGTTTTGCTAAGTCTTTCTACAACACCAATTTCGCGGACGAAATTGCCGAAGGCGATGCTTCCGATCAGCGGAGCTGCTGTTGGCAGAAGCAGAAATGTAATGGTAAGCAGCAGCATCGGAAAGACGATTTTTTCTGTCTTACTGACCGGGCGAAGCTGTTTCATCCTGATTTTGCGCTCTTCAGGGGTTGTTAATGCCCGCATAATAGGCGGCTGGATGAGAGGCACCAGCGCCATATAAGAGTATGCTGCAACGGCAACTGAACCCATCAGGTCAGGAGCAAGTTTGGAGGTAAGGTAGATGGTAGTAGGTCCATCTGCCCCGCCAATAATAGAGATTGCGCATGCCTCCTTTAACGTATATGAAATGCCCGGCACTGCATTCAAGGTAATAGCTCCAATAAGCGTCCCAAAAATGCCAAATTGTGCCGCAGCACCAAGCAGAGCCATTTTTGGATTTGCAATAAGGGGACCAAAGTCGGTCAGCGCACCGACACCCATAAATATGATAAGTGGAAAAAGCTCATTTTTAATCCCAAAATCGAAAATAATCTTTAAAAAACCCCCTTCGCCTCCCATGCCTGCATATGGGATATTTACCAGCGCTGTTGCTATGCCTATCGGCACTAAAAGAAGGGGCTCAAATTTTTTTGCTACTCCGAGATAGAGCAGAATTCCACCTATCACAAGCATCATGAGTTTATGCCAGCCATAAACCGTTACATCCTCTCCCCGATATTTCACCTCTTCTTTTTCAAAGACAAACCCGTATATACCTGAAGTCTTGATAATGTTTTCAAGAAATCGCTCAACTGATACATCTTCATTGGCATGTTGAGACGGCGATGCGGAATAGGGCGCTTGCGAGGTTTGCTGCGAGGCGAGGAGCGAACCGTCATTCACGCCCAGCAATAGAGTTAATGCAACGATGAGCATCATAGATATATGAATCACCTTAATTTTGTTCATTCCTCTAAGCCTCTTGAAACATCCTTAACGTATTTTTGCTAGTACTTGCCCTGCTTCAACGCCTGCACCTGGTTCAACCAGATAGGTTATTATCCCTGCTACCTTGGTTTTTATTTCGAGTTCCATCTTCATAGACTCCATGACGAGTATAGTTTCGTCATCTTCAACCTTGTCTCCGCTATTCTTTAACAGCCTCAATATTACCCCTGACACAGGCGCTTCGACCTGAGTTCCCGTTATGGGCAATTCAGCAACCGCCGCTGATAGCTTTGCTGCAGGTGCTGCTGGGGCTATATTAACGGTTCCTTCTTCACGGACAGTGACCCAGTAGTCTTTCTTATCAACATTTACTACATAAACTGTTGGTAGCGGAGGCGGTTGGGGCGCTGCAACTGACTCTGGTTTTCCTATGAGCTGATCGAATGATACCGTCCCTTTATGGCGGGTTTCAAAGAATTTAATCGCCACCTGCGGAAACATTGCGTATGTAAGCACGTCATCAATATTCACAGACCTTGCGCCCAGCTTCTGTTTCAGTTCTTCTTCTATCTGGTTCAGTTCGTTTGGAATAAGGTCTGCCGGACGGCAATCGATGGGTTTATCCATGTTAAGAATCTCTAACGACCTCTCAACCAACTCGGGATCGGGCGGAACAGGTGTTCGCCCATATTTACCAACAAGGAGATTCATAGATTCGGCTGTGAGGCGCTTGTAGCGACCGAGGAGCACATTCAAAACCGCCTGACTACCTACAATTTGGGATGTAGGCGTAACAAGAGGAGGATAACCAAAGTCCTTCTGTACTCGTGCATTTTCCTCTAAAACCTCTGAGATACGATGATAGGCTTTCTGCTCTCTTAACTGGCTTTCGAGATTGGAGAGCATGCCGCCGGGAATCTGAGCTGCCAACAAACGGGCATCAGCTCCCAAGAAGGAACTTTCGAATTTCTTGTATTTCGGGCGGATATTACGGAAGTAATCTGCTATTTCCAGCAGCAGCTTCATATCGAGCTCTGTATCGAATTCGGTTCCACGGAAGATTTCGACGATGGATTCTGTTGGAGAATGGCTTGTTCCCATCGACATTGAAGAGATAACTGTATCCAGAACATCAGCTCCAGCCTCTGCCGCCTTGACAAGAGTCGCTACGGACATTCCAGTTGTAGCGTGAGAATGAATATGAATGGGAAGTTTTACCTCTTTTTTGATAGCTTTGACCAGATTATATGCATCATAAGGCCTTAACAAAGAAGCCATATCTTTGATACAGATGCTATCAGCGTCCATATCAGCAAATTCCTTTGCGAGGGCAACATAACCATCAATCGTATGAACAGGGGATACAGCATAACAGATAGCAGCCTGAGCATGTTTGCCCATCTTTTTTACTGCTTTCATCGGAACCATCAGATTACGGGGGTCATTCAGCGCATCGAAGATGCGAAATACATCTACGCCGTTTATCGCCATTCGCTCGACGCATTTTTCGACAACGTCATCGGCATAATTGCGGTAGCCAAGAATGGACTGCCCTCTTAAGAGCATCTGCTGAGGGGTCTTTGGCATCGCCTTTTTCAGGGAACGAATCCTTTCCCACGGGTCTTCGTTAAGAAAGCGGATACAGGTGTCAAAAGTCGCTCCGCCCCACGACTCAATAGACCAGTAGCCGACACGATCGAGCTTTTTGGCAATCGGGAGCATATCGCTCGTCAACATCCGAGTTGCAAAAAGAGACTGATGCGCATCCCTCAGAACGAGCTCACTGATTTTAATCTTTGCCATTGTGCCTCCTAAGATTTCTTTATCTTCTTATCATTACGATATTTTTTAACCGCTATAGTGATTGCAGCTATCAAAGCGCCATTTTCGGCAGCCTGAACAGACTGCTCAGTAATATTTTTTTGAGTTCAGCTTCCGCTCTATATTTCAGGATTATTTTTGAGCTTAGCTGTATTGCGAGGATGAGCACAGTAAGGAATCCAAATGTTACTGCCATGCCGAGAGTCGTGATGACTGCCGCCTGACCTAAATCATGAACCCATCCCATGTATAATCTCCTGATTTTGATTGAATAAATTTGACCTAAACAGCAGACGCTATTATTGGCCTTTATAATAGATAGTTGGTGATTAATACGGTAGTAAAGGTGAGCAAAAAATATTCCAAAGGATTCAAGAGATAAAAGCACAGAAATATAATGGGTTTTAAATTGGTATAGGATTGAATGGCTATAACTTAAGTTATAGTTTATAACAAAATGAATAATGCGGGAATTGTCATTAGAGGAAAAATATTAGAAAAATTTAATGAAAGCATAGGAGGGGTCAAATCTACATGGGCTGTTGGTCAAATCCTGTCTAATCTTTTTATAGATATGTCAAAATAGAAGCACTCACAGGTGTCTAAAATAATATTCAAGCAGGGATATGAGACGATTTCTTTGCCAAAGAACTACCTTCGTGCATATCTAAGCCTTTGTGAGACTTCATATTAGTTTTCCAATATTGGCAGTTGAGGCTTCCGCTTCGTCTTCAGCCTCTTTGAGGTTAGCCGTGGCTTTGGCTCCAGAAATCGTGTCATACCCCGCTGATTACAAGTATCTAAGAATTTATTTTGGACGGGCATGAAAATGCAGGCAATATAACATTGGACTGATAACAAGGAGCCATTAATATCATAGGGTTGTATTTTAGTCAGAAATCCTCGTGCATATGCTTCATACGTTTGCTTAGGGCTGGCTGTGAGATGCCAAGAAGCCGTGCTGCGGCAGACTGATTTCCCTTCGAACGCTTCATAGCGGTATGGATAAGGAGACGAACAGTTTCTTCAATAGTCGGCAACTCATCAACAGAATCGAATAGCTCGCAAGCAGAAAACATCTTTTTAAGGTTTGATCTGTTAGCCGTTTTATTCAACATGACAAAATGTTCAGGCAAAAGTGTATCTCCGGTGCATCTTGCTATAGCGTCGAATATCATTGACCTTAACTCACGAACATTGCCAGGAAAATCATAAACATCAAGCAAAGGCAGTATCTTGGGGCTAATTCGCGGCTTTGATTTTAAAATATCTTTACAAGCTTCATCAATAAAGTGATCAAATAGGGCTAATATATCTTCACGCCGGTCCCTTAATGCTGGAATATGTACATGATGTGATTTGAGGCGATAATAAAGGTCCTTCCTGAACTTTCCGTCTGCAAGCTTATTTTCAAGATTCTGGTGAGTTGATGCTACAACGCGTGCCCGCAACCTTTTAGGCTGGTCGCTGCCAAGGGGATAGTAATCCCCTTCCTGCAACAGCTGCAATAGCTTCACCTGTGATAACATGCTCAAATCTCCGATCTCATCAAAAAAAAGCGTTCCTCCCGAAGCCTTTTCGATTAGACCGCTCCTTGCCGTATCAGCTCCTGTAAATGCACCCTTTACATGCCCAAAAAGTGTGTCGGCAAACATGGTATCATCGAGACCGCCTACATTCACTGCAACAAACTCTCCGGAACAGCGGCTTAATTTGTGGAGAGCTTGAGCTATAAGCCCTTTTCCCACTCCACTCTCCCCAGTGATAAGGACTGGCTGGGAACTTTTAGCAATAGCCTCAAGATAGCGAAATATGGAATGCATCGAATGACTTGCAGTTATGATACCGCTAAAGGAGTCAGGGGCAAGAAGTTCGTCAGAAAAGAAACTCTGGCTGATAGCCTTGTTTTCACGCTGCATCTCTACAATACGTATAGCGTGCAGAATGATATTTATAATTCGTTCTTCTTCGGCAGTTTTAACAATGTAGTCAAAAGCTCCCCGCTTCATACACCTGACGGCTGTTTCTATCTGATTCATCCCGCTCACAATTATCACCATTACTTCGGGGTATTGCTCAGTAATGGACTTAAGCACTGTTTCCCCCGAAAGATACGGCATTGTGAGATCAAGCAGGACGACGCCAATATCATGCTTTTTTAAAAGTTCTATTACCTCTCTGCTGTCCTGACAGGTGATAACATTGGAAATATCTGCCAATCTCGCCAGAGATATACGCAGGGAACGAAGCCATGCCTGTTCATCATCAACTATAAGGATACCAAAGGCAGGATAGAGAGTTTCTTTCATGATTCCTTCTCCATTGATGGAAGCCTTATTATTACAGTAGTTCCTTCACCAGGAGCTGATTCAAAATGCAAGCTTCCTCCATGTTCACGAATTATACCGTCTGAAATAGCGAGACCAAGCCCTGTTCCCCCTGTTTCACGCTTTGTGGTGAAAAAGGGATCGGTAAGGTGCTGCATATGTTCATGCGGTATACCTATACCCTCATCACAGACTTGAATAACTACTGATTTTGAGTACTGTTCATAAAAGGTAGATACGAAAATGCCCTTACTTGTATCCTGAAGTGCCTGAGCAGCATTTAAAATAATGTTCACAACTACCTGTTCAAGTCGCTGTGCGTTCCCTTTTACTGGAGGAAGTTCACTGCTAAGGCTCGACTTAAAATTATGTGTAGCCTTTTTAAGAGTATTTTCTATAAGACGTATAGAAGTTCGCACCACAGTGTTAATATTAACCTCTTCATCATATTTTACATCACTTCGCCGTGAAAAGTGCTTCAAGTCATCTACAATGTGCTTAATTCTTTTTGCAGCCTCATGCATTTCATCAATCATCAGCGGCATTTCGTGCCGCATCTGTGAGTAAGGAATGCCACCCATAATAAAGTCGCCATTTTTTTCATAATAATCTTCGAGTATCTTCTTTATATCCGCATTTGCCCTTGAAACAGTAGGAAGATTCAGAAGTATGAGACCAGTGGGATTGTTAATCTCATGAGCCATTCCTGAGACAAGAATTCCAAGGGTTGCCATCTTATCTGCCTGCATGAGTTGCTGTTGCTGACGCTTCAATTCCTCAACCGCTTGTTTCCGCTGTTCCACTTCGTGCTGAAGGTCAGCGGTCCTAATTGCCACAAGCCGCTTAAGAGAACGAGACCATACTAATAACAGGACAAGTCCTGAAACAAGTAAAATCACGGCATAAGGCCCATAATCGGTAATTAAAGGATGTATTTCGTATGCAGGAAACCATTTATCTTGGAGTGCCCTGTATCTCCCTGTCCGCCTCATCTGCTCCATACCCTCGTTGAAAAGGGCTAACACTGTATGGTTTCCTTTTTTAACAGCATAACAGTATTTTTTTGTCTCGACTCCTTTGACAACAGTTTTTATATTTTT
>DAIQAO010000010.1:0-40122 GCA_036781645.1 Dissulfurispiraceae bacterium
ATCGCCTTCTCCGGCGGATCATGCAAAATGGCTTGAATCTTTTTTATGAGAAGTTCTTTGTTCATTTATTCATCCTCTTCGCTTCCATGTTTTATTGTTTCTAAAAGGTAATTAAATGAAACGACATAAGAGCCTTTTATGCGCTCAAAAATATTCCTTGACTCCTCAAAAGTATATGTGTGCACCAGACAATTACGGTCTTCTATCATCTTTAACCATGGTTCTTCATTATCAATCAAATTGTTTGCAAAGGCGTTCTTAAATGTATCTTTCGGATTATTATGTGAAACAATACCTTTGTCGGCAAGATATTCCTTTATGAGTTTCCATGAAAGCTCATAGCACAGCTCAAAACGTTTTATAGAGCCGTCAATATCGAGGTCATCCACTGATTCTTCTACCGCAATTTTGAGGTTTTTAAACGCCTTTTCAAAATCATTTAAAAATCTCTTAACTTTTTCTCTCATATATCACTACCCCTTCCTTCTGGATTTTTGTCTTCAATCGATCATTCGCTCCTTTTAGATCAACAATGTCTATTGCTCCTGATAACGACGGCAGACTTCCCAATTGTTTTTCGGTTTGAATTGCAATATCAGTATCTGACCTGCGGTGAAAATCGCCCCTTGCTTTTGAGCCAAAGAGAATAATTTTTTGAGGATCGGTCTGTTTCACTATCTCATTCTTCATATGCCCAAGTGTATCGGGTATTGAGAGTATATATTCTTTCCCTTTATTTTTAAGTTCAGTCCAGAATTCATCAAGAATGCCGTAATCCGGTTTTTGAGTATTTGTGCCTGCTTTTATGACACCTCCATGGGGCAGCAACTCCCCCGAAAGTCTTATAACCACCCAGTAGAATTTATTATTTGCCTTGATAACTTTGAAGATAATCGGAGAACTCCTTCTGGCAAACTGGTCATTACCTGCCCTTCCTGTTACAGTTGTCTTACTTGTTCTATGAATAATCGGAAAACCAAAAGAGGCTGTATCAAAAATTCTTGCTTTATTGTTGTCTCTAAATGTTTTAAACCCTGTCGTTCCTAAAGCGTCTCTCCATGTTTCGAAATGGTCATTGCTGATTACAAATCGTGAAAAACTCAAATTGGAATATTCAGATGCAAAATCAGTTTTATTAATTATCTGTTGTTTGGCTGATTTGAAATTATCTATTAGCCATTTTGCAGCTTCATCAGAGTTATTGCCTTTGGGCACAAAATCTAATCCCATACTGTTAATAATTCCATTTGCATCCTCTATGCTTGTAACAACCATATTGCCTGCTCCACGCCTTGTTCTGGTTCCTAAAGCTCCAAGATGGATCAATGCCCAGAGAGATGCAGACACGATTTTTAAATAATTTTCATCTTGTGAAGATATGATTATCTTAAATTTGCTCCCATCAGGGAAATACGGACGCTCTCGTCCTTGCTGCATAAAAGTGGAGTAAAACATATATCCAACAGGATCTTGTCTTCCTTGACTATTGAAGCGGAGCACCGGTTGTTTGTCAGGCTGAGTAACTCTAATAGAAAACCTTGAACCGCCTATTTTCTCATCTGGAGCGCCAAAAATACTTGATTCTTCATCTAATAATTTTTTTGTGTTATTTTCTGCCCTTATTGCCCGCCACCAGAAGCGCAGTAGCCCCTTGATGCTTGCAGCGCGCAATTCTGCTTTGCTCTGATTTGCGCCAGATAAAAACATCGGCGTGATTGTCTCAATCTCAAATGTAATTTTCTTCATCCATCACCCCTCCTTCCCCGCATAATACAGCAATGCCCCTAATATCACAGTTTGGTATTCTCTCTGATTAAAGTTTGCCATTTTTACCCCTCTGCCTGTTTGATATTCATAATTATGCTATTTTTAATCAGATTCTTCAACAAAAGAAATGTTTCGGAAATGTTTCTATCCCACCACTTTATCTTTATGAATAAGCAAGATGCCGTCTTTTTTTGCAATCTCTATCATCCTTAGTGTAAAACCGCTTTTGCTAAAAAGTATGAATCTGTCCTTCCTTTCTGCCTTATGCCAATCAAATTGCTGAGACTTCCTCAATAGGTCTTTATAAATGTTTTCTCCGACCTTTTTATTGCTCCATTTGCATTCTCCAAGGTATGCTGTCTTTGTTTCCTCATCAAGGGCGACAATATCTATCTCATCCTCTCTTGACCACCACTTGCCGATAGTAGTGTATTGCATAAACCCATCCGCCATCAGGTTTCTGCACAGGTCAAGACAAACATTTTCATAAACTGTTGATACATAGTCTTCAAAGGAGTCTTTTACGATTTTCAGGACATGATCCCGTCTGCCTATTTCCAGTTTGCTCCTGTTCGGAAACACATATCTAAACCAGAAGCCAAAAAATTTGTCATGCAGCCGGTAAAGCCCGTGTTTGCTTTTTTCAGGAATCTTTTCTGTGATAGGTATGTCTTTTTCCACAAACCTGAGCCCCTTTAATATATCAAGGTATCTTGAAACAAGGCTCTTTTCAAATCCAGTATCATTGATGATTTCCGAAAGTTTCCGCTTGCCCTGAGCAATAGCCCTTAGAATAACAAAATAGTTTCTCGGCTCTCTCAGTTCTTCCCTCAAGATGTATTCAATTTCATTATATAGAAAGGTCCCTTTATCAAGTACAAGCTCTGCTATATTTGTGAATATATCATGTTTGGGATTGAGTTTCTCAATGTATGCAGGCACAGCTCCAAAAACAGCGTATATTTTTACGAGTTCGTCAAAAGTTCTGCCAGGGAAAAAATCTTTCAAGGCATTAAAGGGCATCTCTTTAATTTCCATTGATGCAGTCCTTCTGCCGTAAAGAGGCGCCTTATGAAAAAGGATTTCCTTTTCCATCATTCCAATGCTTGACCCCATAAAGTATTAAAAAAATTGTTGTTTTCTTCAGATACTCGTCTATCCCTTTCTGGAACATCGAGGATATGGCAGGCTTTGCATTGACAAGATACGGGAATTCGTCAATAACTATCACCAATCGTTCGTGTTTGTCTCTTATATAGGAGAAGAACTGATACCAGTCTTTAAAGCCGGCATCAGTAAGTATGGGGTCTTTAAAGTATTCTCCAACAATACGGCCAATGTTTTTTAGTTGTTCCATTTCAGAAACACTGTCTGCAAGAAAATATATCGCCTTTTTGTCTTTGATAAATTCCTGCACCAACCTCGTCTTACCGATGCGCCGCCTGCCATAGATAGGCACAAATTGAAATTTAGGGATCTTATAGAGTTTTTTGAGAAAAGAGAGTTCGTTCTGCCTGTTTACGAATTTCACAATTTCTCCTGCATTTTAGTATAATTATGATTAGTATAATTAAATTATACTTTTAGGCAATATCGACTTCCCCACATCATGCAGCAGCGCAGCGAGGATTACTGTCTGATATTCTCTTTGATTAAAGTCCTTTGTTTCTAATCCTATATCCACTCTATCTCCACCTCTTTTTCGAGTTGTTTAAACTCAGGATCGCCTGTAATTATTACTGCTCTTTCTCTGATTGCGGTTGCGGCTGCGAAACAATCAGCATAAGACATCGAAAATCTGCTTTTAATTCTTAAAGCTTCAAGAACTTCATTCAGCGAGTTTGACAATGATGTTATCGGCAAAGATGGAAGGATGACATTTATAAAATAATCTGCCGCCTGCATTCCCCTCTCCTTTGCTACAATATAATAAGTTTCTCCAATATTTATGTCATTCATAATGAACCCGGAAGCATCCGATAAAAAATTTTTTTTACTGCTTCATATCCTTTTTCTTTTTTGAGATACGCCAGCAGTGCGAATGAGTCGAGAAGTTTTTTCTTCTTCATGCTTCAATTCCTCCTTCCTTTCTCTAAGCAGCGCCTCTGTGAGAGATGAACCTTCACTAAAAATGCCGCAAAAATGCTCTACCGGGTTATCAGGCAGGGGATGGATCTCTATATGATCGTTTATGACTTCAACCAGTACTTTTGAACCGGGTTTAATGCCGACTTTTTCCCTTGCTTCTTTGGGTATGACTACCTGCCCTTTTGACGAAGTCGTCAGTATAGACATTTGTAAAACCTCCATTATATTGTAAAACCAATATTTATAAGTTTAACTATAAATATATTATTAGTCAAATTTATTTTTGTAGTATCTATTTTTAGATTTTCTTGCTATCTGTTATCTTTATTCTTCCCTTTTCCACTCTCACTCCGTATCTGCTTCCACCATAGCGCCTCTGGGTTGTAATCATAAAATATGGGAGTAATATCTCATCATTAAGATGGTCTTTAATGGCATTGTTAATTTTGCTTATATTCTGTCTGATAATCTCTGGTTTTATGCCTTCTTTCCATTTATCTAATAATTCTTGTTCTTTAAATGGCTTTCTCCCGCAAATCACGGAGTAGTCTTTGGCTGCCCTTTCGAGAAATGGTTTAGTAGTCATTTCAACTAATGGGATAAAACACTCTTTACAGTCAGTGCAGTAAACTCTCTGTGGATAAAAGCAATTTTCTAACTTGCGCCTTACAATCGATGTATAAAGCATCATGTGCACAGGAATCATTTCTACAAGTGTATCGCCAATATAGATGGAGGGTTCATGTAATTTAATGTATAAGTTGGGCTGAATTGTTGCTATATCGATTTCTTTTTGTCCCTCTTCAACAAGCTCTTTAAAACCTTTTTCGTTTAAAGATATCTTATTACTCAATCTTATAAAAGGAAGTTCTGCGAGGTAGATATTTGCATTTTTAGTGTTTAGCTGCCTTATAGACCCATCAGGCAATCTGCACTCGATGTTTTTGTCCTTAACAGGTTTATAAAAAAAATTGGGATTTGATTCAAACTCAGGGGTCACAAGAACGTGATACAATTTATCCCATGGGCGCGCAAAAAGCTGCATGGCAGCGCCAAGATAAAATGACATGGTCTTGCGGCCTCCTGCCAAAGAGCAGTGAAGTCTCGATGCCGAATCCAATGTTTTATCTTTTATCAAGTTTGTAATCGCGTCGCCTATAATTTGATTTTCGATGTCGTTCTTGATATCTTCAAGGGGGGTCCCGCTGCTATCTTCCGGGATTATGAAGGAGTCTTTGGTTAATGGTATAGTCGGGATTTTATATTCCTTACAGAGACTCTCTAAGATGCCCCCTTCAATCAATGCCTTTTCAGCTATCTCTTTGCCCTTAGTAGTGGTTACAATGTAAACCTCCGAGGGGTAGATAGGGGGCTCCTTTTTGGCAAGTACACTAATGGTTTCAGTAATTATATGAGGCGTTGAGCCAATGATGAAAATTAGTATTTCCTTAAACATAAGTTAAGTATACAAGAAAAAATCTCTAAGTGAAGAAAAGAAATATTTCCGAAATGTTTCTTAATGAAAATTCTAATTAGTATTGTTTTCATAGGTGTTTTTCCTTTATCCCTGCATACGCACAGATGAAGGTTTTGAAAAAATAATCGGACTTTTTCACAAATATTGTTAGCCTTGAAACGCTGCTATTAACGAGATAAAAACCTATTTTGAAAGTATGTGAAAAAACATAGTTATTTTATCCACAAAACACTCCTGCACATCCAGTTTGTTAAGTATTTGACCGAAAGCCTGAAAATCCTTTAAAATCAGGTGAGCGAGAGTGGCGGAACTGGCAGACGCGCTGGACTTAGGATCCAGTGGGGAAACCTGTAGGGGTTCAACTCCCCTCTCTCGCACCAAATCTAAAGCTTGCCTGTTGTCATAGTAGATAAAACTGTTTCGAGTCTCTTGGATTCCTCTATTATCTGCTGCACATAAGACCACTCTTTGGAGGTGGGAGCAAGTATTTTCTCAAGTCTTCTGGCAAAGCCGCCCAGAATTGTAACAGGATTTCTGATTTCATGAGCCACTGCCTGAAGTGTTTCAAAGACTATTGGTTCTTTGGCTGCTGTTTTAATGGTGCTGAAGGCAGGAGGGCTTTTTTGATGCATTGATTCTACCTGGCAAGAGAGTTTTCTGAGTGAGTCATGTGCCTTTCCGACAAGAAATTCAATATCACTCTGTCTGTTTATATTTATTTTCATGCTCTCTGCGATTGACTCAACGGTATTGAATGACTCAACCATAATCTCTGTAAGAATTTCCTGATTTAGGTTATATTCATTTTGAGTTTTATGATAGAAGGTGTTCCAGTCAATTTCTTTGTATATCATGAAATTTGAACATTGACGGGCAATCTCAGAAACAAAACTCAAGGGCGTAAAACCACTGTATGGTGAATTGGGGTAAAATTTCTGGCATTCGACAATAGGCTCGGGAAGTTTCCAGAACCTGAGTGCAGCCTCTCCTGCCTTTCTGTGATTTATTCCATACCTTTGCTCTTCATGAGCAAGCAAGTCTTCAAGCGGGTAAAGTTTTACTTTAAAATCTCTGTCCTTGTCTTTAATAAAAAGATCAAAAAGTATCAGGATGCCTATTTCAGAGACAAGCCCGGCAACAAATGCTTCGTCAGGGTGGCAGCTCTTTAAGTTTTGAGCTAGAACACGAGCCAGAAGAGCTTGGTAAAGTGAAGTCTTCCAGAATTGTTCATAGTCCATCTGTTCATGTTTTTCCAAGGGAAATGTGTCTCTAATAGAGATGGACAAAGCCATCAGGCGGATGTGATTGCAGCCGATTCTCATAACCGCATCTTCTATAGTGGAAACGGCAGTTGGTATTCTGTAAAAGGGGCTGTTGGCAAGTTTGAGCAGCCGCACTGTTAGCGCTGGGTCTTCTTTTATAAGCATTGACATGTCATACAAAGACGCCTTTTCATCGGAAGCCATTTCTATAAGCTTAAGGGCTATTGATGACAACGGCGGCAGGTTGTAGCCCGAGCTTATTTTACGGATTATTTCATTTTCTGCTGTGTTCATAATTAAAATCTAACAGAATAGATATGCTATGTCAATAAAAAGACCAAAAACCTAAAATGGCGAATGATGATCCCTTATGCCCTCTCTCACCTTGCGGCTGGGGCGAGGGGGTAAGTAAATCAGTTATTTTTTCACCCTAACCCTCTCCCCTCAAGGATGAGAGGACTTTTTGCAAACTTCTATTGCCGAATTTTGAAAACAACCCCTGCCAAGTAATGCATGATGATAGGTTTAACTTGCCTTTAGAGAGGCATATCTATTTTTTCAAGAATTGTTGAAATCGGTATTTCCAGAAGACATTTTTTATCGAGGCAGTTCATTGAAATTGCCTCGCTGCAAGGCGAACACATTAGCCCGGATGAAATTACTTCAACATTATCGCCTACAGGTCTCCATAAGATAGGGTTTGTCGGTCCGAATATCACTATTACTTTCCTGCAAAATAATGATGCAAGGTGAGATACCCCGGAATCATTGCCAATATAGATGTGTGAGATATTCAAAAAGGCAGCGATGCCAATTAGTTCGTTATCGGAAATATGAATCATATCCTTTTTGCCGCTAATGAAGTTGTTAATTTCTGTCTTGGTTGTCTCGCTCTCAACATGACCGGTAAATATAATTACAAAGGCTTTATAATCTCTCACGAGTATTTCCGAAAGTTCGAGATAGTATTCGAGCTTCCAGCATTTTCTCGTTCCTCCGCTGCCGGGATGGATACATATTAAGGGGCGTGCATCGGAATATCCAGCATTGTAAAGTGCTTTGCGAGCCTCTTTAAGATAGACTTGCGGGATATGTGGAGAGGTTTTTGGATGCTCGTTATCTATCTCATTATCTGTCATACCTATCATGGTTTTAAGCTGTCTCAATCGGTATTCAGCAATATGCATAATCGAATTCTCTGGCGGTATGGTCTTTATAACCTTAGTATCCGGCAGTAAGGTCTTCAGACTGTTTGCGATAACCGAATTCTCTTGTGAAGTAAAGACGAAAGCCTTTTTAAACCCACTTAAAAACTTTTTTAAAGCGGCATTCGGTTGTGCGGTGTATAAAGACAGATACATAGCCCTGTCAGTCCCCGACATATCTTGGACAATCCCAAGTTGTTTAAAAAAGATGCCGATTTCAGATTTTGCTGCGAGATGAAGGAATTTTGAAGTCTTATGTATTAAATTAATGGCAGGTAAAGATAGCAAGACATCCCCAAGCGCGCCATCGTGATGAATGAATATATTAAATTTCATTAATGATAATTTTGTGCCGCATTGCTAAAAATCGGAGCGTTTTCTTGGAATCCATAATTTTATAGTTATAAGGCCTATAAGAAATCCCCCGATATGGGCAAACCATGCTACTCCTCCCTGCTGGTCAAACCCAAAGCTTACGAAACCAGAAATGAACTGGATCACCGCCCAGAAACCGATAACAAAGAAAGCTGGCAGCTTTATTATCTGCCAAAAAAAACCGAAAAATATTATCGTGAAAACCTTTGCCTTAGGAAATAAAAATAGATAAGCCCCAAGCACTCCCGACACAGCCCCGCTTGCGCCTATCATGGGTATTATGGATTCAGTATTAGTTATGGCATGGGCATATGCAGCGAAAACTCCCGAGAAGAGATAGAAAATTAAAAATCTCAGGTGCCCGAGCACATCTTCAATATTATTTCCGAATATCCACAGATAGAGCATATTGCCGCCAATATGAAAGAACCCGCCGTGCAAAAACATTGATGTAAATATAGTTATAACAGGATGAACAGGCTGTGTTGTTTGAAAAGATGTCAGATTTTCTGGAATAGCGCCGAAATAGTAAGCTATTTTCTGAATACCTAATGGTGAGGTTAGTTCCCAGATAAAGGCAACACAATTAAGAACGATTAAGCTGATGGTCACATATGGAAAGATGCTCGTAGGGTTGTCGTCCTTAAATGGAATCATCTTTTTGCTCTTATCCTTGGGTCAAGAAGTGCATAAGAAATATCCGCAATGAGGTTGCCAATAAGCGTAAGGACAGAGCCGATCACGAGTATTCCCATGATAGTGGGGTAATCCCTCGACATTGCAGACGAGTAAAAAAGCTGCCCCATGCCGGGTATAGAGAAGATAGTCTCAAATATGACGCTGCCTCCAATAAGCCCGGGGATAGAAAGCCCAAGAATTGTAACGACAGGCAGGAGGGCGTTTCTTAAAGCATGGCGTATTATAACATCTTTCTCTCTGAGTCCTTTTGCCCTTGCGGTTCTGATGTAGTCCTGCCGTATAACCTCTAACATGCTTGAACGGCAGTATCTGCTCAGACCAGCTATGCCGCCAAAGGCGCTGATGCCCACAGGCAGTATCAGGTGTTTTATCCAGTCAATTAGACGTTCAAAATAGGTCATCTCTGATACATCAATGCTTTGTATTCCGGAGATGGGAAGCCATCCAAGAGTAACGCCAAAAATTATCATTAATAAAAGGGCAAGCCAGAAGGTAGGCGTTGAAAATCCTACAAAAACAAATACAGTTGTAAGTTTATCAAACAAAGAATATTGTTTTGTTGCCGACAAAACACCGATAGGTATCGCAACCATGAGAATCAATATCAGTGACAGCAGGTTGATTGTAAGTGTAACAGGTATCCGTTCCTTGATTTTATCTATAACCTTTTTACCGTCAGTAAAAGATTTGCCAAAGTCAAGGGTTGCAAATCTTTCAAGCCAATTAAAATATTGTTCATGCAATGGCTTATCAAGTCCATAGAGTTTTTTGAGGTTTTCCCTTGCCTGTGCTGACGCCTTGAGTGCCATCTCTGTCTCGACCTCCACTGGACCTCCAGGGGCGAGATGAATAACAAGAAACGAGATGATTGTTATTCCCAAAATGAGGGGGATCATCAGAAGAAGCCGTTTTAAAGTATAGGCAATTATATCCAAATTTTTAACCTTTCAATGTAACTATTCTGAATGATATTCATTAACTGGCTTCATATATAGCGTCCATCTCGGCTGTATAACTTCCGTCGTTTTCATAAATAAAAAAGGGTTTTTCCACTTTCATATCGGGTCTTCCGCCTTTTACCGCCTCGATTAATACCATCTTTGCCTCAGAATATAAATTTGAATGGACAAATCTCAGCCGTCTCGGTTCGATATTATGCTGTCTCATGAATGTTATTATCTCGCTAAGTCTCTCAGGCAGGTGTATGATGCATAGCCTGCCGTGATGCTTCAGAAAATAGGCGGAAGCCTTTATCAGGTCTTTCAAAGAGAGCATAATCTCGTGTCTTGCTATAGCCTTTTCGTCGCCGCAGTTGAGTAAGCCTGACTTTAATTTTCTGAAAGGTGGATTTGATACTGCAAGGTCGTATTTTGAATCCAGATATTTTGAAGATGCGCCATCACCTATCTGATTATTCATATTCACAAAATCCCTGACATCAGCCTTGATTATTTTGATCCTTTCTCCAAGCCCATTAAGTTCAATATTTCTTTGAGCAAGTTTTGCAAGGCTTTCCTGAAGTTCTACAAGCAGCACATTGCTTTTGGGATATTTTTGAGCGAGCAGAATGCCTATAATTCCAGTTCCAGCTCCCAAATCTATTATCTCGCCAGCCCTCTGCAAATTTATAAAAGAAAAAAGCAGCAAGGAATCTACAGAAAAGCGGTAGCCATCCTTATATTGGCAAATCTTGATATCCCTTATCGTATCTAATGTTACCATTTAATTAGCAACTTCCTTGAATACCGAGATATTCGACTAAAAATAAAGATTGGAAGGGCTGCTCCAGAATTTTTTTAATCGACAAATTTTATTTGGATTTTGCTTTATCTTTTTAGTGTTAAGGGCTTTTGCCGAAATTTCATTAAGCTTTTTTTATAAGGTGTCTTATAAAAACCCTTCAGCAACCCTTACAATCCCTCTGTTGATTCAACAGGTCTTTTTAGTTCTATCTCTGAATTTGGAAATACCCCCTCCTTTGCACATTTATAAGGGTTTTGAAAAATACTCAATAAATTCGTATCCCCTTTCATCAGGGATAGCTTTTTTATTATCCTTCAGCCTTTCTTCATGCAGTTTAATTGCATCCTCCGTTTCCCTCATTCCGTGGACTAAAAGCAGTCTCAGGTATCCTTCGCCTCCATAAGACTTTGTATTGCGGAGCCTTTCCCTCATTGTAAGAAAATAGCAGTAATAATAAAGGTCTTCGCAAACGGGGTAGCCTTTGAGGTTTATAGCTTCCCGAGCCTTTTGCAAAAAAAAGAGCTTCTCAGATGATGTGAACTCCTTTATAAATTTTTCCTTGAGTTCTTTTAAGATACTTGAGAATTCAGGCATAATATAAACTAATGAAAGTCATGGTTCAACAAAGCTAACCTCGATACTTTCAATATTCAGCAAAAAAACTACTGCTGGCTTCTTGTTATATTTACTGCATGTTCTTCCTAAACCATTTGATGATGTCATCATAGGATGGGGGTCTTACAAGAAAAACCTCAATGTCAGGGGGGAACTGTATCTTAGCCCTCATTTCGTCCTCCATTATCAGAAGACTGGCTTCACCCTCGTGCATGTTGCTTAAAATTGTATTCTGAACATGCTCAAGCCTTTTATTAAGGGCTTCGGCATAAAAGTCATATACCTTTCTGAATATGTCTGGGGTCCTAACGACGCCAAGACAGTTTCTCCAGTCAATAAATTCCCCTAAAAGCTCCTTATTTTCAAGTGGTATAAGGGAAGCCCCCTTTTCAATCCTTTGCTTTATGAGCTCAAATGCCTTTTGGTTGGTTTTTTCAAGAACATTTAAAGCCTCTTCCCCGCTGATGTATATGTTTTCACAGAAAATCTTTTGTATTTCCCATGCAGTCTCGAGTTTATCAAGCTGTATAAAGACATCGGCCCAATATCTGTTCGAGAGAGTTTCATATTCATTGGGTAAATCTTTAAAAAATATGACATTGGGGACGCAATAAAGCTTTTTCTTGCCCATGAAACTATCAACAGTAGGCTTTTCCAGTTTTCCCAGTTCGCTCATAATAAGTTTGACCTCCTCGATTGTGATAAAACTACCCAAAGTTCAGTTTGAGCTCTAATCCAGATTATCGAGATAGATTAAAACCTGAGATAATATTCTGTTAGAGCGTAAACTGAATTCAGGAAGAGAAAAATCATTCGATTCAGGAATGGATAACTCTTAATATTGTAATATTTATCTTGATTTCGGTCAATAAAAAGGGAATATACTAAAATCGGCGATAAAATATTTCAATAGGGGTGATGCGATAAAACTTCATCAAAAAGTAGCGCTTCCTTTTGCTAATCTCAGGATTTCGAAGATACCTCCTATAGCTATTTTTTTCATTATAGGTTATCTATCCGGATCTATACTAAATAGCGCCTGAGATATATCCCGGTGTATGAATTATCTGCATTGGAAAGTTGTTCGGGTGAACCCTCAAATATTATTTCCCCCCCTCTTTCTCCTCCTTCCGGACCAAGGTCGATAACCCAATCAGCCTGCGCTACTACGTCGAGATTGTGCTCAATTATGACCACCGTATTGCCTTTGCTTACAAGCCTTTTAATTACGCCCATAAACATCATCACATCCCTGTAATGCAACCCAACAGTGGGCTCATCCAGTATATATAGAAAACCCTTGCCGTAAAAGGGCCTTAAAGAGCTCTCGAGTTCGGCGCATATCTTGAGCCTCTGAGACTCCCCGCCTGAAAAAGTCGTGGCTGGCTGTCCGAGCCTCAGATAACCGAGTCCTGTTTCACGGAGAATGCCGAACTTAGAACTTAACTCAGGAAGGGCAGTAAAAAAGACTGAAGCCTCCTCGACCGTCATTTCCAGAACATCATTGATATTTTTACCTTTATATGCAATCTGAAGAATGTTATCTTTGTACCTTTTACCCCTGCAATCCTCGCATTTAATATAAATATCCTCAAAGAAATACATCTCCATCCTCTGATATCCTTCGCCCTTGCATGTCTCACACCTCCCGCCTGAAACATTGAATGAAAAAGACCCGGGGGTAAGATTCATTTTCTTTGCATCGGGCTGAGAAGCAAATAACCTTCTTATAGGCTCGAACATTTTCATGTATGTGAGGAGATTAGATCGGGGTGTTTTGCCTATTGGTGATTGGTCAACAAGCTTAACACCTCTAAGTTTTTCGAGACCGCTTATGGAGGTGAAGCTGAGCGGTTGCTCCGATTCAGTTTTGAAATTCCGCGCAGCTGCCCTGTAAAGAGTTTCTACTATAAGGCTGCTTTTGCCCGAGCCTGATACACCAGTTACAACAGTCAGAGAATTAAGAGGAATTCTGAGGTCTATATTTTTCAGATTATTGCCTTTTGCGCCTCTCAGGAATAAAAAAGATTTTTTATCTATAAAGAAATCTTTTCTTTCATAGCAGGCGCCTCCATCTCCTCTGATATATTGAGATGTGACAGTATCAGTTTTCCTGAAATCATCAAGAGGACCAGAAAATACTATATTTCCCCCCAGATGGCCAGCGCCAGGACCAAGTTCTACAACCCAGTCGCTCGCGGATATGACATCCCTGTCGTGCTCAACTATGATAATGGTATTGCCTTTGGATGAAAGGCCTTTTATAATTCCGCAAATCTTATCCGTATCCCTTGGATGCAATCCTATAGTAGGCTCATCAAGGACATATAAAGTTGTCGTCAGCGCTGATGCGAGCTGGTTCGAGAGATTAACACGCTGATACTCGCCGCCTGAAAGGGTTTTTGCCTGACGGTTCATGGTCAGGTAGTCAAGTCCTACATTCATTAGAAATCGCAATTTAAGTAAGATTTGCCTGATTACCTCTTTAGATATATCTCTTTGTGAGGGAGACAAAGGCAAATTATCAAACCATTTTATAAGCTCTGACACAGGCATATCCGACAATTCGGCAATATTCACCCCCCCAATTCTATAGGCAAGAGCTTCAGAACAGATTCTCGCCCCCTTGCAGGCAGGGCAGATAACAGGAGAGCGATACCTGCTGAGCAAAAACCTAACATGCCTTTTGTATCTTTTGCTCTCGAGTTCTTTAAAAAAGTCGTTGACCCCGTAAAAATTGTCGTTGCCATTATAAATAACATGTCTCTCCTTATCACTCAGATCCTGATAAGGCTTCAGTATATCTATCCCGCTTTTTTTTGCTCCTGTAAGCATTTGCTCCTTCCACCATCGGTAAGCCGGCATTTCCCAAGGCTCAATAGCACCATCAGCAAGCGACAACATCCTGTCTGGAGATACAAGGTTTTCGTCATACAGAAGGACATTGCCAAAGCCCTTGCACTCAGGGCAAGCGTATACAGGGTGGTTAAAGGAAAAGAGGACGGGTGAAGGTTCAGGTAATGCAAGACTGCATTCATCACATATATTTTTAGCGGAGAAATTAAAATTAGCAACAGAAGGCTCAGCCTTAGATTTGACGGAGGCTTTTCCATCATCACTGAAAATAATTATCTTCAGGCATTCTCCGCCTTCTTTCCACGCGGCTTCAACTGAATCGGACAAACGGGGCTCATCTCTGATAATCAGTCTGTCCATAACAACTTCCTTTATGTCCGCCACATTCTCATTAGTTTCACCTATATCTGTTATGACGCCGTTCACCAAAATTCTGTTGTAACCTTTCTGCACAAGGCGCTGAAGGCTTTCGCTGGTCTTAAAGACAATCACCGCTTTCATGTCTTTATAGCCGGCAAGCAGCCAGGAGACAATCAAAGAAGGGTTCCATTTGACGATTTCCTTTGAACATTTTGGGCAGTAAGGGGTCGCAATTGCTGAATACAAAACTCTAAACAAATCGTAAAGCTCGGTTAGGGTGCCTACAGTGGAACGGGATCCTTTAACTGGATTTTTTTGTTCCAGAGCAATAGCTGGTCGAATGTTGTAAATTGCATCAACATCGGGCCTGTCTATTTTTTCCAAAAAAAGTCTGGCATAAGTCGAGAGGGATTCGATATATCTCCATTGCCCTTCAGCAAAAATCGTATCAAAGGCAAGAGAAGACTTGCCAGAACCTGAGACTCCAGTCACAGCAATGACCTTATTATGTGGTATTTCGAGGCTGATATTTTTGAGGTTGTTCTGTCTAGCGCCCTCAATTATCAAATTTTTGATTGACATCTTAATATTTTAACATTTTAGATTCATATAGATTAATTTATGGACTAGCAGAAAATAGGGCTTTCCCCGCCGAAGCTTTGAGCTCATTAAGACCTTCTGAATCTTTATTGTGATTCAACAAATTGTAGTCAAGTATTTTGTCATGTTATTATTTAAGATTACTATTTGCTTAATGGGAGGTATTTGTCTGATGCTTATTGTGCAGAAATACGGGGGAACGTCTGTTGCAAATGTTGAGAGGATTAAGGCTGTAGCTGAAAGGGTTGTTAGAACTGCTAAGGAGGGACACAAAGTTGTAGTGATAGTCTCGGCAATGTCAGGAGAGACGGATAAATTAATAAACCTTGCCCACCAAATATCATCCAATCCTTCCGAAAGAGAGATGGACTTATTATTATCTTCCGGCGAAAGGGTAACTACAGCATTGACGGCGATGGCAATCGAGGCTCTCGGACACAAGGCTTTAGCATTAACTGGCTGGCAGGCTGGCATAATAACTGATGCTGTACATACAAAGGCTAAGATTGAAAAGATTGAAGGCGGAAGGGTTTTAAATGCCCTTGATAACGGATATATCGTTGTTATAGCAGGTTTTCAGGGAATAACTGAGACTGAAGGCGAAATAACAACACTGGGGCGGGGGGGGTCAGACCTCTCCGCTGTGGCTATTGCAGCGGCGCTGAAAAGTGATTTATGCGAGATTTACACTGATGTTGACGGTGTATATACTACTGATCCGAATATTGTCCCTGAAGCAAAAAAGATGGATAAAATATCTTATGAAGAGATGCTCGAAATGGCGAGTCTTGGGGCTAAAGTGCTGCAAACCCGCTCTGTTGAATTTGCGATGAAATATGAGGTGCCAGTTGTAGTTAAATCAAGTTTTTCTGACAATGAAGGCACACTTGTTACTAAGGAGGATGAAGATATGGAAAAAGTTATGGTTTCAGGAGTTACCTATGATAAGAATCAGGCAAAGATTACTCTGATAGGGCTGCCCGACAAGCCCGGCATCGCTGCTAAACTATTTACAGATATCGCAAATGCGAATATAGTCGTTGACATGATTGTGCAGAATGTCAGCAGTGACGGCAAATCTGCTGATATTTCCTTTACTGTCGCTAAGACAGACCTGCAAAAGGCTTTTAGACTAACAGAAAATATCGCTAAAGAACTTCAAGCCAAAGAAGTTACCAGCAGAGATGACATCTCAAAGATTTCCATAATAGGGGTTGGAATGCGGACGCACTCAGGAGTTGCCGCACAGATGTTCAAGGCATTGGCAAGTCATGGAATAAACATACTTATGATAAGCACTTCTGAGATAAAGGTGTCGTGTGTTATAGAATCAAAATATACTGAACTGTCAGTTAGAGTTTTGCATGACACATTCGGTCTGGCAGGTTAAGATTTTTCCCTCGTTTTGTAGCAAGGGCGATTGCGCCTGACAATCTGAAATATTGGAGGAGACGTGAGGAAAATAGAGGTTTATGACACCACGCTGAGGGATGGGGCCCAATCTGAGGAAATATCTTTCTCGGTGGAAGATAAACTCAGAATTACCGAAAAGCTTGACGAATTAGGCTTTCACTTCATTGAAGGTGGCTGGCCAGGTTCAAACCCGAAGGATACAGAGTATTTTAGAAAGGTAAGAAAACTCTCTCTACAGACTTCGATAGTCGTTGCTTTTGGAAGCACTCATAATCCGAAAGTCAAACCTTCCAATGATGTCAACCTCAAAGCCATTATAGATTCAAAGGCAAAGGCTGCTACTATTTTTGGAAAGACATGGGATTTCCACGTCAAGGAGGCATTAAATATATCCCTTGAAAAAAATCTTGATGTTATTTACGATTCAGTGTCCTTGCTTAAAAAAAATATAGAGAAGGTTTTTTTTGATGCCGAACACTTCTTCGACGGCTACAAACATAATCCTGATTATGCGATAAAATGCCTTAAATCCGCATCAGAGGCTGGAGCTGATTGTCTTATACTCTGCGATACAAATGGCGGCACCCTTCCACAAAGCATTGCTAAAGCAGTGACTGACGTAAAGAAAAAGGTCGGTTCCACCTTCGGCATTCATTGCCATAACGACTCGGAATGTGCTGTAGCAAATTCCATTGTTGCAGTTGAGTTAGGAGCGACTCAGGTGCAAGGCACTATTAACGGTTTTGGAGAGCGATGCGGGAATGCAAATCTCTGTTCAATAATCCCAAATCTTCAAATTAAGCTGGGTATATCCTGCCTTATGGATGAACAATTAAGAAAACTTCGTGATTTGTCTCGTTTTGTCAATGAGATTGCTAACCTTCGTCATTTCAAACGTCAGCCTTATGTAGGTGACAGTGCCTTTGCACATAAAGGCGGGATTCATGTCAGCGCTATTAGAAAAAGACCTGAGACTTATGAACATATAAAACCTGAACTGGTTGGAAATTCCTGCAGAGTGCTCATTTCCGACCTCGCAGGCAAAAGCAACATCATGAGAAAGGCGGAGGAGTTTAATATTTCTCTTAAGCCTGACTCCCCTGAAGTGCAGTTAATCCTTGATGAACTAAAGCAGCTCGAACATCAGGGATTCCAGTTTGAAGGAGCAGATGCCTCTTTTGAGTTGCTGCTTAAAAAGCTATTAGGGCTGCACAGGAGATTTTTCGACCTTATAGGCTTTCGGGTAATTATTTCAAAGAGGAAAGATAATGAGGACCCGTTGAGCGAGGCTACTATTATGGTAAGAGTCGGCAAAAATATCGAGCATACAGCGGCGACGGGAAATGGTCCTGTTAATGCCCTCGATAACGCCCTCAGAAAGGCTCTGGATAAATTCTATCCACAGCTCAAGAGTGTAAAGCTTCATGACTATAAGGTTAGAGTGCTCACTGCTGGCAAAGGGACATCCGCCAAAGTGCGTGTTCTTATCGAATCAGGTGATGATATCTCTCGCTGGGGCACTGTCGGGGTATCGGAAAACATTATTGAGGCTTCATGGCAGGCTCTTGTTGACAGCATAGAATATAAACTTTTGAAGGACTCGCAGTAAACTTTAAATTAGCGCAATCCAATAAAAAATCCTATCGCTATTTCTTGAGAAACATGCCAGAGCAGAAGGTTAGAAATGTCTTTAAATGATACAATTGCAGCCATTTCAACCCCTCTTGGTGAGGGAGGCATAGGAATAGTGAGGCTGAGCGGTAAGGATTCAATCAACCTGACAGAGAGAATCTTTAAGTCGCCTCACAATAAAAAGCTTTCCGAAGTAAAAACTCACAGCATTACCTATGGATATGTAATTGACCCCGAAACTGGAAATACTGTGGATGAAGCCCTGTTCACCGTTATGAGGGCTCCAAAGACATACACCCGTGAAGACATTGTCGAGATAAATTGTCACGGAGGAATCATCCCGCTAAGAGAAACCTTATCTTTGATTCTACAAAGCGGGGCAAGGCTTGCTGAACCGGGCGAATTTACCAAAAGGGCTTTCCTGAACGGAAGAATAGACCTCTCTCAGGCTGAGGCTGTTATTGATATTATAAGGGCAAAAACAGCAACTGCAGAGAGAATAGCTTTAAAACAGCTCGAAGGAAGGTTATCTGACAAAATAAAAGAGATAACAGAAAAAATTATTGCTATTTGCGCAAATGTTGAAGCTTATATCGATTTTCCAGAAGATGAAGTCGAAGAGATTAAAAGCGATAAATTACTCCAGCACATTAATAACCTGAATGAGAGCCTGCGGGAATTAGCCAAAAGTTATAAGGAAGGCAGATTCTTCAGGAAAGGGGTTTCCACAGCTATTGTAGGGAAGCCTAATGTTGGGAAGTCATCGCTGCTTAACGCCTTGCTCGAAAAAGATCGGGCAATAGTCACCGAATCTCCGGGCACTACAAGAGACATTATAGAGGATTATCTCAATGTGAACGGACTCCCCCTGAGAATTATGGACACCGCAGGCATCAGGGAATCCCGTGAGCTTGCAGAAAAAGAAGGTGTTTTAAGAAGTTTAAGGGCAATCGAAAACTCTGATATTGTTCTGGCAGTTTTTGACTTAAGCGCACCATTAGACATTCTCGATATGGAGGTCCTTCAGAAAATAAAAAATAAAAAGTCTCTGATCATTTTAAACAAACTTGACATACGAAACGCTCAATTTAATGCAACTGAAGGGGGTATCAATGAAGAGGAATGTATTAAAATTTCTGCTTCAAAAGGGTGGGGAATCGAAGAGCTTAAAAAGAAGATATATTCGTTATGCTTAACAAGGGTAGAGACAGGAGAGATAAAAGACATCTTGATATCTAATATCAGGCACAAGGATGCCATTGAAAAGGCGATTAAGTCTCTTGAAGAAGCAGAAGGCTTATTGGGGAGAAATGAACCGCTGGAAATTATAGCGGTGCTGCTCAGAGAGGCGGCTGACAGTCTTGGGGAAATAACCGGAGCCGCCGTATCAGAAACAGTTTTAGATAAAATCTTCAGGGAATTTTGTATAGGGAAATAATTCAATCTATAACATCAAGTGCCCTGTTTGTTGATTTATATTAACATAGGCAATCGACTCGCCATGTCAGGCTGTACCCTTCGAGGAGCTCAGGACATGTGAAAAGATGCCGAGTATAAAAACAATGTATTTTGTCACCCCGAACCCTGAGCTAGTCGAAGGGCTACTTAACGGATATTATTTCCCCTCACTGATATTCATCTTTGCTATTTCATCCTTATTTATATCAATCTTATAGTTCTTTTTGATTTTTTCCATAAATTTCTCAAAGCTTTCCCTCTGTTTTTCTGCTATAAGCCTCTGATTTATCAACCCTTTCACCTTATCAAGCTCAACCAAATTGCCTTTTATATCGGTAACCTTAATAATCCTGAAACCATCCTTCACCTTTAGAGGGGCGCTCACCTGACCTTTACGCATGGTAAAAACAACATTTTCCAGTTCAGGAGCTAATTCCCCTTTTTTAATAAAACCGATATCCCCGCCAACCTTGGAGGATGCCTTATCAGCAGATATTTCAGAGGCTATTTTGGCAAAGTCCTCCCCTTTGTCTATTCTTTGTTTGACTTGATTTAATTCGTCCTCGGTCTTTATAAATATATGGCTTATCCTTATCTGTTTGTTTATCAAGAAATCCTCTTTGTTTTTTTCGTAATACCCCTTGATATCCTCATCAGTTACTTTAGGTGAAAGCTCAATCTCTTTATCAAGCAGGTCGTTTATGAGCGTTATCTTTTTAAACTCTTCAACTTTTTTCTGGAATTCTTTATCCTTGTCCAAGCCCCTTTTTTGTGCCTCCAGATACAACATCTCCTTTTTGACCAATTCATCAACAAATTTAGTTAGTCCTTCTGGTCCCTGAAAATGCTGTATGGCTATTTCGGGGAGCATCTTCATCTGAGCTTTCACATCTTCTTTACTAATTACTTTGCTGTCAATTTTAGCCACATAACCTTCTTTTTGCTTGCCTTCCTTTGCGCAGGCTGTGAGAAGAAAAACAGCAAAAAATGCTACCAATAGAATCTTCATTACTTAATCTCCTTATAAATTGAAGTTGTTTAGAGTAACATATTTATTTTGAGAAACTGAAGTTAAAATATTCAATTGGTGCAAAAAATATTTCAGCTTTTGTAGTTTCGTGCTTTTTGTTGTGAGATTATTAGCCCCAAATTTTGCGATAGGAAGGGTTCCTTGAGAGTAATTTTTAAGATGATAAATCACAAGGGTCCAAAATAATATTCAAGAAGGGATATGACACGATTTCTTTGGCTCCGGAAATCGCATCATATCCCTCTGATTGCAAAGTACCTAAGAATTTATTTGGGAGAGGTATGATGATAAATATAACAAAAAATGGCGATGTGCATAAAATGAAAAAAAGCGACTGGCTTGAATCCAGTCGCCTTTTTATATGCAGTGTTATTCCTTTGTTATTTCGTATCTTCCCGTTGGGTCAATCTTGATAATAGCATTTAAGAATCTGGTTTTATAACCCGCATTTTTAAGGGTATGGTATGCAAGTTCAGCTCTGACACCTGTTAGGCAATGCACAATTATCTCCTTGTCCTTCGGTATTTCAGCAAATCTCTTTGGAATATCCTGAGTAGGAATGTTCTTTGCGCCTATAAGCATGCCGTTTTCAGCCTCGTCTGAATCTCTTACATCAAGCACAAACTTATCAACAGGTATCTTCTCAACTATCGACTTAAACTCCTCAACGCTTATCTCCCCCGGTCTTGGCTTTGGTTCCCATGTGATCTTTGAGGGCATTTCACCAGTTGCAACCCTGCCTTTTATCTTAAGCCACTCATCAAAACCACCCTCCAATACGGTTATATTGGTAAAACCTCCCCATATGCTTACTATCTCAAACGCCTGAACAGCAGACTTTGTGTCGTATGAATAAAGAACTATAGGGGCTTTTTTATCTTTTGGAAATCTGTCATAGGCAGCAGCGATCTCGGTCAGTGGTATCGAAACCGCACCTGGTATATGACCCTTCTTTACATCGCTTACAGGTCTCAAATCAACAATTATGGTTGGGATATCGAGTTTTAGCCTCTCTATTAGACATTGACCACATGCTACTGTGAGCTTTCCAGCCTTTCTCCATGCAGAAATGCCGTCAACATAGACCTTTACATTCTTATAACCAAGTTTCTCTGCCTTACTGGCAGAGGCAGGGCTTAACCTTCAAGTAGGTCCTCCGCAATAGAAGATTATCATCGTGTTTTTATCTTTTGGCAGTTTATCAATGTGTTTATCAAAATCTGCATCAAAGATATTAATTGCGCCCGGTATTGCCCCCTCATAAAACCTAACAGCAGGCCTCGAATCAACTATTAAGGCATCTCGCTTCTCTACTCTCTCAGCAACAAAATCGGTATTTACAACTTTATCGGGTGGCAGTTTGGCAGGTTGTTTTACTGAGATGCTCTTAGCATAGAATTCGCCATTTTTTTCGGTGTAGGATATGGCTATCTCTTTTTCCCTTGGCAGCTTGCCAATAGGCGTATCCCAGCCCGATAACTTAGTGTTATCATCGAACTTAACTGTCCACATAACCCCCGTATTGATTGATAATGTCTCTGCTTTTACAGAGATGCCCCCAAGCGTCCCTCTCAGCAGTTTTTCGTCCAGCGCATGGCACTGATTACATGGTTTCAATATCTTGGGTTTTTGCGCCTGAGCCATTGCTTGAGCTCCGGAAAACACAAGAATGAACGATGCAACAAGAAAAACTACCGCAAATCGTTTAAAAATTGTTCCCATAGTCCCAGCCTCCTAATTTTTTTATTAGACAGCTCGAAGCTGCCGTTCATCTATAATTAAATTATAATCTATAGATTTAAATTTCAAAAATTTTTAAGATTTAATACACCATTAAAAACGTTCTAGTAAACTGATATTTCTTAATTCGAAGCATATCAGAGGTTGAGCGGCAATGTTTATAAACAATAGCCTTTTAATGATGATTCAGTTGCCGATACAATTAAATTGCAAAAAATCTGCCAACATACTGCAAAGGTGAGATGTTCATTGGGAAGCACTTTGTAAAAATGTCTTGTTAATAAACTGTTAATTATGTTAACAAATATGTTAATATACTTATTAACAATGAAGGCGCTTCTTAAAAATATAGATTTTCTTAATAGCATCCTGGAGACCATGTCAGAGGGACTCATGGTTGTTGACAGAAACGGCAATATTCTTTTTTTCAATAAAGCTGCTGAAGAAATGACAGGCTTCAAGATGGACGAGGTATTAGGCAAACAATGCACTTTACTCGATACAAACACTTGTGTTGTAAACAGTCCTGACGGTAAAAGAAAGGACTGCAAACTATTCGATTTGGGCTGTGTTTCTAATAAGAGATGCATCATAAAATCTAAGGACGGCAGGGTTATACATCTTCTTAAAAACGCTACCGTCTTAAAAGATAAAAAGGGCGAAATAACTGGTGCTGTTGAGGTCATGACAGATGTCACTTCTATTTATATGAAGGAACTTGAGGTCCAAAAGCTTAAAAGCGAACTGCTTCAGGAATACGGCTTTTTAGGCATTATAGGAAAAAGCCCTTCCATGCTGAGGTTGTTTGAACAGATAAGAAACGCTTCCGAAACTGATGCAAGCGTTATAATTCACGGTGAAAGCGGCGTAGGAAAGGAACTCGTTGCTAATGCTATACACAGGCTGAGCAAACGTTCTCGTGAACCGTTTATTAAAGTAAACTGCGCCGCTCTAAATGAATATCTTCTTGAAAGCGAGCTCTTTGGACATGTCAAGGGGGCTTTTACAGGTGCATTCAAAGACCGTATTGGAAGGTTTGAAGCTGCTCATAAGGGAACTATATTTCTGGACGAGATTGGAGATATGCCTCACTCTGTGCAGATAAAAATACTCCGTGTACTTCAGGAAAGAGAGATTGAGCGCGTCGGCGACCACAAACCGCTGTCTGTAGATGTCAGGTTCATTACTGCAACAAACAAGGATATAGAACAAATGGTTGCAGCAGGACAATTCAGAGAAGACCTTTTTTACAGGATTAATGTTATTCCCATCAAAATACCTCCGCTCAGGGAGCGCAAGGAAGACATTCCCTTTATTCTTTCTCACTATCTCGAAAAAATTAACATCATGAGCGGTAAAAATATCAAAAAAATCAGCCCTGCGGCTATGGAAGCCCTTGAATTCTACCACTGGCCCGGCAATGTTAGACAGCTTATCAATGCAGTCGAGTATGCATCTATGACATCAAAAGACGATACTATTGATATGTCAGATCTTCCCGAATATATATTCAAAGAAACCAGTCCAGCCAATAGAGACAAAAAGGACTTTAAAAAGGCTGAACATATTTTATCCACACTCGAGAGGTTTAACTGGAACAGGTCTCAGACTGCAAGGTACCTTGGCATTAGCAGGGTTACGCTGTGGAAGCTAATGAAAGAATTTAGGATAAAAGTAAAAAAATAATTCACGAGGATATATGAAATTAAGCCATTTAGACGAAGAAGGCAATGCAAGAATGGTAGATGTTTCAGGAAAACCGATTGCAAAAAGAACAGCTGTTGCTTCCGGTTCTGTTCATATGAAGCCCGAGACATTAGCGCTTATCAAACAGGGTATGATCTTAAAAGGTGATGTTCTGGGAGCAGCCAGAATAGCAGGTATAATGGCTGCTAAAAAAGTTGCCCACTTGATACCGCTATGCCACCCCCTCAATCTAACGTCTGTTAAGATAGATTTTTCGGTTGATGAACAAAAAAATAGGGTTGAAATAATGGCTACCGCTAATTGCAACGGGCAGACAGGCGTTGAAATGGAAGCTCTCACTGCAGTGAGCGTAGCCGCATTAACTATTTATGATATGTGCAAATCTGTGGATAAAGGAATAATCATTTCAGATATAATGCTGCTTGAAAAAACAGGCGGCAAGAGCGGGGATTTTAAAAGAGCGCAGGGCGAAGAAAAAAAACCTTAATATATATCTACTACACTTAACTATCTGATTTTATTTGTATCTCTCGACAGTGAATTTATATATCACTACATCTTCATCAGCAGGGTTAATCCCTGCCTTTAGTTTAGCTATTTTTAATTGTTCCTGCACAGAACCGACCCCTTCAATATCAGGCAGTAGCAGACCTCTCCTGAAGTCCTTTGTAACAATCACTCCGTATCTGGTATGGTCAAGCTCTGAAATATCATGCACCATTGTAGGCTCTGAAAGAACATCGACAGAATATGCGAGTTCTTCAAGCTCTTCTTCACTTACAGGGGGAAATCTTGGGTCTTCGTTAGCTGCTGAGACGGCATTTCTTATTATCTCCTGATAGATGTTTTGGCATGATGGAGAAAAGGTGCCGATACAGCCTCTTAATTTTCCAGATTTTTTGAGGCACACAAATACCCCTGCCTTTTTCTGCATCTCAGGCGGCAAATCCGAAGGGATGGATGGCGTCTTTTTGCCTTTTAGATAATCGCTAATCGCCTTCTTCGCAAGCTCCACATATGGATGCATCTCAGTGTTCCCTCATCATTGCATAATCCGCCATTTCTATAATAACCCTCTTCTCTCGGGTATCAGGAAATATGTCAAGCTCAGACCTTGCTTCCTGCACAATGGAATTTGCAATCTTCAGCGATTCGTTAATAGAATTGTATTTGTCAAAAAGCTGGATTATACGCGCCTGACCGACAACTTCTTTGTTTTTAGATGAAGCGGTGATTATCTCAACAACCTCCTGACGCTCAGATTCCGAAACACTCTTAAGGAGTTGAATAACAGGCATAGTTATCTTTCCTTCTTCGAGGTCTTTGCCGAGTTTTTTGCCGAGTTCCTCCTGACGAGCCATATAATCAAGTATGTCGTCAGCCATCTGAAAGGCAATACCAGTTTTGAGTCCAAAATTTGCGAGCGCAGTTTCAGCTTCACTATTCAATCCTGCCAGAATACCGCCTATCCTGCAGGCGGCTGAAATTAAAATCCCTGTTTTTGCAGATATTATCTTGAAATATTCAGCCTCAGTAATATCAGGATCAGCTGTCTTATGCAGTTGGAGTATTTCCCCCTCAGTCATACGTGTAGTAGCCTCAGAGAGCGCCTCCATAATCTTCTGATTTTTTTGAGAGACAGCGAGTTTAAGGGCATTTGAATAAAGATAATCACCCACAAGAATGACTATCTGATTGCCCCACAAAACATGAGAAGCTTTCTTTCCCCTTCTTGTATCTGCACCGTCTATAACATCATCGTGTAATAACGAAGCAGTATGAATAGCCTCTATAATGGCAGCGAGAAGACATCGGTTTGACCCTTTATAGCCGCATAAATCAGCACTTAAAAGAAGAAAAAGAGGCCTTATCCTCTTACCGCCGCTGTTTATAATATGTCTTCCAATTGAGGGTATAATCAATACATCACTATTAAATATTCGGAAAAGCTCTTCCTCGACAGTTTTTATTTCTGATGCATAATGAGCAAATATATTGTCTATTTTCATGACGGCTTTAGCCTCAGCTTAGTAAAGTCAACATCAGCAAGAATCAATTTTCTTATATCTCTTGGCAAAAAAGCCCCTTTCTCGGTAAAAAAAGCTGTAACATATTCAGCCGGTGTAACATCAAATGCCAGATTAATAACTTTTACACCTTCAGGAGCAACCCTTTGCCCCCGGATAGTCGTAACCTCTTCTGCAGAACGCTCCTCTATAGGGATGAGTTCCCCTGATTCAATGTTGAAATCAATGCTGCTTAAGGGGGCAGCCACATAAAAAGGGACCTTGTTTTCTTTACAAAGAACGGCAACGGTGTAAGTGCCGATTTTATTTGCCACATCACCTTTTCTGGTAGTCCTGTCAGTACCTACAATAGCGAGGTCTATTAAGCCTCTCTTCATAAGAGCGCCGGCAGTATTATCGGTTATAAGAGTAACAGGTATCTCTGCCTGCATGAGCTCCCACACAGTTAATCTTGCCCCCTGAAGAACTGGTCTTGTTTCATCAGCAAACACCTGAATTTTTTTGCCCTGCTCTTTGGCAATAAGCATTGGCGCAGTTGCAGTCCCATATCCCCCTGTAGCAAGGCTTCCAGCATTACAGTGCGTCAAAATCGTATCGCCATCTCTGATGAACTCTGCGCCCCATCTGCCAATAGCCTTATTAACTTCAATGTCTTCTTGAAGTATCTTGTTAGCCTCGTCAATCAACATTTCTTTAAGTCTGGATATCTGCTCATCCCTTTTAGAATGGAGAAATTTTTTAATTCTCTCAACAACCCACCGTATATTAACCGCTGTAGGTCTTGTAGCAATCATAGTTTCCATGATCGGATTGATTTTGTCAATAAACTCTGCATAGCTCCCCGCCTTGATATCCTGAGCGCCAAGGGCTATACCCATAGCAGATGCAATGCCTATTGCAGGCGCTCCCCTTATATTAAGATTCTTGATAGCTTCTGCTACCCTTTGATAATATGTGCACTCCATATAAACAATATCATGAGGAAGCATTGCCTGATCCAGTATTATAACTTTGCCATCTCTGAATTCTATCGTCTTGACCATCATAAAAAGCTTAAATTAAATAGCTCATGAATATTGTTGCAACTGTAAAATAAATTGTCAAACCCAAAATATCATTGAACACAGTAACAAAAGGTCCTGCAGTGACAGCAGGGTCAATACCGATTTTATGCGCTATCACGGGAGTAAATATAGCCAGAAAGGTTGAGCTCGTAATCGCAAGAAACATGGATAATCCAACCACCAACCCGAGCATTGGCATACCTTCCAGCAGAAATGCAGCTATAGCTATTATAATTCCAGTGGTAAAGGCTATTATGAGACCCGAAAGCAGTTCTTTAGCTGCGTATCTCCAAAAGCTATGGATAGTGTTAAGGGCTATACTTCTTACCATTGTCGTAGAAACCTGGAGGCCTGCATTGCCTGCCATACCCATAATGACAGGAATGAAGGCAGCTATAACAACTACGCTTGTAAGGGTTGCCTCAAACCTGCCTATGACCAGAGATGATATCAATCCGCCCATTAAACATAACATTAACCAGGGAATTCGGCCTTTTACAACCTCAAGGGGACTTGCTTCTTCTATTTTCCCATATTTTATCTCTGATGTGCCGGCAAGACGGTAGATGTCTTCAGTAGCCTCCTCCTCCACAATATCGAGCACATCATCTACCGTAACGATACCGAGAAGATATCCTTCTTTATCCACAATAGGAAGGGCAACAAGATTATATTTAGAAAGCATTTCGCTAACCACCTTTACATCAACCTCAGGGCTTGCTGTAATGATGCGAGTCTCCATTATTTCTGAGAGTGGAACGACTGGGTCAGCAAGGAGAAGTTCTCTCAGTGAGGTAACACCAAGTAGTTTTTCATGCTCGTCAACTATATATATATAATAAACTGTCTCTATCTCTTCAGCATCCTTTTTAAACCTATCAATAGCTTCCTGCACTGAAATTTCAGGCTGATATGAGATAAATTCATTGGTCATTACACCGCCGGCTGTATCCTCCTTGTGAACGAGAAGTTCCTGAATGTCTTCTGCATCCTCTTTTTCTATATGCTCAAGTAGTTCTTTTGCCTTTTCAGCCGGCAAATCGCCAAGCACATCAGCGGCTTCGTCTGGAGACATCTCCTCAAGCAAATCGGCGGCTTTCTCAGTTTCGATTGAGCTGATTATTTCAGCCTGCATCTCTGGCTCAAGTTCAGATAGGGCTTCCGCAGCGGTTTCAATATCAAGATCTTTTAAGAGATGAGCCCCTTCATCTTTGGAAATCTGGCTGATAATTTCAGCTATATCTGCAGGATGGAGTTCAGATACCATTTGAGATGGGACTGTGAGAGCAATTGCATCCAACTTCGGTTTTAGGGGCTGTATATAGTTCCAACCAATAAGATGGACAGGTATGCGCGACTCCAGAATTCCGAAAAACTTACCGAGTAACCGTCCTATTCCAGACCTCTTTAATAGCGCTCTTTTGCCAACATCAATTGCTATCAGCAGGGCATCGTTGTTATAGCCCTCAAGCAAAATATCGTTCGCTTTCACGACCTTTGCCCCGTTGATATCAACTATCTGTTTGTCAACAATATCTCTGACGGCAAGGAGATCATCTTCATTAGGCTGATATTGCCAGACGCTGTCAGCCTGAATATAGGAGGATATTATTATCTTGTTGAAAAGATATATATCCTTCCAGTCAATTATAAAAAGGTTGTTATTCTTTTCGACAATCAATCCAAATATCTTTGGAAAGGATTCTCCTTTGACGACAATAATATCCTTAATCCTGCCTATTATCTCCCCTTTAGGGTCATAGACAGGTCTTTTAATCAACTCGCTTACGAATATTTCCCCGAATAATGGCATATTAGTAGTATAGTTTATTCGATGGCGGAGAGCAAATAAAAAAGGCAAAAACCCTGCGGCTTTGCCTTTTTGTAATCTCTACAAATAGTCCCTTATTGTTCTTGAACCTGCCTTATATCATCAAGCTTCCACTCAAGCGCCTTGCCGACAAATGCCCAATATTCTTTGACATCTACGGGCGTATCCTTTGAGCCCTCTACTATATTATTATTTCGGTCTAAGGTGTAGTCCCTGAGCATCACATCTATCTGAACGATCACGACCTTATTTTCACCTTCGCCCTCAACTTGAACAATATCAAGGTTTTGGAAATAAACAATATCTACAACATTTTTAAGGCCTTGGGTCCTGAGTTCGTGTAACTGTTTATCGAGATAGTTATACATCCTATCAGTTAGGAGATTTCTAACAATCGAGAGGTCTCCTTTTGTCCAGGCTTCTTGAAGAAGTTTGAAGGTGCTTATAGCGACATCTTTTATCAGTTTTTCATTGATAGCGAGGGTTGCAGTCTCAGATGCTGTTGTATTATAAAGCGTCTCGGGCTGATTATAAGAGCTCATGCCCGAGTTGGAATGTGAATTAGAGGCATACAGTGGATTATTTTTTTGCCAGGACCTTGTTACCAATTTCATTACAATCTTTAAAAACAAGATAAAAATAAGAACAATAATTAAAAGCTCAACTAATCCTGGCATACCGCCGAAATCAAAGTCTCCGCCCATAAAAAGCGACAGCAATGCGCCTATAAATAACCCTCCGACGAGCATTCTAAAGATCCCACTGTTTAAAAAAGAGGGTTTTTGCATTGCCTGCATAGGCTGCGTTTGAGACTGCGGTTTGTTGATATTCTGCTGCTGCGGCTGAGTCTGCGCGGGTTTGCTCCTGAAGCCGGATGAGGAACCCTTACCAGCCCTCGCAAAGGATTCCCCTGCTGCCATGACTAAAAATGTCAGAACAGATAAAACAATCAGAACCTTTTTCATTCACTCTCCTCCCTTATAAATCTTGCAAGTATTCTACAAAAATAAATCCTTTATTATCAAGATATGCTTAAAGTCCCAAAATCAGCGATAGGATTTTTCGTTACAATGTGAATAGCTTTTTGCTCATTCTCATAAGGCATCCTTGACTTCCTCCGAGGTCGCCATCACGCCTCACCATCCTGGCGAGTCTTTTGCGATCGTGAAAGCCGCTCAAAGCCCATTGTGAGAACAGCATTTTTTATCGCTGTTTTAGGGCAAAGTTGTATTAACACCCTATATTCATCAGCTTTTTCTATCCAACTATTGCAAAAATCTTGATTTTCAAACTTGTTTTAATATATTTTATCTATAAAAACACTCAGTTTTATAGAATATAAATAACATATGCCAAAAAAACTTCACTGCTGGGAAGTTTTAAAATGCGGCAAAAAAGAGTGCCCAGCGTATGAAAATAAAGATGACAACTGCTGGCTTATTCCTGATACTCTTTGTCATGATAAAAATACAGACGACTTCATCTCAAAAACAAAGCTGTGTCTGGATTGCAAGGTTTTTATAAATAATATAACCCCTTCCTCTTTGAAAAGAACTCTTAGAATATTACCCCTTCAGTTTGATGAATATGAAAACAGGCTTAAAAAACAAAACAAAGATAATCTCCCCGCCGGTCAAGGTAAAAAGGCTGATAAAACTGGAAAAATTTTGCCCTGTTCAGACAGAACCATTAAAAATGCCAACCACTTGAGTAAATTTTTTATAGAAAATCTTCAAGACATCATAGAATTTATACCTGACCCCACATTTGCTATAGACAATGATAAAAAGGTCATGGCATGGAATGAGGCTATAGAGCAAATGACAGGCGTAAAAAAGGTTGATATTATCGGCAAAGGCGATTACGCTTATGCGATTCCTTTTTATGGTTATAAGAGACCTTTATTGATAGACCTTCTTAATTCAACGGATGAGAATATTGAAAAGACATACATAAATATCAAAAGAAAATTAAATTCGATATCCGGCGAGGTTATTCTACCATCTTTTATTAAAGGAAATGATATACATATCTTCGCTATTGCATCACCCATATACAGCAGAGACGGCACTAGATTAGGAGCCATTCAAATAATTCGTGATATAACCGAATTTAAAGCAAGCGAAAAAATGATTCTGGATATAAATAATCAGTTAAGGGATTGGGCAAATAATCTTGAAAAAACAACAAAAGATTTAGGCACCCTTAACACTTTTACAAAACTGATGCAGTCATGCGCCAGCATTGATGAGGCTTACGACATTGTTTCACACTCAATGATGGAACTGTTCCCTGCCTTCTCGGGCTGTATTTATATGCACAACGACAAAACCAATCTCTTTGATATTGCTACGAAATGGGGAGATTGCAGGATAGAAGAAAATTCATTCAAACCATCTAACTGCTGGGCGTTGAGATTGAATAGGATATACTTTTCAGAAACGAGGAGCGGGCATAGCTGCAAGCTTTTACCGGGAGACTTCTCGGGGGGGTATATCTGCCTCCCCCTTGTTGCTCAGAGGAGATCCATCGGACTTTTGCACCTGCAGGTCAATAAAGAATTTTCACCCTCTTTAGAGCTTGAATTTAGTGACGCCAGACAACAGTTTCTTATAATTCTTGGAGAAAATATCTCATTGTCTCTTTACAGTATTCAGCTCAGGGAAACCTTAAGATTTCAAGCTATAAGGGATCCGCTCACAGGCTTGTTCAACAGGAGATATATGGAAGAAACGCTCAAACGAGAACTTCAGCGGGCAAAACGGAGAAAATCAAGCTGTGGGCTGATTATGTTTGATATAGACCACTTCAAAAGATTTAATGATACATTCGGGCACGAGGCTGGCGATACAATGCTAAAAGAGATAGCCTCCTTTGTGAAATCGAATATCAGGGCTGAGGATATTGCAAGCAGGTACGGTGGTGAGGAATTCCTGATAACAATGCCTGATGCAACCATTCAGATTACACAAGAAAGGGCTGAAAAACTCAGGCGTGAAGTAAAAAAACTGCATGTCATGCGAGGGGATCAATTTTTAGGCGCTGTCACCATGTCATTTGGCGTAGCAGCATTCCCAAATCACGCAGAGGATTGGGAACTATTGATTAAAGCTGCTGACGATGCTTTATACAGGGCAAAAGCCGAAGGTCGCGATAAGGTTGTTGTGGCTGAGTAGCTCTACATAACTGCCGGAGGATAAATTGATTAAATCAGATAAATGGATTAAAAAGATGGCACAAAAAGGCATGATCACACCTTTCAGCGACAAACAGATACGAAAAGGTGTGATATCATACGGGGTGAGTTCATACGGATATGACATAAAACTAGGGGATGAATTCAAGATTTTTACTAACATTAACACAACAGTCGTTGACCCTAAGAATTTCGATGAAAGAAGCCTTGTTGACTTTAAGGGAGAGGTATGTATCATTCCTCCAAACTCTTTCGCCCTTGCAAGCTCAATTGAATATTTTAAAATACCAAGGGATATTATCGTCATATGTCTTGGCAAATCAACCTATGCCCGCTGTGGAATAATTGTGAATGTAACACCCCTTGAACCTGAGTGGGAAGGGCATGTAACTGTGGAGATATCCAACACCACCCCCCTGCCTGCAAAGATATACGGGAATGAAGGCATAGCGCAGCTCATTTTCCTTCAGGCGGACGAAATCTGCGAAATTTCATATAAAGACAAGGCTGGAAAATACCAATCACAGAAGGGGATAACCCTCGCAAAAATCTAATTCAGATAATTTTTAACAACACCGAAAGTTCTCTCAATCGCCCCGGAATTCTTGTCGTATATCTCTCTGGCTCGCCTGCCCATTGATGTAATCTCATCAGGGGTTTTAAGTAGCTTGAACAGACAATCAAACAAATTTTCAGGGGTGGTGAACAAAGCAGCGTTTTCCCTATAAAACTCCTCTATGAATGGAAAATTCTCCATGCTCGGACCGCATACTATCCCCTTAGACCAATAGGCGGGCTCCAAAGGATTCTGCCCGCCGTGTTTTATAAAACTCCCGCCAATTATTGCGATATCACAGGCCCCATACACTGAAGCGAGTTCGCCAATTACATCCAATATCACTACTTTATTTTCAATTTTAGAAAGAAATTGCGTCGGTAAATCAGATCGCTTGATATATCTTAAATTCTTTTTACTAACCAATTCCTCAACTTCAGCGAATCTCTCTGGATGGCGGGGTGCGAGAATCAGGGTGATTGAAGAAAACTTTTCTTTTAATTTTATATAAGCGTTCAATATTATCTCCTCTTCTGGATGGTGGGTGCTTCCGGCAACTATAACTCTGCCGTGCAACAGTTTAGTCCAATCAGGAACAGAGTTGGGTGGGCGGGAATCGAACTTGAAATTGCCAGCAATAAATATCTTTTCAGAAGGCGCACCGATTTGAATTATCCTTTCGGCGTAAAGTTCATTCTGCATGCAAAATTTATCAATGATTTGCAATACATCTTTTATGAAAAATTTTGCCTTTTTATAGCCATTAAACGATCTCTCGGAGATTCTTCCATTTATAATTAATACAGGAACGCCTCTGCATTTAAATTCCCTTATTATATTGGGCCACAACTCCGTCTCCATAATCAGAAAAAGAGAAGGTTTGTAGCTACTGATTGCGTTTCGGATACAAAAAGGGATATCAAAAGGTATATATACAATCCTTGCGATATGGCCAAGTCTTTCCTTCGCAACCTTCCTACCCGTATCGGTTACGGTAGAGACAATTAGTCGTATGTCTGGAAAAGCGGAGTTAATCCTTTGAATAAAGGCAACTGCCGAAACTACTTCTCCAACTGATACGGCATGAACCCAAAGACAGGGCTTATTAATTGTGTTTTCAGGTTCAAGAGGCTTGCCCGTTCGCTCTCTAAGCCAGCTTAGTCTATTATTTTTTTCTCTCTTCATATACTCAAAGGGGAGAAAAAAAATGAGCGCAATGATGTATATTATCGTGTATATAAAGTAAAGCATTTTTCTATGAAAGTTTACGACCCATGCAGATTTTCTGCCAGTTCCGCTACCCTCAATGAAGCTTGCCTGCCGATAAAAAGCAGTCTGATTTTATCGAACATCAACTGCATCTCAGATACATAGTTTCTGTCGTTCGTTAACCTCTTAATTTCACCAATAATATTGTCTTTGTGAGCCTCTTCCTGCAGCATCTCTTTAACCCTGAAAGATGTTCTGTCATCTAAAGACCTGTCAGCCAGTATATTAACGAGGGATATGTGCCTTACATTAATGATCAGCCTGCCGAGGGTATAGCTGAGCGGTGAAAGTTTATACACTATTGTCATAGGAACCCCAAGAAGCGCAGCCTGAAGTGTGGATGTCCCCGATGCGATTACAGCTATGTCAGATGCAAGAAGAGACCTTATAGATTCACCTGCAATTATATGGCAGTTTGCGAACCTCACTTTGAGTGGTTCAAATAAGGCTATCAGCTTATTGTCAAGATTTGGCGCAATTGGGATAACAAACCGATAATCTGCTCCTCCCTCTGACAGTTCAGCGATGACTTCAGTCATTACTGGCAGGAGCTTTGTTATCTCATGACGTCTGCTGCCTGGCAGCATGGCAATAAGACGCCCTTCGTGATTGATGCCTATTGCCTTCCGTGCAATTTCCTTTAGCTTCGGTGTGCGGAGTTCCCCTATACCATAGCCCGCCTCAGCAGTGATATCTGCAATTTCATCCATAACTGGATGCCCCACAAATTCGTGAGGAATCTGTGCCTTCCTGTAAATATCCTCCTCAAAAGGCAGAATTAAAGCAATTTTATCAACAAGTCTTTTTAATATATTTATTCTCGAACTTCTCCACGCCCAGATTTGAGGACTTACATAATAGAGAATCTTTATTTTCCTTGCCCTTGCTTTATCTGCAACCCTGAAGTTGAAATCAGGATAATCTATAAGTATGAGGATCTGGGGTTTAAAGTCTGAAAGAGCCTCGATAACCCTGCGGAATGTCTCTTTTAAATCCCGATAAGCGCTTAAAGCTTCTAATAAGCCAAAAGCGCTCGATATGTCTGAGATTAGCTCAACTCCTGCAGACCGCATCCTTGAGCCACCTACGCCAATTATTTTGATATCTGGGTTTCGGAGTTTTAAGGTGCGGGCTAATAATGCTCCGTAAAGTTCGCCGGAACTCTCACCGGATATTATCATTACCCTTTCAAGCATTTTTTGATTACTTCTGAGGTTGCTATTATGTCCTTTTCATCAAGTTCGGGATACATCGGAAGGGAAAGCACATTCTTCGCTGCTTTTTCGGCAACGGGGAAATCATTCTCTTTATAACCCAAATAACTGAGGGCTTTCTGCAGGTGAAGGGGGATGGGATAATACACGACGGAAGGAATGCCTTCTTTCTTGAGGCATTCCTGAATTAGGTCTCTTTTTTCGCTCGTGATTGTATATTGATGATATACATGGGTGACATCGCCCTTTTCTACAGGGGTATTTACTACTCCTTCGAGAAGACTGTTATAAAGCATCGCCTTTTGATATCTTTTAGAGTTGTATTCCTCAATTCTTTTGAATTTAACAAGCAATACACCTGCCTGTATTTCGTCAAGCCTGCTGTTGTAACCAGCAAATTCGTGTTTATAGCCGCCCGAAGAGCCGTGATTTCTCAACATCCTTATTTTTTCTGCGGCTGCATGGTCATTCAGTATTACCATTCCGCCATCACCGTAAGCCCCAAGATTCTTGCTCGGATAAAAACTGAAGCATCCAGCATCGCCGTAACTTCCAATCTTTCTGCCGTTAAGGGCAGCACCAAATGACTGGGCGCAGTCCTCAATTACCTTGAGATTATATTTATTTGCAATCTCCATTACAGAATCCATATCCGCTGGATGTCCAAACAAATGAACGGGGAGGATAGCGCGAGTTTTTTCGGTGATTGCCTGCGGTATTAGCGATGCGTCGATATTGAAGGTTTCAGGGTCTATATCCACAAACACAGGTTTTGCCCCGGTATAAAGGATTGCCTCCGCAGTAGCAAAAAAGGTGAAGGGTGTTGTAATAACCTCATCTCCATTGCCGATCCCCAGAGAAAGCATAGATAGATAAAGGGCGTCAGTGCCAGATGCAAGCCCTATAGCGTCGTTTACTCCGTGATAGTCTCTTATTTTATTTTCAAGCTCTGAGACCTTTGTGCCGAGGATATATCTGGAGCTTTCAAAAATCTGGTTTAATTCTGCAAAAATCTCTTCTTTTATATCAAGATATTGTCTCTTTAGGTCAATCATCGGTTTCATATTATTACACCTTCAGCAGTTACTCTATGAGCTGCCTTGAGGGCATTCATTCCATCAAGTGCTGAAACTATAGGTTTACGCCTTGTAATCACGCAATCTACAAAATCCTTCAATTCTTCTTTAAGAGGCTCTTTTATATCCACCCTTATTATCTCGCTCTTAAGCTCTCCATCTTTAAGAAAAAATCTCTTAATGCTCATTCCCTGATAATCTACAATTATATTGGAGTCTTTCTGAAAAATTTTTAACAACCTCGACTTTTCATGAAAAACACGGCTCGCTGTGAATACAGCTTGAATGCCTTCTCCAAAATCAAACCATGCCTTAGCCACGTCCGGCTTGTCCGTCAGAACCCTTGCAGCAACAGCTTTGATGTCCTTAACGGCGATTGCTTTCCCATTTCTGGAAAGAATCGAGAGTATTATATCAATGTCGTGAATCATCAAATCAACTACAACATCCACATCCGTTCCGCGTCCTGTAAAGGTTGATAATCTTTCAGCTTCAAAAAAAAGGGGGTCATTTATCAGCGAATAAACCTTTACGACCGCAGGATTGTACCTCTCAAGATGACCCACTTGGATAATTACACCCATTCTTTCGGCTTCTTCTATAAGCAATTCAGCCTCGTCAGGGCTTTGCGTAATAGGCTTTTCTATCAAGATGTCCTTGCCAGCCTTTATGCACTCTATAGCCGTTGAGAAATGTTCTCTGGTAGGAGTTACAATACTGACTGTATCAACCTTGTTTAAAATATCATTAAAGTCTATATATGGTTCGCAGCCGTATTTTTGCGCTATCTCCTCAGCCCGCTTCTCGTCAATATCAACGACTCCAACTAGGCGCACATTCTCTAATTCTGAAAAAATGCGGGCATGATGTTGACCGAGATATCCTACCCCTATAACACCAACCTTAAGCATAAATATTATAAAATCAAGACGACACTGTCTTTCTGAACAATCTGAGAGCCGTCTCTTTCGCCTCCCTGTACCCTTTTTCTCTGAGAAGCCTGAGCATTTTTTCTGAGGCAATCTCTTTCAACAATCGCCGCCTTGTTTTACTGGAGGTTATATCCGTTAAAACCTGTTTACGAAGTTTTTTCAAAAAAACAAGATATTTGCTCAGTTCGCTGCCGTAAAATGCTTCGATTTCCCTTCTCACAGTTCTTGCAATTGCCGGACTAACACCGGATGTGGAAATAGCTATGGTCATTAACCCTCTCTTTACAACTGATGGGACAATAAAATTAGCAAATTCAGGGGCATCAACGACATTTACAAGGCAGGGGGCTCCAGATGCGACTTTTTTGTTTGTCTTTTCATCAGAAGTTGCTGCGATAACAAGAAAGGCGCCTTTTAAATCCCCGATTCTGTAATCCCTGTTTATATGTTTTATATTGCCCTTATCCCTCTCAACCGTGAGCCTTAAGGTTATGTCGGGGCTTATCACCGTTATTTTTGCTCCTGAGCTGAGAAGGGACAGAACCTTTCTTTCTGCAACCTTGCCTCCTCCAACAACAACGCATTGCTTACCACAAACATTGAGAAAGGCAGGATAATAAGAGGCATTCACGATATCTATAGAGACCCTTTCTTAGCCTCGGAGGCAAACCTGCTTGATGGATACTTATCCAGCAGTATCCTGAAATACTCAGCAGCCTTCTCTTTCATTTTAAGTCCCAGATAAGACTTTCCAATCAAAAGAAGCGCTTCGTCGTTTCGTCTGTATTCGGGGTATTGTTCTATGAGTCCTGTGAATCTCTTTATAGCAGAATTAAATGAACCTTTTTTGTAATAAAACTCGCCTACGATAAACTCGCCTTCAGCGATTACACTGCGGCATTTCTCAATCCTAAGTTCTACTATATCCCTGAAGGGATTTCTCGGATAACGCTCTTTAAGGATCATAAACTCACTGAGCGCCTTCTGGGCTGCCCCTGAGCCCCTGTCGGGGGATTCAATCTGGTTAAAATATGCCATAGCGATCTGGTATTGCGAATACGATGCGAAGCGATTGTCGGGATAAAGCTCAATAAACTTACGGTATTCCTCAATAGCAGACTGAATTTCCTCTTCTTTTATATAGGAATCAGCAATCTTGAGATGTGCGACAGGTGCGTATTTTTTGGATTTATCCCTGTTTTTGACCTCAACGAGTATCTTTCTCGCCTCCTCGTATTCCTTGTTGCTGATGAGTTTATCGGCAGCAGCAAGAAATTTCTCGGCGTCAAAAGCTTCATCCCTTTGCGCGGCTTTTTTTCCGCAAGAGGTAATCAGCAGAGAAGCGATAATAAGCATAAAAAATAAATTTCTTAGCATAGACTAATTATTTAAACCTTAAATGCCTCTATAAGTCAAGATTCAGGAGTTATCTTAAAATAGCGATAGTAAGGGCTGTTTCAGGATTTTTATAATCGACGATTTCATTTTAATTTTGCTTTATTCTTTATAATGCAATGTCTTTTGCTAAAGTTTCTCAAGATTTCTTTTATAAGGTGTCGTATAAAAATCCATCACTAGCCCTTCCTATCTATCTTGTTGATTTTGTTAAGTTCTCAGTTCTATCACTGATTTTGGGAGTTGGTTGTAAAAGACTAAAATATATAGATGAACTTTCTTGGGTCCTTATAAGAGTGGCATTCACTGCAAAGCTCTTTTTTCCTCTGCGATGCTATGCTCCATAAATGAGGCTTGTGGCAATACATACATTCTATCCCCTGCTTTGCGTGAAAGCCGTGCTGTCCAACGGTTGCCTCGGTTTTATGACACTCAACGCATGTTGAATGCGTAGGTTTGCCTGTTATATGAGGTTTGTGGCAGTAGTGGCAGGAGAGTTTGCTTTTAGGATTTTTTTGTTGCATCTTTACATGGCATTTTGTGCATTTATCAGGAGGCGTCATAACAGGATGCTTCCTCGTAAAAGGATGGCAGTTTATGCAAGAAAATTCTGCGAGAATGATGCCGTGCACATCTTTATTCTTATGACATTTTATGCACGAGTGGTCATCATGAGGAATATTATGAAGTTTTAAGACATGGCATTGTTTGCATTCAATCTTAAGCATTGCCACATGCTTTGCATGACCGTATGCCTTGCCAGGAGACACAGCTCCCTGTGAAGCGGTATTTTTATGACATCCCTCGCAGAGCATCCATGGCTTTTTCCTTCCATGATTCAGGGAGATTGGGTCTGCGCCTTTAACTATATAACCAAGCAATCTCTGGTTTTGCTCCAGAACACCGATTTCATGGCATTTCTGGCAGATTACTTTGCTGTGAGAACTTTTCTGCCAATCAAGATATGATTCGCTGACGAGATGGCATGATGTGCAAAAATCAGGGTCCTCTTGAGTGTAACGGTAGTATCTATAGCCATACAGGAAAATGAATATGATTAGAATGGCGAAAATAAAGCCTTTTATATTATGACTGATTTTCATAGTTCAACGAATCGAGAACTTAGCTTAAAATGCCATCAGATTGAGCAAGCTACTTTTTACTTATGCATAATTTTATGATACTGTAACATGAATTATCCAAATTCAAAAAAGGGAGAAAGGAGAATTGATGCCCTCACAGAAAGTTTATCAAAGTAGTCTAAAAAAGTCATCGAAAAAATGTCGTTGGAATTGAATCAGGGCAGTTCATTAGCAGAATTAACGTAGAGGATTTGTTGCCGAACCCTGATATACAGAGATGCACAAAACATAGGATAAAGAATATTTTGGATAAAGTTTTGGAGCAAGACAGAGAAAAGGTAAAAGATTCTTTGAGAAAGATATTTTATGCTCCTACATATGAACATGCAAAAGAGGCGTTGGAAATTTTTAAGAGGGATTGGGGCAAAAAGTATCCCTCTGCTTTAGATTGTT